>NZ_JBFTSL010000003.1:0-246901 GCF_056400005.1 Arthrobacter sp. 01L42 | reverse complement strand
GTAGTAAATCACGCAGACGCTCGGCTGGGGTATCCCAGCCGAGCGTTTTACGTGGGCGGCCGTTGAGCTCCTGGGCGACGTGTTCGAGGTCTTCCGGCCCGTAGGCGGACAGGTCGGTGCCTTTGGGGAAATACTGCCGCAGCAGTCCGTTGGTGTTCTCGTTCGAACCGCGTTGCCAGGGGCTGGCCGGGTCGCAGAAATAGACCTGCATGTCGGTGGCCATGCTGAAGGACTTGTGGCCGGCCATTTCGGCTCCCTGGTCCCAGGTCAGGGAGCCTCTCAGGTGCGCCGGGAGGGTGCTCATGGTCACGATGAGGCCGTCGCGGACGGTTTCGGCGGTGTGGTCGCCGGGCAGGTGGACGAGCATCACGTAGCGGGTGGTGCGTTCGACCAGGGTGGCGATCGCGGACTGGTTCAGCGCCCCGGTGATGAGGTCCCCTTCCCAGTGCCCTGGAACGGCGCGGTCCTCGATCTCAGCCGGGCGTTCGGAGATCATGACCATCGGATCCACGAACCGGGAGGCGCGTTGGTCCCCACTGCGGTGGGGTTTTCGGCGGGTCCGGCCGGTGCGCAGCGCTGCCTGCATTTCGCGTTTGAGTCCGCCTCTTGCCTGGATGTAGAGGGCTTGGTAGATCGTTTCTGGGCTCACGCGCATCTCCGGTTGGTCGGGSAACTCTTCGACCAGGGTGTGGCTGATCTGCTCCGGTGACCAGCGTATGAGCAGTTTGCCCTTCACATAGTCGCGCAGGTCCGACTCGCCAGCGAGCTTGGCGGCCCTGGGCCGTGCCCGCCGGGCGGCGGCTCTCCGGTGCGCCCCGTGCGGCATATAGCCCATCACGGCATCGGTATTTCGGCCYAGCTCACGGCTGATCGTTGAAGGCGCACGGCCCAGCGTTTGTGCGATCGCCCTGACTGAGGAACCTGCGGTCTTCAGGTCCCGGATGATCTCCCGCTCCTGCACGCTGAGGAACCGCGGATCGAGGGGTTTCTCCAGTGCCGATAGCGACGCCGGAGGTGCGAGAACCGTTCCGGACGCAGCGGTGGGCGAGGTCATAGTGGTCACACCACGTTTGTAGTCGACCACCCGACCATCGGGGTAAATGCGTCGGCCGCCCGACTTGCGGATTCCCTGGTCCCATTCTTCGGCGGTCCGGAGTGCTCTTGAGCCGGTCAAACACGAGGAAGAACTCTTCCTTCTGCTCCTGCGTGTATTTCCTGCTGGTTCGTGGTTCACCCGTTAAAGACGACACGGTCGTTGCAACTCCCAAAAATTCTGGGTGTTGCAACGACCGCTAGAACCCAAGAAGCAGCGGACCGGGCCTTTCCGCGGACGCGGTCAGTGGCCGCGGGCGATCCATTCCTCAAGGTGCAGTGCTTCGGCGCCGATCGTTGTGGGTTCCCCGTGGCCGGTCCGGACCGTCGTGTCGGCCGGGAGCGGCAGGAGCCGGGTCCGGATGGACTCGATGATGGTCGGGAAATCGCTGAAGGATCGGCCCGTCGCCCCGGGGCCACCCTGGAACAGCGTGTCCCCGCTGAACACTGTTTTTTCGCTAAGCACGGTGCCTTCGCTTTCGAGAAGGAAGCACACTGACCCGGGCGAGTGGCCGGGGGTGTGCCGTGCCACGAGTCTTGCCCCTGCGACGTCGAACGTGTCGCCGTCGGCAATGGCGTGGTCCGGCTCGGTGCCGGGGAACACCCGCTCCCACAGCATCCAGTCGTCCCGGTGCAGGTACACCGGCGCGTTCACGAGCGTCCGGACCTCGCCCACGGCGCTGATGTGGTCATCGTGGCCGTGCGTGAGCAGGATTGCGGTGACCTTCCGGCCCGAGACGGCCGCGGCCACGGCAGCGGGATCGTGGGCCGGGTCGATGATGACGCATTCGGCGTCGTCCCCGAGGATCCAGACGTTGTTTTCAACATCCCAGGTGCCGCCGTCGAGGGAAAACGTCCCGGAGGTGACCAGCCGGTCGATCCGGATGCTCACAGGGCCGGCGTTCACAGCTCCACCACCGAGCGCAGCACAGCGCCGGCGTGCATCTTCGTGAAGGCCTCCTCGATCTGGTCGATCGTGATCCGCTCCGTCACGAAGGCGTCCAGGTCCAGCTTGCCCTGCCGGTAGAGGCTGATGAGTGTGGGGAAGTCGCGCGAAGGCAGGCAGTCGCCGTACCAGGAGGACTTCAGGGAGCCGCCGCGCCCGAACACATCCAGCAGCGGCAGTTCCAGGGTCATCTCGGGGCTCGGCACACCCACCAGGACCACCGTGCCGGCGAGGTCCCGGGCGTAGAAGGCCTGCTTGTATGTTTCCGGGCGGCCGACGGCGTCGATCACCACATCGGCGCCGAAACCGCCGGTCAGTTCGCGGATTGCTTCGACGGGGTCGACGGCGGAGGAGTCCACCGTGTGGGTGGCGCCGAGGTCCTTGGCGCGCTGGAGCTTTTTGGCGTCGATGTCGACGGCGATCACGGTGGTGGCGCCGGCGAGCGCCGCGCCGGCGACGGCCGCCGTGCCGACTCCGCCGCAGCCGATCACGGCGACCGAATCGCCGCGCTGGACGTTTCCGGTGTTGATCGCCGCGCCGATGCCTGCCATGACTCCGCAGCCGAGCAGGCCGACGGCGGCGGGATCGGCGTCGTCGTCCACCTTGGTGCACTGGCCGGCCGCTACGAGGGTCTTTTCGGCGAAGGCACCGATGCCCAGCGCGGCCGTCAGCTCGGTGCCGTCCTCCAGCGTCATTTTCTGGGTGGCGTTGTGGGTATTGAAGCAGTACTGCGGCTGGCCCCGGCGGCAGGCCCGGCACTCGCCGCAGACGGCCCGCCAGTTCAGCACCACGCGGTCCCCGGGGGCGACCTCGGTGACGTCCGGTCCCACGGCACTGACAACGCCGGTGGCCTCGTGGCCGAGCAGGAAGGGGAAGTCGTCGTTGATGGCGCCCTGCTTGTAGTGCAGATCGGTGTGGCAGACACCGCAGGTGAGGATGTCCACGAGGGCCTCGCCGGGGCCCGGGTCCGGCACCAGGATCGTCTCCAGGGTGACGTCGGCATTCTTGGAACGGACTACTGCGGCTTTGACTTTATGGACCATGAAACAAGCTCCTCTGTTCTGGAACGCGGATTGCTGGCACAACTTACTGGTTACTGGCGCAACGGGCGGCGGCGCGGCCCTTGGGAGGCCGCGCCGTCGTGGTTTGGTGGTGTCCTGGGATGCAGGAAGGGCCTAGGCGGCGAGCCGGCTCTTGACCTCAGCTGCGGAGGGGTTGGTGGCGGCGGTGCCGTCGGGGAACAGCACGGTGGGGACGGTGCGGTTGCCTCCGTTGAGCTGCTCGACGAGATCGGCCGTGCCTTCGACTTCCTCGATGTTGATCTCGGTGTACCCGATGCCCTGTGCGTCCAGCTGCTTCTTCAGCCGGTTGCAGTAGCCGCACCACGTGGTCGAAAACATAGTGATGGTGCCGGATTCGGGGGTGAAGTCCACGAAGTTCTCCTCAAGTAAGTGGATGGGGCCGGCGTATCGGGCCGGGCGCCAACTGAAGTCGTACGTCACTGCCAACAACCGTACCCTGCAGCCCGCTATTCCCGCAGAGAGCGCTGCCCCCTTCGCCGTTCGACGCGAATTCGCGGTAAAGATGCGAAATCGCCGGAAAGTTCCGGCGACTTCGCACGTTTCCGGCGACCTCGGCGGGCTCAGGCGGCAGCCCGGATGACATGGGATGGGTGCGGTGGCATGCTGATGCCATGTGTGGACGCTACGTGATGGCCCGGGCCGTCGGAGACCTGCTGGCCGAATTCGATGCCGGGCTGGAGGATGAGATCGCGATTCCGCCGTCGTGGAACGTGGCCCCGACGGCTGATGTGCCGATCCTGCTCGAACGGCTTGTGGAGGGAGAACCGGTCCGCCAACTGCACATTGCGCGCTGGGGCCTGGTGCCGTCCTGGGCCAAGGACCCGGGCATCGGGTCCAAGATGATCAATGCCCGCAGCGAGACCGTGCTGGAGAAGCCCGCCTTCCGGAAAGCGACCCGCGCCCGTCGCTGCGCCGTCCCGGCGGATGGCTACTACGAGTGGAAGGGCGAGGGCCGCACCAAGCAGCCCTACTACGTCCATCCCAAGGACGGACGCCCCATTGTCTTCGCGGGACTCTATGAATGGTGGCGGGATCCGTCCAAGGCAGAGGGTGACCCGGAGCGCTGGATGCTCTCGACCTCGATCATGACCACCGACTCGCCGCCGGAGGGCTACGCCGGGGGAATGCTGGCCGAGCTGACCGCGCTGCATGACAGGGTTCCGCTGCCCATGAACCGCGAGACCATGCAGACGTGGCTGGACCCGCAGGCCGATGATGCGGCCGGGCTCGTGGATCTGGTCCGGGCCGGGGCGCACGACGTCGCGGAAGGCTGGACGATCGACGCCGTCGGCACCGCCGTCGGGAACGTCAGGAATGACTCACCGGAACTCATCCAGCCGGTGGGGAGCCTGTTCTAGCGGTACGCCGGCCTGTCTGGCGGCTGCCCGGCGGCTGCCAAGGCACGGGGCGGCACTGGTTACCTGAGTCAGAGCGTTACTTTGCCGCCGCCGTCGACCGACCAGTCGGGGTTGAAGGCGACCTCCCAGCGGTAGCCGTCGGGATCGGCGAAGTAGCCGGTGTAGCCGCCCCAGGGCTGGGTCTTCGGTGCCGCAACGATGCGGGCTCCCGCGGTCCCGGCTTCGGCCATCACCCGGTCGACGTCCGCCGTGCCGGCCAGGTTGTGGCTGAGCGTGATGCACGCAATGCCGGCAGGGGGATCGGTGGCCGCCTCGGACTGCATTTGACCCGCGTCCCAGAGCGAAAGGATGAGGCCGTGGTTGACCTGGATGAAGAGCACCTCCCCGGGGACTTCCCGGTGGACCGGCCATCCGAGGCCATCGACGTAGAAGCGGCGTGAGGCGTCAACACTGCGGACACCTAGCGATATGAAGTCGACTCGTGGCTGCATCTTTCGATACTGTCATGCACATGCCCACAAATCACGCAGACGACAAGGCCGCCCAGGCCGACCGCGAACAGCTCGCCGCCGTGCGGGTGGCTGTTGACGAGGTGGACGAGCAGATTGTGTCCTTGATCGGGCGCCGGGAACGGCTGATCCGGATCGCCGGGACCCTCAAGGCGGACAGCGCCGAGGTCCGTGCGCCCGGGCGCGTGGAGCGGGTCATCGAACACGTCCGCGCCACGGCGGAAAAGAAGGACATCGACGTCGAACTTGTCGAGAAGACCTACCGGGCGATGATCGATGCCTTCATCACGCTCGAGCTGGAAGTGTACAAGTCCAGCTCCTAGAAGATGCCTAGAGGGCTTCTTCGACAGGCACGTTGGCCTGGTAGTCCCGGCCGTCACAATCGCTGAAGGCCGTCATGAGATGGCCCTTGGGCAGGCCAAGCACAGTCGTAAGCGGGAAATGGCCGGTAATGGTGTTGCCCGAGTGTTCGACCCCCTTGAGGTCGAAATTTTCCTCGGTGCCGTCGTGGCTGAAGCAGTAGAAGGACACGGCTTCGCCGTTCATGAACTCGATCCCCATCCTGCGCTGGTGGGAATAGTCCGGGGTGGCTGCCAAGAGCCCCACCACGTAGGCGCCCTGGCCGGGAATGTTTCCGTCAATATCAAAAGTCGCCACCAAGGTTGGATCCTTGGCGGCGATGCTTACGTGCTTCAGGAGTGCGTTATGGGAGCTCATGGCTCAATCCTGCTACCTGTACCTGCGTGAGTCCACCCCCGATCTGGGTTTTGTCGCCTCTCCGACGTAGACTGAATTTATTCGAAGATATGTTCGAATAAAATCATGGCGCCTGGAACTGAGGGCGCCGGATGCGGAATGGACGTAGGAAGTCGAAGCGGGGACTGGGCCGGCTCCAGCCCGGACTGGGTCGGGAGGCAACGTGGGTATTTTCAGCGAGTCCGTGGATGTCGTCTGCACGCCCTCGGGCCAGCCCCTGCGCCTCGATTGGGCCGGCCGGTGCTACACGGTCTGCGCGGACCCCGTCCGCTGGTACGAACGCCGCCAATGGTGGGCCGAGGAACGCCGGGCGCCACTCGGAAGCGGGCCGGGCCTGGTGGACCATGAGATCTGGCGGGTCCAGGTGCGTGCGGCCGGGGATCACGCCGCGGATTCCACCCTCACCCTTGACCTGACCCGGCATGTCGGCAGCGGCCGGTGGCGGCTCCTGAAGATCCACGACGCCCTGCAGCCCCTCCGGAAGCCCGAATCAGCATGAGTTTCACCCATCTGCACGTCTCCACCGCGTTCAGCGCCCACTATGGCGTCTCCTGGCCGGAGGAACTTGCCGCCGCGGCCGCCGCTGACGGCGCCACCGCGCTGGCCTGCACGGACCGCGACGGCCTGTACGGAACCGTCAAGCACCTGAAGGCGTGCATGGCAGCCGGGCTGGATGCAATCGTCGGGGTGGACCTTGCAGTCTTTGACGACGACGGCGACCACCGTACCCAGCTCGGGGGACGCGTCGTCGTGCTGGCGCAGGGACACAACAACGGTGCCGGCTACCGGGCGCTGTGCCGGCTGATCTCCGACGCCCACGCCCGCACCACGGGCAAGGCCGGGGGAATAGTGCCGGTGGCCGTCACCCGGGCGGAACTGGCCTCCCGCACCCTGCACCCGGAAACCCTGAAGCCGGTCCTGACAGTGCTGATCGGCCCGGACTCCGACGTCGGCCGGGCCATGGGCGGCCGGCGCTACCTGCGGCCCCGCACCCTGTTCAAACGCTGGCTGGACGCCATGCCCCCCGGAACGCTGGCGGCAGAGGTTGTGTCCCAGCTCAGCCCGCCCGGGGAACCGCTGAGCACCGCCCACGCGGTGCGCATGCTCAAACTCGCCGCAGAACACGGGGTGCCCGCCGTGCTGAGCAACGCTGTGCGGTACGTGGCTGAGGACGGCGCGGCCACCGCCGATGTGCTGGACTCGGCCCGGACACTGAAATCCCTCCCCGAGCTCTCCGCCGCCCCGCTGCTGCAGCCCAACGGGCAGGGCTGGCTCAAATCGGCGGCCCGGATGCTGCAGCTGGGCAAGGAGATCATCCACGCCGCCGGCTACGGCACGGCGGACCTCAAGCGGCTCCTGGCCCAGACCGAGGCGCTCGCGGACCGCTGCCGCATGGATCCGGAAGCCGACATGGGCTGGAAACAGCCCGTGGTCCCGGAGGCATCCGTGATCGGGATCGACGGCGACGCGCTCGCCGAACTGACCCTGCGGTGTGAGGCCGGCATCGGCCGCCGCTTCCCGGGCATTTCCGGGCAGCGGGAACAGCAGCTGCGGGCCAGGCTGGAGCATGAGCTCCGGATCATCGACTCGCTGGGTTTCGCCTCGTACTTCCTGACCGTCGCAGAGGTCTCCCGGATGATCCTGGCCCTGGGCATCCGGGCGGCCGCGCGCGGTTCGGGCGCCTCCAGCCTGGTCAACTACCTGATCGACATCAGCCAGGTGAACCCGCTCGAGCACGACCTCATCTTTGAACGCTTCCTCTCCCGCGACCGTGCCACGCTGCCGGACATAGACATCGACGTCGAAAGCGCCGAACGGCACAACGTCTACCGGAAGATCTTTGAGCGCTTCGGCGCCGAACGCGTCACGCTGATGAGCATGCAGAACGGGTACCGCGCTCGCGGTGCCGTGCGCGATGCCGGCCTGGCCCTGGGCATGGACGACGGCGAGGTCGGGGAAATCGCCAAGCAGCTGTGGCGGTTCTCGGCCCGGCACTTCCGCGAAGCCCTCGTGGAGAAACCCGAGCTGAAGGAATTCGCTGACCGGGTGGAGCAGCGAGGCTTCTCCGAGAACCAGCAGCTGGACCTGCTGGTGGACCTCACGGAGCGGCTGGACCGGCTGCCCCGCCACATCTCCATGCACCCGTGCGGCGTCATCCTCGGCGACGCCACCCTGCTGGACCGCACCCCCGTGCAGCCCAGCGGCCTTGGCCTGCCCATGAGCCAGTTCGACAAGCACGACATGGACCCCATGGGCATGCTGAAACTCGATGTCCTTGGCGTCCGGATGCAGAGCGCCATGGCCTTCGCCGTCCGGGAAGTGATCCGGCTCCACCCGTCCAAGGCCGAGGTGGTGGCCGCCGGCGCGCATCCGGCCGGGCCGGACGGGACGGGCCCGGACTACATCGCCGAGGACGGGCACATCGACCTCAACGCCGTCCCGCTCGATGACGAGCCAACCTTTGAACTGATCCGCAGCACCCACACCCTGGGCTGCTTCCAGATCGAGTCCCCTGGCCAGCGCGAACTGATCGGCAAGTTGGCCCCCCGGGAGTTCAACGACCTCATCATTGACATCTCGCTGTTCCGTCCAGGCCCGATGAAATCCGACATGGTCCGGCCCTTCCTGGAGCACCGGCACGGATTCGCTCCCGAGGTCTACCCGCACCCGGACCTCAAACCTGTCCTTCAGGAAACCCACGGGGTCACGGTCTTCCACGAACAAATCCTCAAGACCTTCGACGTCATGACCGGGTGCGGGCTGGCGCGGGCCGACGAGTTCCGCCGTGCGCTGGGCAACGAAGAGCTTGAAGCCAGGGTGGAGGAGTTTTTCCGGAAGGAGGCGCGGGCCCGGAACTACAGTCCCGAGGTGGTGGACAAGGTCTGGGGCACGCTGAAGGCCTTTGGCAGCTTCGGGTTCTGCAAGGCCCACGGAGCCGCCTTCGCCGTGCCCACCTACCAATCGGCCTGGCTCAAGGCACACCACCCGGAGGCCTTCCTCGCAGGGCTCTGGGAACACGACCCTGGAATGTACCCCAAACGCCTGCTCGTGGCCGAGGCCCGCCGGCTGGGGATCCCCATCCTTCCCCTCGACATCAACCGGAGCCAGGCCGAGTACCGGGTGGAGCGGGTGCAATCCGGGCCGGACCGGGGCAGGCTGGGCATCCGGCTGAGCCTGAACGGTATCTTCGGGCTCTCCGGCGCCGAGCTGAAACGGATTGTGGCCGGCCAGCCCTACGACTCCCTGGCGGACCTGCGGGCCAGGTCGCGGCTCAGTCGGCCCAGCATCCAGCGACTGGCCCAGCTGGGCGCCTTCGATTCGCTGCACCGGGCGTCCGGGGGAGAAGCCAACCGGGCGGATCTGGTTCAGCACCTGCAAAAACTACAGGCCCGCCCCCTCCGGAAGGGCGTGGAAGTCATTGAGGGCCAGCTGGCGTTGCCGCTGGGGGACGTGGAGTTGACGAACCTCAAGGCGGCACTGCCCGCACCCAGCATGGTGGATAACGTCCGCGCGGAACTGGACCTGATGGCTGTGGACGTCAGCGAGCACCTCATGACCAGCCACCGCCCGCTGCTGGACCGGCTGGGCGTCACCACCGCGGACAAGCTGCTGGGACTGCGCAACGGCACGGAGGTGCTGGTGGCCGGGGTCCGGGTGGCCACTCAGACCCCGCCCATGAGGGGCGGCCGGCGGGTGGTGTTCATCAGCGTCGACGACGGCACGGGCTGTGTGGATTCGGTGTTCTTCCACGAGGCGCAGGAGCAGTCCGGACCCTTGCTGTTCGGCACCCGCCTGCTCCTGATCCGCGGCACCACTCGCCGGACCGGGCCGCGGGGGATCAGCATCAGTGCCTCCATGGCCTGGGACCTCAGCCGCCCGGAGACCCTCCCGTTCCCGGCATCGGCTCCCGGCGCCGCCGGCCGGAAGGAGCCTTACCTGTCCGGCCCCCTGTCCAGCCCCCTGGACGGGATCAGCAGGAACCTCGCCATCACCGGGCTGGGCGGCTGACCGGCCGGCGGTGCGGCTCGCTCGTGGCGCGTTGGTTGGCCTCTGGAGAAACCGATAGCATGGACGAGGCTGGCTGTGGTCCCCGTACGCCACAAGCTACGAAGCCTTAACTTTGAATAGGAGACACCCGTGTCAGATGCCCAGCAGATCACCCTTCTCGTCGACGGCGAAGAGACCAAGGTGACTACCGGGACCACCGGCGCGGAACTCTTCTTTGAGCGCCGCGACGTCGTTGTGGCCCGCGTGAACGGCGAGTTGAAGGACCTGGACCAGCCCCTTCCCGAGGACGCCAATGTCGAGGCCGTCACCATTGATTCCCCGGACGGGCTCAACGTCCTGCGCCACTCCACGGCCCACGTCATGGCCCAGGCCGTGCAGCAGCTGCGCCCGGACGCCAAGCTCGGCATCGGCCCCTACATCACGGACGGCTTCTACTTCGACTTCGACGTCGCGGAACCGTTCACCCCGGAAGACCTCCGCCAGCTAGAAAAGATGATGCAGAAGATCATCAACCAGAACCAGAAGTTCGTGCGCCGCGTGGTGTCCGAGGACGAGGCCCGCGAGGCGATGAAGGACGAGCCCTACAAGCTCGAACTGCTGGGCAGGAAGAATGACGCCGCCGAGGCCGTAGAGGGCGTCAACGTCGAGGTCGGCGCCGGCGACATCACCATTTACGACAACGTGGACCGCAAGAGCGGGGACAGCATCTGGTGCGATCTGTGCCGCGGCCCGCACCTGCCGAACACCAAACTCATCTCCAACGCCTTCGCACTGACCCGGTCCTCGGCCGCCTACTGGCTGGGAAACCAGAGCAACCAGCAGCTGCAGCGCATCTACGGCACCGCCTGGCCCACCAAGGACGCGCTCAAGGCCTACCAGGAGCGCATTGCCGAGGCCGAGCGCCGCGACCACCGCAAACTCGGCGCGGAGCTGGACCTGTTCTCCTTCCCGGATGAGCTCGGCTCAGGCCTGCCGGTCTTCCACCCCAAGGGCGGCATTATCCGCAAGGCCATGGAGGACTACTCCCGCCAGCGCCACGTGGATGCCGGCTACGATTTCGTCTACACCCCGCACATCACCAAGGGCCACCTCTACGAGGTCTCAGGCCACCTGGACTGGTACAAGGAGGGCATGTTCCCGGCGATGCACATCGACGCGGAGCTGAACGAGGACGGCACGGTCCGCAAGCCCGGCCAGGACTACTACCTCAAGCCGATGAACTGCCCCATGCACAACCTGATCTTCCGGTCCCGCGGCCGGTCCTACCGCGAACTGCCGCTGCGGCTCTTCGAGTTCGGCTCGGTT
Organism: Arthrobacter sp. 01L42; assembly: GCF_056400005.1. NCBI lineage: Bacteria > Bacillati > Actinomycetota > Actinomycetes > Micrococcales > Micrococcaceae > Arthrobacter > Arthrobacter sp. 01L42. The sequence goes on along the minus strand of NZ_JBFTSL010000003.1, from coordinate 235,845 downwards.
TACCGCTACGAGAAGTCCGGCGTGGTGCACGGCCTGACCCGCGTCCGGGGCATGACCCAGGACGACGCCCACATCTACTGCACCCGCGAGCAGATGAAGGACGAGCTCACCACCACGCTGAACTTCGTCCTCGGCCTGCTCAAGGACTACGGCCTGGACGACTTCTACCTCGAGCTCTCCACCAAAAACGAAGACAAGTTCGTGGGCGACGACGCTACCTGGGACGAAGCCACCCGCACCCTCGCCGAAGTAGCCGAAGCCTCCGGGCTCGAGCTCATCCCGGATCCGGGCGGAGCCGCGTTCTACGGCCCCAAGATTTCCGTCCAGACCAAGGACGCGCTCGGCCGCACCTGGCAGATGTCCACCATCCAGCTGGACTTCAACCTGCCCGAACGCTTCGAGCTTGAGTTCCAGGCCGCCGACGGCACCCGGCAGCGGCCCGTGATGATCCACCGTGCCTTGTTCGGCTCGGTGGAGCGCTTCATGGGCGTGCTTACCGAGCACTACGCCGGTGCCTTCCCCGCCTGGCTGGCACCGGTGCAGGTGGTGGGCATCCCGGTGGCGGAAGCCTTCAACGACTACATGTTCGACGTCGTGGACCAGCTCAAGGCGGCCGGTATCCGCGCCGAGGTAGACATCTCCTCGGACCGTTTCCCGAAGAAGATCCGCACGGCCAGCAAGGACAAGATCCCGTTCGTGCTGATCGCCGGCGGGGACGATGCCGAGGCGGGTGCAGTGTCCTTCCGCTTCCGCGACGGCAGCCAGGACAACGGCGTGCCCGTGTCCGAGGCCGTACAGCGGATCGTCGACGCTGTCCGAAACCGGACCAGCTAGGCAGACGGAAGGGCAGCGCGTGCAGGAAACCACAGGGGCCGGGCCGGAGTATCCGGGCGACCACGCCGTGACGGACGACTTCAGCCTGGCCGGGGTCCCGGACGCTTTCCAGCGCCTGTGGACCCCGCACCGGATGGCGTACATCAAGGGCGGCCAGCACCAGTTCAAGAACCCGGACGACTGCCCGTTCTGCGCCGCGCCCGAGCGGGGCGATGAGGACTCCCTGATCGTCTACCGGGGAAGGACGAGCTACGTGGTGCTGAACCTCTTTCCGTACAACCCGGGCCACCTGCTGGTCTGCCCCTACCGGCACATCCCGGACTACACGGACCTCACGGTCGAGGAAACGGCGGAATTCGCCGAACTGACCCAGACGGCCATGCGGGTGCTGCGCAAAGTCGCCAACCCTTCCGGTTTCAACCTGGGCATGAACCAGGGCGTCACCGGCGGGGCGGGCATCGCCGGCCATCTGCACCAGCACGTGGTGCCGCGCTGGGGCGGTGACGGAAATTTCTTCCCCATCATTGCCCAGACAAAGGCGGTCACGCAGACCCTCGGTGAGGTCCGTCAGCAGGTCGCCGACGCATGGCCGCAGGAAATGCCCGCGCCGCAGGACACAGCGGGGGAGAAGGATGCTTAACAGGCACGCCCGGGGCTTCTTCACCGCCCTGTTTTCCCCGGTTGCCCGCTGGCTGCTGAGGATCGGGGTCTCTCCCGACGCCGTGACCGTGGTCGGCACGCTCGGCGTCGTGATCGGCGCTCTCGTGTTCTACCCGCTCGGGCAGCTCTTCTGGGGGACCGTGTTCATCACGGCGTTCATTTTCTCCGACGTTATTGACGGCATCATGGCCCGGATGCAGCACCGCGGCGGCCGGTGGGGCAATTTCCTGGACTCCACCCTTGACCGCGTGGCCGACGGCGCCCTGTTCGCCGGCGTCGCCGTCTGGTTCTTCACCGGCGGCGCCAACCCGGCCGTCGCCGTCGCCGCGATTCTCTGCCTGGTGCTCGGCATGGTGGTCTCCTATGCGCGGGCCAAGGCCGAGGCCCTGGGCTTCCACGCCAACGTGGGCATCGCCGAGCGCGCCGAGCGCCTCGTGTCCGTGCTGGTGGTCACGGGGCTCACCGGACTGGGCCTGACCCCGGTGGTGCTCTTCGTGACGCTGTGCCTTCTCGCTACAGCGAGCCTGGTGACGGTGATCCAGCGCATCGTGACAGTGCACCGCCAGTCGCTGGCGGAACCCGAAGGTACCGCCACGGAACGTCCCGCCTGACAGCGCCAGGCGGCACCCCGGCGGCCGCGCCGAATCCCTGTCCCCGCGCGAGATTCGACTGCTGTAACCCGAATTCTGCCGCGCCCCGGCCGGGGGATAGTATTAGCTTTACCGGCCAATGGATCCGGTAATCCGGTGTGTGCGAGACACGGCATGAACGTGCCGTCCGCGCCCCGGCGAGGTCATCTATCTACCCATAGGGGTTTTTGTGTCTACACCTGATGTAAGCAGCGAAGCCGGCGCGTCCGCGAAGAACGTCACGGGCAGCAGCCGCGTCAAGCGCGGCATGGCTGAGATGCTCAAGGGCGGCGTCATCATGGACGTCGTCAACGCCGAGCAGGCCCGCATCGCCGAAGACGCCGGTGCCGTGGCCGTGATGGCGCTGGAACGTGTTCCGGCCGATATCCGCGCCCAGGGCGGCGTGTCCCGCATGTCCGATCCCGACATGATCGACAAGATCATTGCGGCCGTGTCCGTGCCCGTTATGGCCAAGGCCCGGATCGGGCACTTCGTCGAGGCGCAGGTGCTGCAGTCCCTCGGCGTGGACTACATTGACGAGTCCGAGGTCCTGACCCCGGCGGACTACACCAACCACATCGACAAGTGGAACTTCACCGTTCCGTTCGTCTGCGGTGCGACCAACCTGGGCGAGGCCCTGCGCCGGATCAACGAGGGCGCGGCGATGATCCGGTCCAAGGGCGAGGCCGGCACCGGGGACGTCTCCAACGCCACCACGCACATGCGCCAGATCCGTGCCGAGATCAAGAAGCTCGCCGGCATGGCCGAGGACGAGCTCTACGTCGCGGCCAAGGAGCTGCAGGCCCCATACGAACTGGTCAAGGAAGTTGCCGCGACCGGCAAGCTCCCGGTGGTGCTGTTCACCGCCGGCGGCATCGCCACCCCGGCCGACGCCGCGATGATGATGCAGCTCGGCGCCGACGGCGTGTTTGTCGGCTCCGGCATCTTCAAGTCCGGCAACCCGGCCCAGCGGGCCGCCGCCGTCGTGAAGGCCACCACGTTCTACGACGACCCGGACGAGATCGCCAAGGCCTCCCGCGGTCTGGGCGAGGCCATGGTCGGCATCAACGTCGACGAGATCCCGCAGCCGCACCGCCTCGCCGAGCGCGGCTGGTAATACTAGGCGATAATCGCGCCTAACCCGCTTGGCTCAATAAGAGAGACTGCAGAGGCTCCAAAAGCGAGGCGCCTCGGCGCCGAGTTTGTGGAGAAGCAGTCGAACGCGGACGGCGCTGATCCTCTGCGTGCTATTCCCCGCGCCCTGTTGGCAGCTGAGCGGCTGCCCGGGGCGCGGGGCCCCTTTTACGCACGCTGCCGGATCACGCCGCCCTTCGCCTTGCGCTTCTGATTGAACGACGACGCCGGGCGGTCACCTTCTTAGGTGACCGCCCGGCGTCGTTTGCGTTCTGCGGGGGTTAGTCGAGGCCGCGGCGCTTCAGCAGCGGCCCGAGATCCGAGTCCCGGCCGCGGAAGGCGCGGAAGGACTCCAGCGGGTCCCGGCTGTTGCCGCGGGAAAGCAGTTCGGCGCGGAAGAAATTGCCGTTCGCGCGGCTGAGTCCGCCGTTTTCCTTGAACCATTCCACGGTGTCAGCGTCCAGGACCTCGCTCCAGATGTAGGAGTAGTAGCCGGCGGCATACCAGCCTCCCGCGAAGATGTGCTGGAAGTAGCCGGTCCGGTAGCGCGGCGGGATCAGGCTGTGCGCCACGCCGGCCGCGGCCAGCGCCTTCGCTTCAAACTCGACGGCGTCATCCGGGATGTCGGAGCCATCCAGGACATGCCACGCCAGGTCCAGCAGGGCAGCGCCGAGGTATTCCGTGGTGCCGAAGCCTTCGCCCCAAAGCTGGGCGGCATTGAGCTTGTCCACGGTCTCCTGCGGCAGGGGTTCGCCGGTGGCGTGGTGCCGGGCATAGTTGGCCAGGACTTCGGGCCACATGATCCACATTTCGTTGACCTGCGAAGGGTATTCCACGAAGTCCCGCGGCACGTTCGTGCCGGAGAACCGAGGATAGGTGACGGCGGAAAACAGGCCGTGCAGGGCGTGGCCGAACTCGTGGAAGGTGGTGCGGAGCTCGTCCAGCGTCAGCAGGGTGGGCTCGCCGGCCGGCGGCTTGGAGATGTTGAGGTTGTTGATCACCACGGGTCGGGTGTTCAAGAGCCCTGACTGCTCCACGAGGGAATTCATCCACGCGCCCCCGCGCTTCGTCTCCCGTGTGTAGTAGTCGCCCAGGAAAAGGCCCAGATCCGTGCCGTCGGAATTCTTAACCTCCCAGACGCGCACGTCCGGGTGGTAGCCGGCGAGGTCGGCGCGTTCGTGGAAGGTGACGCCGTACAGGGCGTTTGCCGCGAAGAACACGCCATCATTCAAAACCCGGTCCAGCTCGAAGTAGGGGCGCAGGGCCTGTTCGTCCACGGCATACCGCTCCCGCTTGACCTTGGCCGAGTAATACGCCCAGTCCCAGGCCTCGAGGGGGTGGCCGGCGGCCCCGGCCAGCGCCTCGGCCTCTGCGTCGGCATTGCGGACGGCTGCGGGGGCCAGCCGGCTCATCATTGCCTGGACGGCTTGGAAGTCCGGTGCAGTCTGCCGGTCCACGCTGAGTTCGGCGAAGTTCGCGAACCCGAGAAGGCTGGCCTTCTCGGCGCGGAGCCGGACCATGTCCTTGACCAGGTCGAGCACATCGAAGCTTCCGCCGTCGCTGCCGCGGCCGATGGAGGCCTCGTAGAGGCGACGGCGGATTTCCCGGTTCGCCAGCGCGGCCATGGCAGGCTGGTTGCTCGGCTGGATCAGGGTCAGCAGGAACTTTCCCTCGTGCCCGGCGGTCCGGGCGGCCTCGGCGGCGCTGGCGACGTCGTCGGCGGGCAGGCCCGCGAGGTCGGCGGCGTCATCCAGCAGCAGGGCAGCGGACTTCATGCCCTCCTTGACGCGCTGGCCGAACTCGGTGCCGAGCCGGGACAGCTCGGCGTTGACCTCCTTGAGGCGCTCCTGGCCGGCGTCGTCGAGCTGGATGCCGGAGGCCCGGAACTCCTTGAGGTATTCCTCCACGAGCCGGGCGGACTCCGCGTCCAGGACCGTTGCGTCCAGCGCCGCGAAGCGTTCGTAGAGCCCGCGGTTGAGGTAGACGGCGTCCTGGTGGGCGGCGAAGAGCGGGGACAGGCGGGTCTCGAGGTCGCGGATGGTGTCAGAGGCGTCTGCGGACACCAGCGTGAAAAAGGACGCGGCGGCCCGGTCCAGGAGCCGCCCGGAGCGTTCCATGGCGAGGGCCGTGTTTTCGAAGGTCGGGGCCGCCGGAGTGTCCACGATGGCCTGGATTTCGGCAAGGTGCTCGGCCAGGCCGGCCTCGACGGCCTCGGCGTAGTGCGCGTCGTCGATGTCCGCAAACGGCGGCAGTCCATAGGGCAGGGTGCTGGGGCTCAGGAGGGGATTGGTCATGAAATGACTCTTTCATGCAGGCGGCCGCTTCTCAACGATCGGCTCCGTGTGTTGTGATGCCGCCCACCATAGGATGAGCGGCATGGAGAACACGACCGCGAGGCCGCGGGGCCGGATCCTGACCGCAGCAACGGCCGTTGTTCTCGGGTCGATGCTGGCATCCTGCGGACTCCTCGCCGGGCCGGATAACCCCCCGGCTCCCACGGCCGGCGGTACCGGGGGAACGTCCGACGTTACCCAGCCGCCGTCGGGCACCCCGACTCCGACCCCGCCGCCGACGCCGACGCCGACGCCGACGCCCGGGAAGGGGCCAGGCTGTGCGGCCGCCCGGTGCGCCTCCGTCCTCGTCACCGGGGACATGCTGGTCCACCCCCAGCTCTGGCAGCAGGCCCGCGAGGACGCCCGCGCTGCCGGCGCGACGGGGCTGGACTTCGGGCCGCTGCTGGAGGGCCAGCGGCGCTACATCGAGCAGAGCGACGTGGCGATTTGCCATCTGGAGACCCCGGTGGCCGGCCCGGACGGACCATTCTCCGGGTATCCCTCCTTCAACGTTCCGCCGCAGATCATCACCGCCGTGCGCGGCGTGGGATATGAGGCCTGCACGACCGCCAGCAATCACACCGTTGACCGCGGCACCGCGGGACTCGTCCGTACCCTGGACGCCCTCGACGCCGCCGGACTCCGGCACACGGGCTCGTACCGGACCGAGGCAGAGTCCCAGGGCATCCTGATCCTGCAGACCGCCGCGGCCAAAATCGCCGTCATTGATGCCGCATACGGCCTCAACGGGCTGCGCGCCGAGCAGCCCTGGCAGGTCGACCTGCTCGATCCCGACGCCATGATTTCCAAAGCACGCAAGGCCAAGGCTTTGGGCGCGGACATCGTGCTGGGGGTCATGCACGCCGGGGAAGAGTACTCAGCCGAGCCCAACACCCAGCAGCGCGACGTCGCCCATGCGCTCGTGGACAGCGGCCTGTTCAGCCTGATCTACGGCCACCACAGCCATTCGGTGCTGCCGATCGAAAAGTACAAGGGAACCTGGATTGTGTACGGGCTCGGCAACGGCATCACCGAGCTCTCGCCGTCGTTCGTGGTCAACAACGAGGGCCTGTTGGTCCGGGTGCAGTTCAGCCAGGACGCGTCCGGGTCCTGGGCCGCCTCGGACCTGGCCTGGGCGCCGTCGGTGATGGTCCGCGGACCCTACCGCTGGTGTTCGGTGGCTGCCGACGCGCCGCAGGGCCGTTGCGCCGGAACGGCGGTGGACGCAGCCACGCGCCTGCGCACCGCGGCCGTGCTGGAGTCGATGGGCGCCGCGGCGGCGGGCGCCCATGAGCTTATTCTCACCCCGGGGTCCTAAGCTTGGGCAGCATGGAGATGATCAACGAACGGCGGAGCACCGTCGCGTCCAGCGGGGCTGAGCTTGCAGTGTTCGAGTATGGCAGGGAGCCGGGACCCGAAGTGCCGACACTGCTCCTGGTGCACGGCTATCCGGACGATCATCAGGTCTTCCTGCCGGCCATCCGTGATCTGGCCCGAAGCCACCACGTGGTCGCCTACGACACCCGGAACGCGGGCGCATCCGCCGTCGTCGGCCTCCCCGGGGACTTCACCCTGAAGACGCTCGTGGATGACATGTTCGCCGTGCTGGCCGCCGTCGGAGCCGCGGATGTCCATCTTGTGGGCCATGACTGGGGCTCGATCCAGGGCTGGGCCGCCGTCCAGGACCCCAGGGCCGCGGGCCTGATCGGCCGGTACACGTCCATCTCGGGCCCGGACCTGCGGCACTTCGCCCGCTGGGTGCGGAGCCGGTATGCACGTCCCCGGGCGTGGCCGCAGCTGGCCGGACAATTGGCCCGCAGCTGGTACATCGCCGCGTTCCTTGTGCCGAAGCTGCCGGAGGCCGCCTGGCGCCTCCTCCTCACGAAACGCTACGGGCAGATGGCCAAGCGCGACGTCGGCGATGATCCCATCCGCGGCCTGGCTCTTTACCGCGCAAATTTCTTTTCGGCGGTGAACTGGCCGGCCGGCGGCCGCGTGACGCTGCCCGTCCGGGTGGTGGTGCCGCTGAAGGATTCCTTCCTGTCGCCGGGCCTCGTGGACGGACTGGATTCCTGGGTGGATGACCTCACGGTGATCCGGGTGGACAGCGGCCACTGGTGGCCGGCATCCCGGCCGGCGGAGTTCGCGGAGCTGCTCCGGCAGCCGCAGCCGACGACTCAGATAACACCGTAGGACGGCGCCATGGCCCGGGTAAACCGGCGGGATCGGGAATCCCGGAGCGGGACGTTCAGCAACGGGATGGAATACCTGACGTGGGGCCGGGGCCCGAAGACGCTCTTGTTCGTCCAGGGCGGACCGGGGAGCTTCGTGCCCCAGGGGGTGCTGCGCGGACTGTTCCGGCGGGAGTTTGCCGCCTATCAGGAGGCCGGGTACGCCATCTGGATTGTCACCCGCCGGCGGAACATGCCGGCGTCGCACACCAGCGCCGACATGGCCGACGACTACGCCCAGCTGATCGCCGAGGAGTTCGGCGGCCGGGTCGGCCTGGTGGTGGCCGAGTCATTCGGCGGCATGATCGGGCAGTACCTGGCCGCACGCCATCCCGAGTCCTTCGGGCACATCGCGATGGTGGTCACGGCGGCCGAACTGAGCGCGTGGGGCAAGGACGTGGACGAGCGGATGGCCGCCGCCGTCGCTGCCGGAGACCCAGGCCGCGCCGGGACGGTCATGGCCGAGTACCTCTTACCGGGGCCGCGGACCCGCTGGCTGCGGGAACTGCTGGGACCTGTCGTCGGCCGGCGCGTGCTGGACCCCTCCGGATGCCCCGCCGCGGACGTCCTGACGGAGGCGCGGGCCGAGTTCGCGTTTGATGCGCGGGCGGTACTGCCGCTCATTCGTCCGCCCGTCCTGCTGCTCTGCGGCGGCCGGGACGCGTTCTTCCCGAGGACGGTTGCGGAGGAGACCGCGCAATTGATTCCAGACTGCACCCTGATCGTCTACGAGCGATGGGGCCATATCCGGGCAGGATCGAGCCGGCGGGTGCCGCGCGATGTCCTGGCTTTCGTCCGGAGCCGATGACGGCAGGCGGGGCCCATGGAAGGCTGCCGGGCAGCTACCCGGCGTCCAGGAGCAGGGACATGAAGACGCTGTTGGGGTCGGCTTCGTAGCCGGCAAACGGCGGGCAGTCCGTGAAGCCGTGCCGCTCGTACAGCCGCCGCGCGGGGGCGAAGAACTCCTGGCTCCCCGTCTCCAGGAACAAGCGTTCGTAGCCGCTGTGCCGGGCCTCGGCCAGGAGGTGGCGGAGCAGCGCCGACGCAACGCCGCGCCCGCGGGCTGCATTCGCGGTGCGCATTGACTTGATCTCGGCGTCGCCGGGAGCCAGGTGTTTCAGCGCCGCGCAGCCCAGGAGCCGGGAGTCCTGCCGGGCGGTCCAGAAGCTGATGCCGGGTCCGGCCAGGGCGGCAGGTTCAAGGGCGTGGACGCTTTCCGGCGGGGAGGTCGCGTACATGTCGGCGAGGTGTTCGCCCAGGAGTCGCAGGACGTCCTCGCGCTCCGGGGTGTCGCGCCCAATCCGGACCGTGCCGCCCTCGGTGCCTGCCACCTGGGTCAGCGGGGCCGGCGGGCGGCGTGTTCCCGCGCCAGCACCGCGTAGGAGTCATCCGGCGTGCCCGGGGTGAAGCTGCCGTATTTGCGTTCGACGGCGGTCCGGATCAGGAAATCCGCGAGAGCCGGGTTCTTGGGCAGCAGCGAGCCGTGCAGGTAGCTCGCCACGATGTTGCGGTAGCGGGCTCCCTCCTGGCCGTCCGTGCTGTTGTTGCCGGTACCTTTGGCCGTCGTCCCGAGCGGTTCGACGCCCGGTCCCAGTGTGGTTTGGCCGCTGTGGTTTTCGTAGCCGAGGATGTTGCCGAATTCGGGGGAGGAGACCGTGACGTTGCCGATCAGGCGCTCGTCGGTGCCGTGGGTTTCCACGTCCAGGATGCCGATGCCCGGGAGGACCGACCCGAGCCGGGTCTTGAAGAATTTCCCGAACAGCTGGTACAGCCCGCAGATCACGAGCATCGGGGTGCCGGCGTCGGCCATCTGCTTCAGGGTGGACTCGCGCGAGAGGAGGTCGTCCTGGATGACGAGCTGTCCGCTGTCCTGTCCGCCGCCACCGACAATCAGGTCCACATCTGCCGGGAACGGGTCACCAACGTTGTACTCGAGCAGTTCCGGCGTGTAGCCGTGCCAGCGCAGGCGCTGCGCGAGGACCAGGGCGTTGCCCCAGTCGCCGTAAATGTTCATGTCCCGCGGGTAGAGCTGCAGGACCCGGATGGTTCCCTTGCTGGGGGCCGCGGAATCTTCGGGCGGAAGTTCGTGCCCGAAGGACAGCTCGTGCGGGGTTTCGGGGGATTCGGGGGACGCGGGGGTCATGAGACCACCTCCACTGTGGTGATTTTGGACAGCTCGCGGCGGATGGCCAGCATGGCCGTGTAGGTGCAGAAGATCCTCTTCGGCTTGCCCTCGCCGCCGCGGATGAACGCCGCGAGTGCCGGCGCAATGTCCGTGTCGACGGCGCCGATCGCGACGTCGTCGTACTGCAGCCGCAGCGCCATGTCATACGCGCGGGAGCCCGTGAGCTGGTCCACGCCGCCGTTGCGGAGCGTGTCGAATTCGACGTCCCACAGCCAGGACATGTCCCGGCCGTCTGCGTAGTTGTCGTTGATCGCGATCATCGTGGCGTACCCGGCGGCGGGGAACGATTTGAGGCCGAGCCGGAAACCGCTGGGGTTCTTGACCAGGACCAGTTCCAGCGGCAGGCCATCGACCACGAGGCTTTCGCCGCGGCCGAACGCCGGCGCCACCTTGGACAGCGCCGTGAGCAGTCCGGCCTGGTCGGTCCCGGTGCCGCGGGCGCCGGAGACGCCGCGGGCCAGGGTCAGCGCGGCGGCGGCATTGAAGATGTTGTAGACGCCGCGCAGTTTCATCCCCGTGGTGACTGTCGCGCCGTCGTACTCGAAATCGGCGTCGTCGGCGCCCACGCGGCGCAACACGACGTCGGCGGCGGGCCGGGCGGGGGCGGCCGGCACCGGGCTGCCCGGGGCGGCGCGCATGTCGTCGTCGTTGGGGAAGGTGCTCAGCAGCGAATCGTCGAGCCCGAAGTAGAGCACCTCCGGTCCGTCCAGGGTCTGGGCGATCCGGGCGACGCGCGGGTCTTCCCGGTTCAGGACCACGGTCCCGGTGGTCTTGGACGCGATGTGCTGGAGCAGTTCGGCGGTCTTGTCGATCTCGCCGAACCGGTCCAGCTGGTCGCGAAGGACATTGAGCAGGAGGCTGTACCGCGGCGGGACCTTGTTGACGAAGTGGACGGCATGCGCCTCGTCCAGTTCCAGGACCGCGACGTCGGCATCGAGCCGGCCCCGCCAGTCGACCTCGCCCAGGAGCGCCGCGGCCACGCCGCGGGTGAAGTTGCTGCCGGTGCGGTTGGTGAAGACTCTCAGTCCCTGGCTCTCGAGCAGTTCCACAACCATCTTGGTGGTGGTGGTCTTCCCGTTCGTGCCACTGACGACGGCGACCCCCAGCGGCAGCGTGGACAGCGTCCGCCGCATGAAATCGGGGTCGATTTTTTCGACCACAAGCCCGGGGAGGGCCGAGCCTCCGCCCCTGAGCCGGGAGACCCGGCGGACGAACTTGCCGAGCGGAACGCTGAAGTAAAGCATGCTCTGTAATATATCCCAGCAGCGGCATGGAACCCGGACGCCCGGGGGCCGCTGCATGCTTCTTCCATGCGTGCCGTGCAGGCGCAGAGCATTATGCTGTGGGGATGACCACCCCCTCTTTTTCCCCTGAATCCCGCGTGGGAACGGGGCTCCGGATCGGCGTCCTGGCGCTGCAGGGCGATTTCCGGGAGCATCTGCATGCCGTGGAAGCCGCCGGCGCCGCCGGCGTCGGGATCCGGCGTCCCGCCGAACTCGACGGCCTGGACGGCCTCATCATCCCCGGCGGCGAATCGACCACGATCGACAAGCTCTCCCGGATCTTCGGGCTCCGGGATCCGCTGCGCGAACGCATCCAGGCCGGCCTGCCCGTCTACGGCTCGTGCGCCGGGATGATCCTGCTGGCGGACGAGATCGCGGACCCGGCGAAGGACCTGGCCGGAAACCCGCAGCAGACGTTCGGCGGACTCGACATCACCGTGCGCCGCAACGCCTTCGGCCGGCAGCGCGAGTCCTTCGAGACGGACCTGGACTTCAGGGGATTAGGGTTCAGCGGCGCGGGCGGGGCAGTGGCGCCGGTCCACGCCGTCTTTATCCGCGGGCCCTGGGTGGAGCGCGTCGGCGACGGTGTCGAAGTCCTTGCCCAGGTGGAACCGTCGAAAGCCGGCCACCCCGAATCCCTGGACGGGACGGCTAGAATTGTTGCAGTGCGTTCCGGCAAGCTGCTGGCCACCTCCTTCCACCCGGAAGTGACGGGGGAGAAGCGCGTGCATGAACTGTTTATTCGAATGATCAGAGGAGAAGCGTAAAGCATGTCAGGCCACTCCAAATGGGCGACGACCAAGCATAAGAAGGCCATCCTTGACAGCCGCCGGGCCAAGTCGTTCGCCAAGCTGATCAAGAACATCGAAGTCGCCGCGCGCATGGGCGGCCCCGACCTCTCCGGCAACCCCAGCTTGGAACTGGCCGTCACCAAGGCGAAAAAGACGTCGGTGCCCGCTGACAATATCGACCGCGCCATCAAGCGCGGCGCCGGGCTCACCGGCGAGGTCGTCGATTACACCGAAATCATGTACGAGTGCCGCGGCCCGCAGGGTTCCGCGCTGCTGATCGAGTGCCTCACGGACAACAAGAACCGTGCCGCCTCCGAGGTCCGGCTCGCCATCTCCCGCAACGGCGGCACGATCGCCGATCCCGGCTCCGTCAGCTACCTCTTCTCCCGCAAGGGCGTCGTCTCGCTGCCGAAGAACGGCCTGGCCGAGGACGACGTCCTGATGGCCGTGCTGGATGCCGGGGCCGAGGAAGTCAAGGACAACGGCGACAGCTTCGAGATCCACTCCGAGCCGACCGACCTCCAGGCCATCCGCGATGCCCTCACGGAAGCCGGCATTGAGTACGACACCGACGAGGCCGAGTTTGTGCCGTCCATGCAGGTGCCGCTGGACCTTGATGCCGCCAAGAAGTTCATGAAGCTGGTGGACGCCCTGGAAGAGCTCGACGACGTCCAGAACGTGTACAGCAACGCCGACCTCAGCGACGAAGTGCAGGCCGCACTGGAAGCCGAGTGACCCGCTCACCCAAACGTGACTTTTGGGGCCCGGTCTTGACGGCCCAACCGTGACGCTGCGCGTGTTGGGGGTCGACCCGGGCCTCACCCGTTGCGGGATCGGCGTTGTCGACGTCGAGCGGAACCGGCGGGCCACTTTGGTGGCCTTCGGCGTTGTGGGCACCTCACCCGAGGAGAGCCTGGACCAGCGGCTGCTGGTCATCGCCACGTCCATCGACGAGTGGCTGGACCGCTACGAACCCCAGGTCCTCGCCGTGGAGCGGGTCTTTTCCCAGCTCAACGTCAGCACGGTCATGGGGGTGGCGCAGGCCTCCGGTGTGGTCATTGCGGCCGCCGCGCGCCGTGGCATCCCGGTGGCTCTGCACACCCCGTCCGAGGTCAAGGCAGCCGTGACGGGAAGCGGGACCTCGAACAAGGATGCGGTCACCAAGCTGGTGACCAAGATCCTCCGGCTGGACGCGCCTCCGCGCCCTGCCGACGCCGCCGACGCCCTTGCGTTGGCCATCACCCACGCTTGGCGGGCCGGCAGCGGGGCCGCCGTAGCCACGACTGGGCCGGGCAGCCAGTCCCTCACTCCGGCGCAGCGGGCGTGGGCGGACGCGGAGGCAAAAGCGCGCCGTGCGCGCTGAATGTCCGGCTGTGACGCCGCGGGGCTTGGTAGGGTATTCGTAGATATGTTCGGATAGCCGGCGTGCCCGGCTGTACGTTCTTTCATCACCCAGTTGTAGACGCCAGTTAGACCAGGAGCCCGGCCTTGATCAGTTTTCTTCGTGGAACCGTTGCGCATGTTGGCCTGTCCTCCGCCGTGATCGACCTCAACGGCGCCGGCATGAGCGTCAACGCCACACCGCAGACCCTCAGCGGCCTCCGGGTGGGTGAGGAGGGAAAGCTATTCACGTCCCTGATCGTGCGGGAAGACTCGCTGACCCTGTTCGGCTTCGCCAGCGATGACGAACGCGAGGTGTTTGATGTGCTCCTCAGCGTCAGCGGAGTCGGTCCCCGCCTCGCACTGGCGGTGCTGGCCGTCCACGAGCCCGAAGCCATCCGGGTGGCCGCCCACTCCGGCGACGGCAAGGCCTTCACGAAGGTCCCCGGCATCGGACCGAAGGTGGCCGGCCGGATCGTGCTCGAACTAGCCGGCAAGCTTGTGCCGCACGGCACCGCCGGCGCGCCTGTCGCGGCCGTGTCCGCCGAATCCGTCTGGAAGCCGCAGGTGGTGGCCGCGATGACCAGCCTGGGCTGGTCCGAAAAGGATGCCACGGCCAGCATCGACAAGTCCCTTGCCGATTCCCCGGACCTCGCGGCGAACGGCAATGTGGCGGAGATTCTCCGCGCGACGCTGCGCTGGCTGGGCCAGGACGGCGCCCGCGCCGGGAACCGGGTAGGCGCGCGTGGCTGAGCCGTCGATCGTCGCCGGGGGAGAGGAACCGGAGGAGCGGGTCATCGAAGCCGCCCTGCGGCCCAAGAACCTGCACGACTTCGTGGGCCAGCACCGGGTCCGCAAGCAGCTCTCCCTCGTGTTGGAGGCCTCGCGCATGCGTGGGCGCAGCGCGGACCACGTGCTGCTCTCGGGCCCTCCCGGCCTGGGCAAGACCACACTGTCCATGATCATCGCCGCCGAAATGAACGTTCCGCTGCGGATCAGCAGCGGCCCGGCCATCCAACACGCGGGCGACCTTGCGGCCATCCTGTCCTCACTCTCTGAGGGTGAGGTCCTGTTCCTGGATGAAATCCACCGCATGTCCCGGCCGGCCGAGGAAATGCTGTACATGGCGATGGAAGATTTCCGCGTCGATATCGTCGTCGGCAAGGGCGCCGGCGCCACGGCCATTCCGCTGGAGCTGCCGCCCTTCACGCTCGTCGGCGCCACCACGCGGGCCGGCCTCCTTCCCGGCCCGCTGCGGGACCGGTTCGGTTTCACCGGCCACCTCGAGTTTTACTCCGTCGAGGAGCTGGAACTGGTCCTGCGCCGCTCCGCCGGCCTGCTGGACCTGAAGGTCAACTCCGCCGGATTCAGCGAGATTGCCGGCCGGTCCCGGGGCACGCCGCGCATCGCCAACCGGCTCCTGCGCCGGGTCCGGGACTGGGCGCTTGTGCACGGCATCGAGCAAATCGACGCGCGGGCGGCCTCCGCGGCCCTGGACATGTATGAGGTGGACAAGCGGGGCCTGGACCGGCTGGACCGTGCCGTTCTCGAGGCCCTCATCACCAAGTTCGGCGGCGGCCCGGTAGGCCTGTCCACGCTCGCGATCGCCGTCGGCGAGGAAACGGAGACCGTGGAAACGGTCGCCGAGCCCTATCTGGTGCGCGAAGGACTCCTGGGCCGGACGCCGCGCGGCCGGATAGCCCTGGCGCCGGCATGGACGCACCTGGGCTTCGCCATTCCGGCCGGCGCCTTCGGCCAGGACCCGCTGGAACTGTTCCAGGCCGACGAGCCGGGCGAGAGCCCGATCGGCGGGTCCGGTGGGGATCTCGGCGAAGAAACCGATCCTCAGTGGATCCGAAACAGCCGCTAGCACCGTTCTTTCAGCTTTTCCCTTTAGACTGGTATGACGCTCGGCACGTCCGGGTTTTGTTTCCGTGGGCGGAGAGCAGGTAGCCGCCGGCGGTCTGGGGGACGGTCTCGCGGCCAGTTTGCTGCGCAGACCCCTGCCCGCGCCGTCAGGAGCAAACGGACGTTGCTGAAAAACAGCTATGCAAGTACAGAACGGAACTTTCCCCTTGGATCTAATGACAATTCTCCTGTTCGTGATGCTTGGCGTGTTCGTCTTCATGATGTTCCGCCGCAACAAGAAAACGCAGCAGCAGCAGGCGCAGCTCCAGTCGAAGTTCGGCCCGGGCGTCGAGGTCATGACGAGTTTCGGGCTGTTCGGCCGGATCGTCGACATTGACGAAGCGGAGAACAAGGTCACGCTTGAGCTTTCCCCGGGCAACACGGCCACGGTGCACCGCCAGGCCGTCACCAAAATTGTGGAGCCGGTTGTCGCCGCCGAGGAGCCCACGGTCGTTCCCGACGACGCGTCCTCGCTGACCACCGAGAAGCTGGGTGCTGAGGGGACCGACGCCAGCGCCCCCGTCCACGACGCGCCGCGCACCGAAACGCCCGAGGAAACCCTGCGCCGCCTCAACGACGAAGGCAAAAAAGACAGCTAGTCTGCCTACCTGAGCTATCCCGCGAAGCAACGGTTGCGGGCATCCGTCGGCGGGGCCCAGAGCCCGCGCCGGCGGATCCGCCGTAAATAATAGAAAGATCGACAATGGCACGAACTGGCCCCAAAAACTCAGCCATCAGGATGCTGGTCTGGCTTGGCGTAATCATCGCCGCCATGACGGCTGTCCTGGCGGGCGGCACGATGGCCGGCCAGGCGGGCTGGGCTCCAAAGCTCGCACTGGACCTTGAAGGTGGCACCCAGATGATCCTGGCGCCCAAGGTTGAGGGCGGTTCGGGTATCACCGAAGACCAGCTCAACCAGGCCGTGGCGATCATTCGCCAGCGCGTGGACGGCTCGGGCGTCGCGGAAGCGGAAATCAGCACGCAGTCCGGCCGCAACGTCGTCGTCAGCCTCCCGGGAACCCCTGCCAAGGAAACCCGTGCGCTGATCCAGGCTTCCGCCGACATGAACTTCCGCCCGGTCATCCAGACCGGCCCCGGCGCAGCAGTCCCCGCCGCCTCCAGGACCCCGGATGCCCAGCTGCCGAAGCCGACAGCCGCGCCCGCCAACAGCAGCGACGAGAACTGGATTACCCCCGAGGTCTACAAGCAGTTCGAGGCCCTCGACTGCGACAACCCCTCCCAGGACAAGCAGCAGCGCTCCGACCCGACCAAGCCGCTGGTGACCTGCGAGCCGGCCTCGGCCAAGTCGCCGGCCATCAAGTACATCCTCGGTCCGGTGGAGGTGAAGGGCTCGAACATCAAGTCCTCCTCGTTCCAGCTGCAGCGCGGCGCACAGGGTGCCGTGACCAATGAATGGGCCGTCAACATCCAGTTCGATGACGCGGGCACCACCAAGTTCAAGGAAATCACCGAGCGCCTGTACCAGTTCTACGCCGCCGGCGGCGGCCAGACCGGCTCGGATCCGAAATCCCAGTTCGCAATCGTCCTGGACGACCAGGTCATCTCCGCCCCGCGCTCCCTCGCCGTCATCACCGACGGCCGGCCGCAGATCACCGGCGGATTCACCGAGGAGTCGGCCAAGGCCCTCTCCGACCAGCTCCGTTTCGGTGCCCTGCCGATCAGCTTCGAAATCCAGAGCGAACAGCAGATCTCGGCAACCCTCGGCGGTGAGCAGCTCCGCATGGGTATGCTCGCCGGCGTGATCGGCCTCCTGTTGGTGTTTGTCTACTCGCTGTTCCAATACCGGGCCCTTGGCCTCGTGACCGTGGCATCCCTCGTGATCGCCGGGGTGCTGACGTTCCTGGCCATCGCCATCCTCGGCTGGACCGAAAACTACCGGCTTTCGCTCGCCGGCGTCGCGGGCCTGATCGTGGCCATCGGCCAGACAGCCGACTCGTTCATCGTCTACTTCGAACGCATCCGCGATGAGCTCCGCGAAGGCCGCGGCCTGGTCTCGGCCGTCGAAAACGGCTGGAAGCGGGCCAAGCGCACCATTCTCGCGTCCAAGGCCGTGAACCTCCTCGCGGCCGTCGTGCTGTTCTTCGTGGCGGTGGGCAACGTCCGCGGCTTCGCGTTCACCCTCGGCCTCACCGCGATAGCCGACCTCATCGTCGTCTTCATGTTCACCCACCCCACCCTGCAGCTGCTGGCCCGGACCAAGTTCTTCGGCGAAGGCCACCGGTTCTCGGGCCTGGACCCGAAGCGCCTCGGTGCCGTCCCGCTGTACCGCGGTGCCGGCCGGGTCCGTACCCCGGAGGACAAGCCCGTGGCAGTGGTGCGCGCGAAGAACACCGGCGCCGCCGCCGAGGCAGAACGCCGGATGACCATTGCAGAACGCCGCCTCGCCGAAAAGCAGGATCAGGCACAACAGGCACAGCTCGCCGGTACCTCCAAGAGCGCGTCCAAGGAGGGCAAGTAAATGGTCAACTTCTCAACATTCGGCAATGAGCTGTACACGGGCAAGCGCTCGTACGACTTCGTCGGCTACAGGAAGCTGTGGTTCCTGATTGCCGGGATCGCCGTCGCCCTCTCCATCCTGATCCCGGTCGCCAAGGGTGGGTTCAACCTCGGCATCGAGTTCCGCGGCGGCTCCGAGTTCACGGTCTCCAACGTCAAGACCACCGAGGCCTCCCTCGGCGAGAAGGCCGTCAAGGACGTCGTGTCGGGATCCGTGCCGCGCGTGGCTAACGTCGCGGGTACCACCATGCGCATCCAGACGGACAAGCTCTCCGACGACGAGACGCTGCAGATTAAGGAAGGCCTCACCAAGGCCTACGGCGTGACCGATAACGAAGTCACCTCGACCTTCGTCGGCCCCACCTGGGGTGCGGACGTCACGAAGCAGGCGCTGATGGGCCTGGCAATCTTTGTGGGCCTGGCCGCCGTCCTGATGGCGCTCTACTTCCGGACCTGGAAGATGTCGCTCTCGGCACTTGTCGGCATGGCGGTCACGATGTTCGTGACCGCCGGTGTTTACGGCCTCAGCGACTTCGAAGTAACGCCGTCGGCCATCATCGGCTTCCTCACGGTGCTCAGCTACTCGCTGTACGACACCGTGGTGGTGTTCGACAAGATCCGGGAGAACACCTCGGACATGCAGGCCTCCACCCGGCGGACCTTCGCCGAAGAGGTCAACCTCGCCATCAACCAGACCCTGGTCCGGTCCATCAACACCATGGTGGTGGCCATCCTGCCGGTCGGTGCGATCCTCTTCATCGGGGCCGGGCTGCTCGGTGCCGGAACGCTGCGGGACCTGTCCCTGGCGCTGTTCGTGGGCATCCTGGTGGGCACTGCCGCCACGATCTTCATCGCGGCTCCGCTTTACGCCGCGCTGCGGCAGGGCGAACCCGACCTGGTCAAGCAGGCCAAACGGGTGGAACAGAGGCGTGCTGACGCGGCAGCCAAGGCCGAGTCGCCGGCGTCGCCCGCCACGGCCTGAACCGTCCCCAGCGGCCACAAACGGGCCGGAGACCGTCGTTTTCGACGGCCTCCGGCCCGTCGCCGTATCCCCGCCGGTTATCGAAGTATCCTGCTGCGGGAATACACTTGAATAATTAACCGGTCGCGAGAGGTGCTCCATTGGAAGAACGTTCGACGCCGGTGCCGGAGGCACCTGCGGACAAGGGCCAAGGCCAGGGTTCACAGACTGGCCTGGTGGTTCCCGGACGCCCCGATGTTCCCGTGCCGGTGGACAACTCCGGTGCCCGGCCCACTTTTCCCGGCAGGCGCGAGCGCACGAGGTCCCGCCTTGCCCGGCTGACGGGCCGTGGCACTCCGGCCTACTCGCCGATTTTGGAGCCGTTGCTGCGCACTGTGCGCGCCAACAACCCCAAAGAGGATTTCGATCTCATCCAGCGTGCCTTCGTGGTCGCCGAGCGCTGCCACCGGGGCCAGAAGCGCAAGAGCGGCGACCCGTACATCACCCACCCCGTCGCGGTGGCCACCATCCTCGCCGAACTCGGCCTCAGCGGCACCACGCTGGCCGCGGCCCTGCTGCACGACACCGTCGAAGACACGTCCTACACCCTCGCCGACCTCAAGACCGAGTTCGGTCCGGAAGTGGCCATGCTGGTGGACGGCGTCACGAAGCTGGACAAGGTCAGCTTCGGTGAGGCGGCCCAGTCCGAGACCGTGCGCAAGATGGTCGTCGCGATGGCCAAGGACATCCGCGTCCTGATGATCAAACTCGCCGACCGGCTCCACAATGCCCGCACGTGGCGTTTTGTCTCGGCTGAGTCCTCGGCCCGCAAGGCCCGGGAAACGCTGGAAATCTTCGCGCCGCTGGCCCACCGGCTTGGCATGAATACCATCAAGTGGGAGCTGGAGGATCTGTCCTTCGCTGCCCTCTATCCCAAGGTGTACGAGGAAATCGTGCGCATGGTGGGGGACCGGACCCCGGAACGCGAAAAGAACCTGGCTGTCATCCGCAACCAAATCACCGAGGACCTCAGGGCCGCGAAGATCAAGGCCACGATCACCGGGCGGCCAAAGCACTACTACTCGATCTATCAGAAGATGATCGTCCGCGACAAAGACTTCGACGACATCAACGACCTCATGGGCGTGCGCGTCCTGGTTGATTCTGTCCGGGACTGTTACGCGGCCCTGGGCGCGATGCACTCGCGCTGGAACCCCCTGCCCGGGCGGTTCAAGGACTACATCGCGATGCCCAAGTTCAACATGTACCAGTCGCTGCACACCACGGTGATCGGTCCCGGCGGCAAGCCGGTGGAAATCCAGATCCGCACCCACGAGATGCACCGGCGGGCCGAGTACGGCGTCGCCGCGCACTGGAAGTACAAGGACCAGCCGAACCGGACGGCGGCCGGCCCCGGCAGCCCGCGCGACGGCGACATGGGCTGGCTGCGTTCCCTCGTGGACTGGCAGCAGGAAACGTCGGACCCCGGCGAATTCCTTGACTCCCTGCGCTTTGAAATCAACGCCCGGGAAGTGTTCGTCTTCACCCCCAAGGGCGAGGTCATGGCACTCCCCGCCGGGTCCACGCCCGTCGACTTCGCGTACGCCGTGCACACCGAGGTGGGCCACCGGACTATCGGCGCACGCGTCAACGGCAAGCTCGTTCCGCTCAACAGCGAACTGAACCACGGCGACTGGGTCGAGATCTTCACCTCGAAGGCCGAAGGCGCCGGCCCCAGCCAGGACTGGCAGCACTTCGTCAAGAGTGCCCGGGCCCGGAACAAGATCAGGCAATGGTTCAGCAAGGAACGCCGCGAGGAAGCGATTGACCGCGGCAAGGACCTCCTGACCAAAGCGATGCGGAAGCAAAACCTTCCACTGCAGCGGCTCATGACCCACGACGCCCTCGCTGCGATCGCAGAGGACTTCAAATACGCTGACATCTCCGGGCTCTACGCCGGCGTGGGCGACGGCCATACCTCCGCCCAGTCCGTGATGGAACGCCTGGTGGAGAGCCTGGGCGGGAATGAGCACCCGGACGATGCCCTCACCGAGGTCTCCATCCCCACCCAGGTCAGCAAGGCCCGGTTCTCCGATTCCGGCGTCGTTGTCCGCGGCGTGGACGACGTCTGGGTCAAGCTCGCCCGGTGCTGCACGCCGGTCCCGCCGGATCCGATCCTGGGCTTCGTCACCCGTGGCTCCGGGGTCTCCGTGCACCGGACCGACTGCACCAACGTGAGCGGCCTGATGGACCAGCCGGACAGGATCGTGGAGGTGGACTGGGCCCCCACACAGTCCAGCGTGTTCCTGGTGGAGATCCAGGTCGAGGCGCTGGACCGCAAATCGTTGCTCTCCGACGTCACCCGGGTGCTCTCGGAAAACCACGTCAACATCCTGGCGGCGAGCGTGCACACGTCCACGGACCGGGTGGCAATCTCCAAGTTTGCCTTCGAGATGGGCGACCCGAAGTACCTTAGCCACGTGCTCAGCGCGGTCCGCAGGATCGACGGCGTCTTCGACGTGTACCGCACCACCGGAAACCGCCGCCGCAGCTGACCCGGCAGTTCAGGCCTCGGTCCAGGCTTACTGGACGGGATCAATCTGGCGCCGCCGGCTCTGCCTCGAGGGCGGCGAGCTTCGCCAGGGCCGCCCGCTTGTGCGGAACGCGCGGACTCGCCTCCACGGCGAGCCTGAGCAGCCGCAGGCGGACGCCCAGCTCGGGACGAGCCAACAGCGCCCTGAGGGCCGGCACGGCCCGCTCCGCGTCCACGTGCATCGCCACGTCCACCGCCGTGCGCAGCGGGCTGGACACCATCAGGCCTCCCATGCTCACGACGTCGAACGGCCCCAGCCGAACTTCGTGGAAGGTGCAGCCGCGCACGGACCGCAGACTGGAAATCCGCCGGTTGGCGTCAACCAGCAGCGCCAGGCGGTCAGGTTCCGTGGCACACCCATAGATCCATGCCGCGGTCATCCGGCCAGCCACGACCCGCTGCCGGATCGCCGGCGCCACCACCAGGGCCGCGGCCCGCGCGCGAAGCTGGGGACTGGCATGGGATCCGGGCGGCAGGTAGCCGCGCTGATACAGCTGCGTCAGCACGCCGTCGGCGGCCATGGCCTGCAGCTCCGGCCAGGAGAACAGCGCGCCGGGGGAGTAGAGCTCGCAGTGTTCCGGCCCCGGACCTGGACCTGGAGTCCCCGGCACCGGAGCTCCCGGCACCAGGGCGTGCCGGCCCGGATCCGGTGGAGCGGTGGGAGCGCGGGGCATGATTACCATTCCGCCATCGTTCCCGGTTCCCCGGACATAGAACAGGCCCCGTACCGGTCATGTGGATAACCGAAACGGGGCCTGGACTGACCTGCTGGTGTACTTCGTACTGGGGTGCCGTGTGCCTAGGAGAGTTCGCTCGCTGAGCGTTCGAGCTGCTCCAGCCAGGCCTGGCGTGCCTCGAGGGCTTCCCGGGCGGCCTTGATCTTGCGCTCGTCGCCGGCCTTCTCCGCCTTGGCCAGATCTTCCTTGAGGCCGGCAATAGCGGCCTCGAGCTGGGTGAGGGCGCTGTTGGTGCGCGCCTTCGTCTCCGGGTTGGAACGCTTCCAGTTTTCGTCCTCGGCGTGGCGGACAGCGTCCTCCACCTTCCGCAGACCGGCTTCGATGCGGCCCATGTCGGCGCGCGGCACCTTGCCGGCCTCTTCCCAGCGGTCCCGGATGGACTGCAGCGACTTCTTGGCTGCCGCGAGATCCTTGATCGGCAGGAGCTCGTTGGCTTCCACCAGGAGCGCTTCCTTTACCACCAGGTTCGCACCGTACTCCTGGTCGATCTCGTCGTTGGCTGCCTGGCGGTTGGTGAAGAAGACGTCCTGGGCGGCGCGGAAGCGGGCCCACAGCGCGTCGTCGTCCTTGCGGCTGGCGCGGGGTGAGGCTTTCCACTCATCCATCAGGCGGCGGTACTCGCCGGCGGCAAAACCCCAGTCGGTCGAGGAGGAAAGGGCCTCGGCCTCGGTGATCAGCTTCTCCTTTGCGGCCTTGGCCGCCGAGTTGTTGCTGTCCAGCTGTGAGAAGTACGCGCGGCGGTGCCGGTCAAACACCGTGCGGGCGGCGCGGAACCGCTTCCACAGTGCGTCCTCGTTGCTGCGGCCGAGCCGGACGCCGCTCTTCTGGGCGGTCTTCCAGCTCTCGAAGAGTTCGTTCATCCGCGCGCTGGAGGTCTTCCACTGGATCTGCGCGGGATCGTGGCCGGCAATTTCCTCGGCCTCGGCCACGATGGCCTCGCGGGCGGCAAGCTCAGCGGCGCGGACAGCGTCGTGCTCGGCCTTCTCAGCCTTTTCCAGCTCGCCGATCTGTGTCACCAGAGCGTCCAGCCGGGCCTCGGCGGAGCGGATGTCGCCCACCATGTTCCGCTCGGCGAGCTGCTCGCGCAGGTGCGTGACGGTCTTCTGCATGTCCGCGGTGGGCGCCTTGGAGCTCACCCGCTGTTCCAGCAGGACGATCTGGGCCACGACGTCCTCGAACTTCCGGGCGAAGTAGCCCAGGGCCTCGTCCTCGCTGACACCCGGGTACTGGCCTACGGGGTATTCCGTGCCGTCAACGGTCAGGAAGACATGGCCGTCGCCTTCAACACGGCCCCAGCGGGCCGCTTCGGCCAGTGAGGCTGCGGAGGACACGGCCGCCGGGGCCGGGGCCGGTGCGGCCGCGGACGGCTTGGCCTTCGGCCGGCCGGCAAACGCTGCCGGGCTCGGCGCGGGACGCGCGGCCGGCGCGGGACCCGGCGTCGGAACCGGGGCGGCGGTGGCTTCAGCTTGGTCAACAGGCTCGGCCGTCTCCGCGGGCTCGGCAGGTTCTGCCGGAACGGGCGGCACAGTGGGCTCGGCAGGTTCTGCCGGAACGGTGGGCACAGTGGCCTCGGGTGCCTCGGCGGGTTCCTCGCTGGTCGCGGCTGGGGCCTCGGGTGCCGCAGTCTCGCCGTCGGAGTCTACGGCAGCGCCTGCACTCTCGGCGGGGGTCGCCTCGGTTTCGGTTTCGTTGGCAGCTGCTGTTGCCAATGTTTCGTCGGATTTCTGACTGTCTGTCACCGCTAGAAGTCTTTCGCTTGGAGGGAAATACCGGGACCAGGGCCTTGGGGGCCGCGGCTGGTTACTTCAGTGAGAACGAGTCTATCGTGACTGGTTCCGCAGGTGCGCCGTCGGTGGCGTTGTCGCCGGGCTTCAGTCCGGCAGCGGCAATACCGCCCACCACGTCGAGTCCAGAGGTCACCTTGCCCACCACCGTATAGCCCCCGGCGGCATCCGCTGGAATGACGGTGTCCTTGTACACAATGAAGAATTGGGTGCCGTTACCGTTGGCGTTCCCGCCGGTCCGGGCCACTGCGATGGTTCCGGCGGGGTACTTGTTGTCCGTCGGGGTGTTTTCCAGCGGGCCCCAGGTGTAGCTCGGGTCGCTGCTGCCGTCACCTGCCTTGGAACCGCACTGGAGTACGCCGAAGTTCTCCGCCGTGGTCAGCCGGTGGCAGCTGACGCCGTCGTAGAACTTTTGGTCGGCAAGGGATTTGAAGACCGCCGCGGCCTGGGGGGCCTTCGTGCCGTCGAGTTCGACGCCGAGCGTGCCGCGGTTCAGCTTGAGCTCGCCCGTGAACGTCTTGCCCGCGGCAGTCTCCGGCTTGGGGATGTTCGCACCGTTCGTCGGGGCCGCTGTGGGTGAGGCGGACGCCGACGGGCTGTTCAGTCCCTCCTGCGCGGCCGCGAATTCCTCTTCGGTCGGGTTTGAGGCGAAGGCGGTCAGCTGAAGCACCAAGGCCAGGCCAATTGCGGCCGTGCCGGCGCTGATGGCGAAGACGTTGTCGCGCTTGCGGCGCTTGTCCTGGTCCCGGCGCAGGCCGCGCCTGGCCTCCATCTGCTGGACGCGCCGCTTCGCCTCGCGTGCGCTGCGTGAACTGGCCGCCAAAGGTCCTCCTGGTTGTATGGCCGCCACCATGACGGGGCCGTAGGCGCCGTCGCGGTAGCAGCAGCAAGCTGCCGGCAGTCCCGCAGGGTCCGGCTCCGTTGGAAGAAGCGGGCGCCGAACGCATAAACTGACTGCCGCACACAGTTTATGCACGACTGGCCGGTCTGCCGCTTATCTTCGTTACGTTTCGACAGAGAGAATGCCGCCTGACGCCCGCGCCCGAAGATACTGCAGTAGCAACGCGATACCGCAGTGGTAACCAGAGGAGAAAATTTCACCATGGCACGCACAGCCTCCCTGTCAGGATTCCCCGAGTGGCTTCCCGAGGAGCGGCTGGTGGAACTCCATGTGCTGGACACGCTGCGCCGGACCTTCGAGCTCCATGGTTTCTCCTCGATCGAGACCCGCGCCGTGGAGACGGTGGGCCAGTTGCTGCGCAAGGGGGAAATCGATAAAGAGGTCTACGGCCTGAGCCGGCTCCAGGACGATGAGGACTCCGCGGCCAAGGTTGACCCGCATGCCCTTGCCCTGCACTTCGACCTCACCGTGCCCTTCGCCCGGTATGTCGTGGAAAACGCCGGCTACCTGGCGTTCCCGTTCCGCCGTTACCAGATCCAGAAGGTCTGGCGCGGCGAACGTCCCCAGGAGGGACGGGCCCGCGAGTTCACCCAGGCGGACATCGACGTCGTCGGCGACGGCGAACTGCCGTTCCGGTACGACGTTGAAATCGCGCTGGTGATTGCCGAGGCGCTCAACGCGCTGCCCATCCCCGACTTCCTGCTGCGGATCAACAACCGCAAGCTGGCCGAGGGCTTCTACACCGGGATCGGCCTCACGGACACCGCGGGCGTCCTGCGCAGCATCGACAAACTCGAGAAGGTCGGGCCGGCGAAGGTGGCCGAGTTGCTCAAGGAGGAACTCGGCGCCACTGACGATCAGGCGCAGGCTGCCCTGAAGCTCGCGGGCATCCGCACCACGGACACGTCCTTTGTGGAGCAGGTCCGGGCGCTCGGCGTCACCAACGAGCTGTTGGAGGAAGGCCTGAACGAGCTGGAGCAGGTCATTGCGGCCGCCGTCCAGCACGCGCCGGGACGGGTCGTCGCCGATCTCAGCATCGCCCGCGGCCTCGATTACTACACCGGCACCGTGGTGGAAACCGTCCTGGTGGGGCACGAGCAGCTGGGCTCGATCTGCTCCGGCGGCCGCTACGACGCCCTGGCGAGCAAGGGCAACCGCAAGTTCCCCGGCGTCGGCCTCTCGATCGGCGTGACCCGGCTGGTGTCGCGGATCCTGAGTCAGGACCTGGCCAAAGCCACCCGCTCCGTGCCGACCGCCGTGCTGGTGACGCTCAACAACGACGACAGCTGGGCCGCCGCACAGGATGTCGCCGCGCAGCTGCGCAGCCGGGGCATCGCCACGGAGGTCGCCGCGAAGGCCGAGAAGTTCGGCAAGCAGATCAAGTTCGCCGACCGTCGCGGCATTCCGTTTGTCTGGTTCACTGACGACGACGGCAAGCACCAGGTCAAAGACATCCGCACGGGCGAGCAGTACGACGCCGACCCGGACTCGTGGACGCCCTCCGAGGAGGACCTGCACGTGCGCGTAGTCGCCGCGGGCTAGGACTTCCGGGCAGGCCCGTTAGTGTCCCGCGTCCTGCGCACCAGCAGGACGAGGAACCGCCCGGCCACCCCTGCCGCCAGCACCGCCGCCATGAACAGCACGGAGGCCGGCGGCAGGGTGACGGCCAGGACCAGGCAGCCGAGGAAGCCCAGCACATTGAGCCAGCGCGGCGCATGCCAGGGGCGGCCGGCCAGCGTGAAAGCCGCGGCGTTGGTCACGGCGTAATAGACCAGCACGCCGAAGCTGGAAAAGCCGACCACGGTCATCACGTCGGTGCTCAGCAGCAGGACCACGACGGCGGCGGCGACGGCCAGTTCCGCCGTGAACGGGACGGTGCGGGCGCGGCCCACCCTGGCCAGCGGGGCGGGCAGGTCCCGTTCCCGCGCCATCGCCAACGTGGTCCGGCCGACCCCGGTGATCAGGGCCAGCAGCGCGCCGAGGCCGGCCGCCGCCGCTCCGGCCTGGACGAACGGGACGCCGGCGCCGAGGCGGGAGACCGCCACCGCGTCCAGCAGCGGCGCCGTCGAACCCGCCAGCTGCTGCGGGGGCAGGTGCCACTGCAGCAGCGCGGCCAGGCCAAGGTAGATCACGAAGGCCCCGGCCAGTGCGGCCAGGATGGCCCGCGGGATCGTACGGGCGGGATCCTTGACCTCCTCGCCGAGGGTGGCGATCCGCGCATAACCCGCGAAGGCGAAGAACATCAGCCCCGCCGCGGGAAGGACGCCCCAGCCGCCGGAGGGCGGCGCGGGATAGGCCGGCGCCGCCGACACGGCGGGGGCGCCCGCCGGGTGCGGACCGAGCAGGGAGGCCACGGCGACGAAGACGAGCGTGGCCAACACGACGGCCAGCAGGATCCTGGTCAGCAGCGCGGTCCGCGTGATGCCGAGCAGATTAACTCCCGTGAGGACGACGACGCCGGCGACCGCCAGCGGCGTGGCATAGGCCGGCGCCACGTAGTGCCCGAACGTCAGCGCCATCGCCGCGCAGGACGCCGTCTTACCCGTGATGAAGCCCCAGCCCGCAATGAAGCCCGGCCACTGGCCGAGCTGCCGGCGCCCATACACGTAAGTTCCCCCGCTGTCGGGGTACCTCGCCGCCAACTGCGCCGACGCGACGGCATTGCAGTAGGCGATGACGCCGGCCACGGCCACGGCAAGTGTCAGCAGCGGCCCGGCCAGGGCCGCGGCGGGGGAGAACACGACGAACACGCCGGCGCCCAGCATCGAACCCAGGCCGATTGCCGTGGAATCGAACACGCCGAGGCGGCGCTGCAGCCGCTGGGGTGGCCGCTGCGGACCAGGCCGGCCGCCGGGCTGATCGCGGTGCTGACCGGGGGGCTGGTCGCCGGGCTGGGTTCCGTTGCGCCGGGTTGCCATGGCAAAAGGGGCCTTTCCAACGGGTAAACTCGAACGGGATCGTTCCCGTAGCGATCCTATTAGAACGTCATTGTTTTGTTATCACTTTTGATTTTCCCTCTGTCTTCTTCAGAAAGGCGTGCTGTGCTGCGCACACATGACCTCGGATCACTTCGCTCCGAGCACATTGGACAAACCGTAACCCTCGCCGGCTGGGTCGGCCGGCGTCGTGACCACGGTGGTGTCGCATTCGTTGACCTGCGCGACGCGTCCGGCGTCGCCCAGGTTGTGGTCCGTGAAGAAGAGGTCTTCCACGGACTGCGCAACGAGTATGTGCTGCAGATCGTCGGCACCGTCTCCCAGCGTCCCGACGGCAACGAGAACCCGGCGCTTCCCACCGGCGAGATCGAGGTCATGGCCGAGAAGGTCACGATCCTCAACACCTCGGATCCGCTGCCGTTCCAGATCGACGAACACGTTGAGGTGGGCGAGGAAGCACGCCTGAAGCACCGCTACCTGGACCTGCGCCGCCCCGGCCCCGCCCGTAACCTGCGCCTGCGTTCGGAAGCCAACCGGGTGGCCCGCGAACTGCTCCACCAGGACGGCTACGTGGAGATCGAAACCCCCACGCTGACCCGTTCGACGCCGGAAGGCGCCCGCGACTTTGTGGTTCCCGCCCGCCTGGCGCCGGGTTCCTGGTACGCGCTGCCGCAGTCCCCGCAGCTGTTCAAGCAGCTCCTTCAGGTGGGCGGCTTCGAAAAGTACTACCAGATCGCCCGTTGCTACCGCGATGAAGACTTCCGCGCGGACCGCCAGCCGGAATTCACCCAGCTGGACATCGAGGCCAGCTTCGTGGAGCAGGACGACATCATCCGTCTGGGCGAGAACATCGTCAAGGCCCTGTGGAAGCTGATCGACGTCGAGATCCCGACGCCGATCCAGCGCATCACCTACCACGACGCCATGGCCCGCTACGGCTCGGACAAGCCGGACCTGCGCTTCGGCCAGGAACTCACCGAGCTGACCGAATTCTTCAAGGACACCAACTTTGGTGTCTTCAAGGCGCCCTACGTCGGCGCCGTCGTCATGCCCGGCGGCGCCTCCCAGGCCCGCCGGGCCCTCGACGCCTGGCAGGAGTGGGCCAAGCAGCGCGGCGCCAAGGGCCTGGCGTACGTCCTGTACAAGGAAGACGGCGAACTCGCCGGTCCCGTCGCCAAGAACCTCACCGAGACCGAGCGGGCGGGCCTCGCCGACGCCGTCGGCGCCAAGCCCGGTGACTGCATCTTCTTCGCAGCCGGCGAGAAGACACCGTCCCGCGCGCTCCTCGGCGCTGCCCGCGTCGAGATCGGCCACCGCACCGGGCTCATCAACCCCGCTGACTGGGCCTTCTGCTGGGTCGTGGACGCGCCGATGTTCGAGCCGGCCGCCGCTGCGGTCGCCTCCGGCGACGTCGCCGTCGGCGCAGGCAAGTGGACCGCCGTCCACCACGCGTTCACCTCGCCCAAGCCCGAGTTCATGGACTCCTTCGACGCCGATCCCGAATCGGCGCTGTCCTACGCCTACGACATCGTCTGCAACGGCAACGAAATTGGCGGCGGCTCGATCCGTATCCACGAGCGCGACGTCCAGGAACGCGTCTTCGAGCTCATGGGCCTGGACAAGGAAGACGCCCAGACCAAGTTCGGCTTCCTGCTGGAGGGCTTCAAGTTCGGAGCCCCTCCGCACGGCGGCATCGCCTTCGGCTGGGACCGCGTGGTTGCCCTGTTGGCCGGTGTGGAGTCCATCCGCGACGTCATCGCGTTCCCGAAGTCCGGCGGCGGCTTCGACCCGCTGACCCAGGCTCCCGCTCCCATCACGGCCCAGCAGCGCAAGGAAGCCGGCGTCGACTTCAAGCCGCAGCCCAAGAAGCCTGAGGACGGCAGGGACTAGCCTTCGAGCTTCAGCGGCAGGGGCTCCCCGGGCAACCGGGGAGTCCCTGCCGTCTGTCATTAGTTGCCCGCATTCGTCCCGGACGGAGTAGCCCGATGAACCTGGACCCGCGCCCCGGGATGATTCCTGGATCCATCCCCGGGCTGGAGACGCTGATGGATGCAGCGTGGCCTGCCGCGGAGCGCGAGGAATCCGGCGGGTGGGTGCTGCGGGCGGCGTCAGGGGTGACCCAGCGGGCGAACTCGGTCTGGCCGAGGGATCCCGGCGAGGATCCGCACCGGCAGCTCGCCGCAGTCCGTGACGCCCGGCTTTGGTACCGCAGCCGGCGGCTACCGCTCATCTTCCAAATTTTTGACGGCCCACGCCACGCGGCGCTCAACGCGGTGCTCGACGCCGAAGGGTTCACCCGGCAGTCCGAAACCTTGGTGCTGGTCCATGTTCCCGGTGCTGAGTCCGGCGTCGGGCCCGGCGCCCCCGAACCTGCCGTGGAAATTTCGGCCGGGCCGTCGGCGGAATGGCTGGAGCTGTGGTGGAGCGTCGACGGCCGCGGGGGAGCGGACGAGCTCGCCGTGGCCCGCGGCATTCTCGAAGGGTGCCCCTCGCTGTATGCTCTGGTGCGGGACGACGGCGGCGCGCCGGCCGCCGTCGCACGCCTCGCCTTGCCCAACACCGGCCCGTCCGGGCCCGGGTGGGGCGGGCTGTACTGCATGGCGACGCGTCCGGATGCACGGCGTCGGGGCTATGGCGGCCGGGTGGTCCGGGCGCTGCTGCACGAGGGCGGGGCCCGCGGCCTGGCGGGGTACTGGCTGCTGGTCATGGCCTCCAACGCCGGTGCCCGTGAGCTGTACGCCCGCGCCGGCTTCCGTGAAGCCGGCCGCTACCTCTACCGTCAGGACAGGCCCAAGCGGCACCTGACCGGCTGCTAAGGATTCCGGCTCCCGCCGTTCAGGTCACTCCGGTGTCGCGGGATGTCCCTCGGCTCACTGCTCACGCTCGAGGACAGCCTATGTCGCTATTTCTGTCGGTGCCTCCTGAGATGATCTGAGTGTGGAGAGCAGGACAGCGTTGAGCGCGGAGAGCGGTGCGGCGATAGAAGCCGTCGCCGCCTCGGTTGCCGCGCTTGCCGCCTTGGCCGGATCGGCCGCTAGGGCTGACCATGCAGATGCGCCTGCTGCCGACCCGGTGGGAGACGGCGATCCGCTGCGGCGGCTGGCGGACGGTTGCCTGGACGGGCTCGCCGAGGTCGCCCGGATGGAGGCCCGGACCGCGGCGTTGAGGGTGCGGCTGACCGCCGACTACGCGCAGGCAACCAGGTTCCTGGCGCCGCCGGCGCCGTCCGCCAGGGACCGCGCCGTCCAGGAGATGGCCCTGGTGGCCGAGGTCGCCTGTGTCCTGACCGTCAGCGAACGCACCGCCGCGGCCCTGCTGTCCGAATCCCGGGCACTGACGACGGCGCTGCCGCTGACCCTGGCCGCCCTTGAGTCCGGGGCGATCTCCTGGGCCCACGCCCGGATCATCGTGGACGAAACCAGCAGCCTGGATGCTGCCGGGGCGGCCGGGCTCGAAGCGCACTTCCTGGACCCGGCCGCACCGAACCCGGCCCGCGGCTGTCCGGCGGGGGAGCTCGTTCCGGCCCGGTTCCGGGCCAAGGCACGCGCCTGGCGCGAACGCCACCACCCGGCCGGCATCGAGGAACGCCACGCCACGAGCGCCGCGGACCGGCGGGTCGAGTACACCCCGGACCGGGACGGCATGGCCTGGCTCTCGGCCTATTTCCCGGCCGGGATCTGGGACCGGGCCACCGCTGCGGCCCGCGCCCTCCAGGGCCCGGACGAGCCCCGGACCCTGACCCAGCTCCGGGCCGACATCACCGCCACCTGGCTCCTCACCACCGGCACCGGCACGGGTGCTGGATCGGGCGACGGCACCACCGGCGAAACGGCTGCGGGTGGGCTTGTTCCGGTCCCGCGTGCGCAGGTTCTGGTCACCGTCCCGGTCCTGTCCCTGCTCGGCGCCACAGACGAACCGGCCGTCCTGGACGGGTACGGTCCGATCCCTCCCTCGATGGCCCGCCGCCTGGTCGCCGACGGTGCCGGTTCCTTCTCCCGGGTCCTGACCGATCCCCGGGACGGCGCCCCGCTGGAAATCGGCCGGACCAGCTACCGGCTTACGGCGGCCCAGCGCCACTGGCTCCGGCTCCGCGACGGCCGGTGTCCCTTCCCCGGCTGCGCCAACCATTCCCTGGACAACGAGGCAGACCACCTCCTGGCCTGGGCCGACGGCGGCACCACCGGTATCTCGAACCTGGGCCAGCCCTGCCCGAAACACCACCGGCTCAAACACGCCTCCGCCTGGACACCGGACCGGGCCAGCAGGGACCACCCGCCGGGCTGGACCTCACCGTCCGGACGGCACTATCCCAGCGAACACCAAGACTGGGAACCACCCCGCTGGCCCGAGGACTGGCTGCCCCACATCCAGGCCACGGACACACGCCCGGAACCCGACCCCGACACGGGCCCGGATCAAGGCTTGCCCGCGTATCCAGGACATCGTTGCGAACCGGAACCGCTCCCGGACTGCCATCCCGGCCAGAATCCCGTCCCGGAGCCCGAAATTGAACTGCCTCCGGACCCGTTCCCGGACTGGCATCAATTCACCGCTGGACACCCATTTGCCGACACGGAAGCGGACGATCCGGGCTGGCCAGCACGCGCGGACAGTCTTTCCGCGGACGGCGGCCTGTTCCACTGTGTGTGATCTACCCCCGATCACACTTACGTTGGCGCCCGAAGAGCAGCCGCGGCCAATCGGGCAACTGCTACGCCTGCTGATCCGTCACCAGGATCCGAACCGCGCACAGGTCCGTGGCCGCCTTCTTCAGTACCGCGGCGCGCGGATCCGGGACGTCGAGGAACGCCAGCCTCGGCCGTGCCGCGTACTGCTTCAGCACCGGTTCGGCGAGGACCTGCTCGGCAAGGGTCCGGTCGCCGCCGGGAGCCAGATACTCGATCGGGTGCTCCGCGAAAATACGCCCGGCATGCTCCGCAACGGCCTCCACCAGCGCATCGGCCTGGTTCGCCCGGCGCCGGGCAAAGCGCTGCTGCGACCAGCCGCCCGCAGCCGTCCGGGACTGGACATGCCGTGTACCGGTCTTCGACGCGAGCACGGCGCCGCCGCTCACCACCGCCACCGAGTAACCGCCGCGGCGGACCAGTACCGCCCCGATGCCCCGCGACTGGGACGCCAGGGAAGCGAGGCGGGCGACGGCGTCGCCGCCGCGCCCAGGACGGCCGTCCACCGGCCATGGCGCCTGGAGCAGAGCCACGGCCCCGTCGGCGGCGCGCAGCTGCAGACCTGCGTCGAGCTCCTCCTCCACCAGTGCGCCGTGGCTCGCGGCGAAGCGGTCCACCCAGCCCGGCAGCCGGTCGCCGGAGACGAAGGCCACACGGGTGTCGGGGGTTGTCATGGCGGGGTCTCCGTTATGAGGGTGTCTGGACAGGCGGGAACTAGAAGTAGCCTATCTATGTGGATGATCTCTTTGGCGCAGGGCGGGACGGCGGCGCCGCTACCGAGGATGACGGCGACGCTGACCAGACCGGCGAGAGCCGCCGGGTCTCCCCGCGGAGCCCCCTCGCCGTCCGGATGCGGCCCCGCACCCTCGATGATGTCGTGGGCCAGCAGCACCTCCTCGGCCAAGGCTCGCCGCTGCGCCAGCTCGCCGCCGGCACGGACGCCACCGGCCCCGCGGGTCCCAGTTCACTGATCCTCTGGGGTCCTCCGGGTACCGGCAAGACCACCCTTGCCCATGTGATTGCCAAGGGCCCAGGGCGGAAGTTCGTCGAGCTCTCCGCCATCACCTCCGGCGTCAAGGACGTCCGCCGCGTGATGGACGAAGCCCTGACCGCGCGCGACCTGTTCAAGACCACCACCGTCCTCTTCCTGGATGAGATCCACCGCTTCAACAAGGCCCAGCAGGACGCCCTGTTGCCCGGCGTCGAGAACCGCTGGGTGGTCCTGGTCGCCGCGACCACCGAAAACCCCTCCTTCTCCGTCGTTTCCCCACTGCTGTCCCGCTCGCTGCTGCTGACCCTGAAACCGCTCACCGACGCCGACGTCGAGGGCCTTCTCCTGCGGGCCGCAACGGATGACCGCGGGCTCGGCGGCAAAGTGGAACTCAGCGACGAGGCCCTGGCACACCTCGTCCGGCTCTCCGGCGGGGACGCCCGGCGTGCGCTGACCGCGCTCGAGGCGGCGGCCGGCGTCGCGTTCGGGGACGCGGACGACACTGACGCAGTCGTAGCCGGCACAGCCAGCGGGGCGCCCGAGGCGGCCCCGGTGAAGATCGAGCTCAAGCACACGGAGCGCGCCCTGGATGTCGCCTCCGTCCGCTACGACCGGGCCGGGGACCAGCATTACGACGTCGCCAGCGCGTTCATCAAGTCGATCCGGGGTTCCGACGTCGACGCCGCGCTGCACTACCTTGCCCGGATGCTGGAGGCGGGTGAGGACCCCCGGTTCGTGGCCCGCAGGATCGTGATCTCGGCGGCCGAGGACGTCGGCATGGCTGACCCGACTGCGCTGCAGACCGCCGTCGCGGCGGCCCAGGCCGTACAGCTGATCGGCATGCCGGAAGGCCGCATCATCCTCGCCGAAGCCGTGGTGCATCTGGCCACCGCGCCGAAGTCCAACGCCGCGTACATGGGCATTAACCAGGCGATCGCCGACGTCCGCGCCGGGCTCGGGAACGGCATCCCCGCCCACCTTCGCGACGCCCACTACCCGGGCTCGAAACAGCTCGGCCACGGCAAGGGCTACAAATACGCCCACGATGCCCCGCACGCCGTCGCCACGCAGCAGTACCCGCCGGACGACCTCGTCGGGCGCAACTACTACGAACCCACCGGCAACGGGGCCGAACGCGACATCGCCACCCGGCTCGAGCGGCTTCGGAGGATCATCCGCGGCACCTGAAAGGCACGTGGGCGGCAGGTGAACGCCCGTGACCTGCGGCTGGTCGGCGGCGCCCGGTGGCGCCGGAATCCGCCGTTGACATAGGGGCCAAGAGGTCTAACGTGGAATTACGGCGGCATGGATCTGCTGACCGTCCGTGCGGCGCAGGGGACAGCGCGGTCACATCGCTGGCTCCCTCGTTCCGGACCCCGGAACGGCAGCCGGCTTCGCTCCATCCCAGCTCATCCAGCGCGAGCGTTCCCGTCCCGTCCCCGGCAGGTGTCCCATGAGTATCAACTTCGTTACAGCCATGGCAGTGAAGTCCTTCGATGTGCCGGACAAGAAACGGTGCCCGGACAAGGCCGAATTCGACCTCTGCACAGTGAACGACTACTCGGTGGCCCGGCTGATCCTGGGCCCGGGCTGGCGGTGGTCGGAGAACACCAGACCCTACGAGCGGACCGACGTCTGCCTGCACCACCATCTCGGCTTCTGCATCTCCGGTGAAATGGAAGTCGAAACGGCCGAAGGGCTGCGCTCCACGATCCACGCCAACGACACCTACGCGATTCCGCCGGGACACGACGAATGGGTGGTGGGCCCGAAACCGTTCGTGGCCGTGGAATTCCTGGGCGCGGCGTCCTTCGGGCGCAGCGGTGTCCGGGGAGCGCACGCCAGAATCTGACTTCGGTCCGCCGGCCGGATCTGGTAGGCTGGACCGTTGTCTGGCAAGGCACGGACGCACAATCCATGGAAACTTCGGTTCGATGAGGGTTGCCCTGTGCCCAGTAGCAAAAGGCAGCGGTTGGCCGATGCTCTCCATCGTGGAGGCCAGTAACACTGACACACCGCAGATATTGGAAGGACACAAGTGGCTAACAACACTCGTGCTCGCCGTACCGCACGCCTTTCGCGTGCACTCGGCATCGCTCTGACCCCCAAGGCCGCCAAGTACATGGAGCGCCGCCCGTACGGCCCCGGTGAGCATGGCCGTGCCCGCAAGAAGCAGGACTCCGACTACGCCGTACGTCTGCGCGAAAAGCAGCGTCTGCGCGCCCAGTACGGCATCCGCGAAGCCCAGATGACCCGTGCCTTCGAAGAAGCACGCCGCACCAAGGGCCTGACCGGTGAAAACCTGATCGAACTGCTCGAAATGCGTCTCGACGCCCTCGTGCTGCGTGCCGGCTTCGCCCGCACCATCGCCCAGGCCCGCCAGCTGGTTGTGCACCGCCACATCCTCGTTGACGGCATCCGCGTTGACCGCCCGTCTTTCCGCGTCGGCGAGGGCCAGCTGGTCCACGTTCACAGCCGCAGCGAGACCATGCCTCCGTTCCAGGTTGCAGCAGCCGGCGCTCACCGCGACGTCCTGCCGATCGTTCCGGCTTACCTGGACGTCAAGCTTGACGCCCTGCAGGCCCGCCTGGTGCGTCGCCCCAAGCGCTCCGAGATCCCCGTGACCTGCGAAGAGCAGCTCGTCGTGGAATTCTACGCACGCTAATTCAAAAGGCATCACCTACAAAGAAGCCCGTGGCAAGCGCCGCGGGCTTCTTTGTATGTAAGGTACTTGGGGGAGTTCCCCGGGAGCCGGTTCGGCTTGCCGGATTTAACTGTCGGCGAAACCGTCGGGACCCGACGCAACAAGCAGGTATCCACTGCAGTTCAAGGAGATGAGTGTCTATGTCTGGTGGCGATATTGCCGGCCTGATCGCGGCTGGAGTGTTTGCACTGCTGGTCCTGCTGCTCGCCGTGCCGATCCTGAAGCTCGGGGGAGTGTTCGACGAAATGCGGACCACCATCCGCTCCATCAGCGACGGCGCCACCCCGCTCATGGACGAGGTCACCGCGACGGTGACCACCACCAACGAGCAGCTGAAGAAGGTTGACGGCATCTCCTCGAACGTCTCGGACGCCTCCGCCAACATCTCGGCGCTGTCCTCGCTCATGGCCGCCACCGTGGGCTCGCCGCTGATCAAGGTGGCAGCCTTCAGCTACGGCGTGCGCTCCGCCTTCAGCACCCGCAAAAAGCCCGCCACCGGCCGCCGCAGCCGCTAAACCCTCCGGGAGCACCTGACATGAACAGAATCATCTGGATGGGAATCGGCGTCGCGATCGGCGTTATCGCCTTCCGCAAAGTCACCGAAGCGCAGTCCGCCCTCGGCCCCGAAGGCCTGAACCGGGCCGTCGGACGGCTGGCGGACGGCCTGCTCGACTTCGCCGATGCCGTCCGCGATGGCATGGGCGAGCGGGAGTCAGAACTCCGCACGGCCCTCGGGATCGAGACGGCAACGGACCTCGCCGCCGGCGGCACTGTCGCCCGCCGGGATGCGGTCCGGCGCTAGCCGGGAGAGAATTAGTAAGTAAGGTGCCCGTCACCGGGGGCGACGGCGCGCCGACGCCCCCGGTGACGGGTACCAGATTGACGGGCCCGGATCAGTGCCGGTCCTCAGCTTGTCCCGCGCAGCACAGACGCGGGCCACATAACGCAGTGAATATTGAAGGGTAAGAAAACAGCTCATGAAGTCGCAGGAGATCACCAAGCGCTGGATCGACTTTTTTGTCAGCAAGGGGCACACCGCCGTGCCCTCCGCCTCCCTGGTCTCCAGCGACCCGTCCCTGCTGTTTACGGTGGCCGGCATGGTCCCGTTCATTCCGTACCTGACCGCCCGTGAGGAGGCCCCCTACCAGCGGGCCACCAGTGTGCAGAAGTGCATCCGGACCGGTGACATCGAGGAAGTGGGCAAAACCGCCCGCCACGGCACGTTCTTCCAGATGTGCGGCAACTTCTCCTTTGGCGACTACTTCAAGGAAGACGCCATCAAGTTCGCGTGGGAGCTCCTGACCACCAGCGTGGACGACGGCGGGTACGGACTGCCGCCGGAGCGGCTCTGGGTCACCGTCTATGAAGAGGACGACGAGGCCGAGCAGCTGTGGCTGAAGAACACCGGCATGCCGGCCGAGCGGATCCAGCGCATGGGCAAGTCCGACAACTACTGGTCCACCGGCCAGCCCGGCCCCGCCGGTCCCTGCTCGGAGATCTACTACGACCGCGGCCCGTCCTACGGCGTCGAGGGCGGCCCCATCGCCGATGAAAACCGCTACGTCGAGATCTGGAACCTCGTGTTCATGCAGTACCAGATCGACAACGTCCGCTCCAAGGTGGATTTCGACATCACCGGAGAACTGCCCAAGAAGAACATCGACACGGGCCTGGGCATGGAGCGCCTCGCGATGATCCTCCAGGACGTCGAGAACATGTACGAGACGGACCAGGTCCGCCCCGTGATCGACCGGGCCGCGGCCCTCTCCGGCCGGGAATACACCTCCGCGGAGTCCGCCGAGGACCCGCACCACACGGACGACGTCCGCATGCGCGTCGTTGCCGACCACATCCGCTCGGCCCTCATGCTGATCGCCGACGGCGTGACCCCCTCCAACGAGGGCCGCGGCTACGTGCTGCGCCGCCTGATCCGCCGGGCCGTCCGCTCCATGCGCCTGCTCGGCGTCGAAAAAGCCTGCCTGCCGGAACTGCTGCCGGCCTCGCGGGACGCCATGAAGGGTGTCTACCCGATCGTCGAGACCGACTTCGAACGCATCAGCCGGATTGCCTACGCCGAAGAGAAGGCGTTCCTGCGCACCATCGCCTCCGGCACCGCCCGCCTCGAGGACGCCGTCAAGGAATCCAAGGCCGCCAACCAGCCGCTCTCCGGCGCCGACGCCTTTGCCCTGCACGACACCTACGGCTTCCCGATCGACCTCACCCTGGAAATGGCCGAAGAGGCCGGGCTGAAAGTCGACGAGCCCGAGTTCCGCAAGCTCATGCTCGAGCAGCGCCAGCGCGCCCAGGCCGACGCCAAGGGCAAGAAGGGGTCGCACGCTGACCTCAGCGCCTTCCAGGAGCTGCTGTCCGCCGGCGAGACAGTCTTCACCGGCTACACCGAGCTCCAGGGCGAGTCCAAGGTCCGCGGCATCCTCTCCGGCGGCCGGAAGGTCGCCCAGGCCTCGACCGGCGATGAAATCGAACTGGTCCTGGCCGAGACGCCGTTCTACGCCGAAGCCGGCGGCCAGGCCGCCGACACCGGGCTGATCACCGGCGACGGCTTCGTCGTCGAGGTCCTGGATGTCCAGCGCCCCGTCAAGGGCCTCAGCGTCCACAAGGCAATCGTCCGCGAAGGCGAAATCGGTGCCGACTCGCTGGTTCAGGCCGCCGTGGACCGGGAACGCCGCCACGCCGCTGAGCAGGCCCACACCGGCACGCACATTGTGCACGCTGCCCTGCACCAGATCCTCGGCCCGGAGGCCCTGCAGCGCGGCTCCTTCAACAAGGCCGGCTACCTGCGCTTCGACTTCGCCTGGGGTGAGGGCCTGAGCGCCGCCACCCGGTCCGAGATCGAGGAAGTCTCCAACATCGCCATCCGCAACAACTTCCAGGTGGAAACCAAGATCATGGGGCTCGCCGAGGCCAAGGCGCTCGGCGCCATGGCACTGTTCGGCGAGAACTACGGCAACGAGGTCCGCGTCGTGGAAATCGACGGCGCCTGGTCCCGGGAACTCTGCGGCGGCACCCACGTCGAGAACACCTCGCTGATTGGTAGCCTGTCACTGCTCGGCGAACAGTCGGTCGGTTCAGGAAACCGCCGTGTCGAAGCCTTCGTGGGCATGGACGCGTTCCGGCACCTGGCCGCGGAGCGGGCGCTCGTCACCGAGCTCACGGAAATGCTGAAGGTTCCCTCCGGGCTGCTCGCGGACCGGATTTCCAGCACCCTGACCAAGCTCAAGACGGCCGAGAAGGAACTCGAGCGGCTGCGCAAGGAGCAGCTCACGGCCGCCGCAGCCCAGCTGGTCGGCACCGCCCAGGATGTCGCCGGCGTCAAGGTCATCGCGCACGACGCCGGCCAGGTCAGCGGCGCGGATGACCTGCGCGGCCTGGCCCTGGACCTGCGGACGCGTCTCGGGTCCGAGCCCGCCGCCGTCGCGGTGGCCGGTGTCAGCAACGACCGTCCCGTGATCCTGATCGCCACCAACGAAGCCGCCCGGGCAGCCGGAGTCAAGGCCGGTGCCCTGGTGCGCCTCGCCGCAGGCATCCTCGGCGGCGGCGGTGGCGGCAAGGACGACGTCGCCCAGGGCGGCGGGACCGACGCCGCCAAGGTCGGTGCTGCCCTCGGCGCTGTCGTGGACGCCATTACCAGGCGATAGCGGATCCCACGTGTCTGAAGCTGCTGTTGCCGGCGTCTATCCCCGGGGCGTGAAGCTCGGGGTGGACGTCGGCACCGTCCGTGTGGGCGTGGCCGTCTGCGACCCCGACGGAATCCTGGCGACGCCGCTGCGCACTCTGGCGCGGAACGTGAAAAAGAACACTGACGTGCGAATCCTGGCCGCCCTGGCCGCGGAACTGGGCGCCGTGGAGATTTTCGTGGGACTGCCGCGCACCATGAAAGGCGAAGAGCACGCCTCCGCCAGGATGGCGACCGAGTACGCACAGCTGCTGGTACTGGCCCTGCAGGACGCCGGATCCGAGGTGCCCGTGCGCCTGGTTGACGAACGGCTCAGCACCGTGAGCGCCCACCGCAACCTGCACGAAGCTGGCATGAGCAGCAGGAATCACCGTACAGTTGTTGATCAGGTTGCGGCGGCAGGTATTCTGCAACATGCGATTGATATGCAAAAGGCCAGGGGAACGGAGGTCGGAAACCGCGTGTACGCGGAGTCTGCGCCGGGGCCGACCGGAGGCGGCGCACAGACCGGCCCGGCAGTACAGACGCACTCTTCAGAACATGGAAGGCTACAGTGAGCCCGGTCTACAGTGATGACTCCTCCGGTGACGCCCTTGGTGGCGCCGGCCGACCGCTGACGCGCAAAGAAATCCGGGCCCGGGAAAAGCTTCTGGCCACCCAGGGCCACAACGTGATCCCGCCGCAGGCTTTTGAGGCGGGACCGGACGTTCCGACGCCGGCACCGGCACCAACGCCGGCACCGGCAGAGGACAGCCTGCCGCAGTCCGCACCGGAACTTCCCGACGCGGCACCGACCGTGCACGAAGAAGCCGTGCGTGAAGAGCCCGTTCACGAAGAGCCGGTGCGCGAAGAAGCCGTGCGTGAAGAGCCGGTGCGCGAAGAGCCCGTTCACGAAGAGCCGGTGCGCGAAGAAGCCCTGCGTGAAGGGCCCGTGCAAGAAGACTTCACGCAGCTGATCCCTGTCCGCGATGTACCTGTCCACGAAGTACCTTCCCGCGAGGAGCCCGTCCGCGAAGACGCTGGCCACGAGGACGTCGTCTATGCGTCAGCGGGCGGGCTCGGCTACGGCTCCAGCCACGATGCGGCTGCCCATGACGCCGGCGTCCACGATGGCTACGCTCCGCACCCCCACGACGAGGCCCACCATCTCTACGGCAACTCCGGTGACCCCCAGGCACAGCCGCACCCGGAAGCCGAGTACCACGGCGACCCGGGCGAGGAGCTGATGGCCGGAGCAGCCCGCTACGACAAGGGACCGTCCAAGAAGGTCCGCCGTAGGCGCCGCTTCCTGGCACTGGTGCTGACCCTGACGGTCTTCGTCGTCGCAATCGCCGTCGGCGCACAGTTCCTCAAGCCCCTCCTCGGCGGAGACACCATGGCCGACTACCCCGGCCCCGGAACCGGTGAGGTCACCATCACGATCGAACCCGGCGCCGGAACGCGGTCCGTGGCCACCGAACTTCAGTCGAAAAAGGTCGTGGCCAACGCGGACACCTTCCTCAAGGAGTTCACCGCTTCCGGCGGTGCCCTGAACCCCGGTACGTTCTCGATGCGCCAGGAAATGAAGAACTCCGATGCCGTGGATGTCCTGCTCAACAAGGGCCAGAGCAAGGTCATGTACTTTGCGCTCAGCGCCGGGCTGCGGATCGGCGAATCCCTGCAGGCGATTTCCGAGGGCACCGGGATTCCTGTTCAGGACCTGAAAGCGCTCAGCGATGCGCCCGCACAGTTCGGTGTCCCGGCCAAAGCCAAGAACCTCGAGGGCTACCTGGCGCCGGGGGAGTACCGCTTCCCGTTGGGCTCCTCCGCCAAGGACATTTTGCAGAAGCTCGTCGGCAGCACCCAGGATGAACTCAAGGCCCAGGGCGTTACCGATCCCGCGAAACAGTACGACGTCGTGACGGTGGCCAGCATCGTCCAGGCCGAAGGCGGCCAGGCCGAATATGGTGACGTCGCCGGCGCCATCTACAACCGCCTCAAGCCCAACAACACCGAGACCAACGGGCTCATCCAGTCCGATGCCACCGTCACCTACGGCCTGGGCATCCGCAGCTTCCACATCGACGAGGCCCAGAAGGCTGACAAGTCGAACCCTTACAACACCTACGCCAACCAGGGGCTGCCCGCCGGACCCATCGGTTCCCCCGGCAAGACGGCCATTGACGCCGCCGCCAAGCCCAAGTCCAACAGCTTCCTCTACTGGGTCACCATCAACCTGGACACCAAGGAGACCAAGTTCTCCAAGACGCTGGCGGAACACAACGGCTACGTGGCGCAGTACAACGCCTGGTGCGAGGCCAACCCGGGACGCTGCGTATGACGCTGCGGGCGGCCGTCCTCGGGCATCCCATCAGCCATTCGAAGTCGCCCGCGCTGCACCGGGCCGCGTACGCCCACCTGGGCGTGGATATCGCCTACTCCGCCATTGACGTGACCGAGGCCGCCCTGCCCGATTTCATGAGGCAGGTCAGGGACGAGGTGCGCGCTGAGGGTTCCTGGCGCGGCCTCTCGGTCACCATGCCGCTCAAATCGGCCATGGTGGCGGAAGTGGACGAGGTCCGGGGGGTGGGGCGCGCCCTCGGGGTCGTCAACACGGTTGCGTTCGAATCCGACGGCGGCAGTGCCGGCCACACGCGATTGGTCGCGTACAACACCGACGTCACCGGGATCGTCAACGCGCTCCGGCACGCGGGGGCAGCCTCGGCGCCCACCGCCGTGATCCTCGGCGGGGGCGGGACCGCGGCAGCAGCCATCGCGGCGCTCAAGGAACTGGGGGCGGTGTCCGCCGAAGTGTTCGTCCGCGATGTCAGCCGAGCGGCAGAGGCCCGCGCGGCCTCCGCCGCCGTCGGCGTCCCCATCCGGGTGCTTCCCCTCGCCGGGGCGGCAGCCGCCGTCGCCGCGGCCGACGTCGTCATCTCCACGCTGCCGCCCCGCGCGGCAGACGCGCTGGCCGCGGAACTGGCCGAAGAGCTGGCGGCGAAACGTCCAGGAGAACTGCCTCCGCATGGCAGCCCGGGCGTCCTCCTGGACGTCGCCTATGATCCATGGCCCAGCCGGATCGCCGCGGTCTGGCAGGAAGCCGGCGGCACGGTGGTCCCCGGACTGGAAATGCTGATCTACCAGGCCGTGGAGCAGGTACGGCACTTCACCGGGCTGGGCGAGGCCCTCCCTGCCGGTGTCACAGATGTGATGTGTGACGCAGTCGGGGCGCCCCGACGGGTGTTCTAACCGCCCGACATGGCAGGATGGAATGTATGTTGCGTTGGTTGACTGCCGGAGAATCCCATGGCCCGGCACTGGTCGGAATAATTGAAGGCGTGCCCGCCGGTGTGGAACTCACCAGCGCCCACATCAGCGAGGCGCTGGCCCGCCGCCGGCTCGGCTATGGCCGCGGCGCCCGGATGAAATTCGAGCAGGACGTGGTCACGATCCTCGGCGGAGTCCGCCACGGCCTGACCCAGGGCGGCCCCGTCGCCATTCAGGTCGGCAACACCGAATGGCCCAAGTGGGAACAGATCATGTCCTCCGATCCCGTGGAGCCTGAAGTCCTGGCCGACCAGGCCCGGAACGCCCCGCTGACGCGCCCGCGGCCCGGCCACGCAGATTTCACCGGCATGCAGAAATACGGCTTCGACGAGGCCCGCCCGGTCCTGGAGCGCGCCAGCGCCCGCGAGACGGCCACGAGGGTGGCGCTAGGCACGGTCGCCGCGGCCTTCCTCAAGCAGCTCGGCATCGAGCTCGTCTCCCACACCGTATCCATCGCCAGCGTAGCCGTGCCGGAGGGCCGGCCGCTGCCCGTGCCGGGGAACGTGATCGCCCTGGATGCCGACCCGCTGCGCTGCTTCGACCGCGAAACCTCGGACGCCATGGTGGCCGAGGTCGACGTCGCGCACAAGGAAGGCGAAACCCTCGGCGGCGTCGTCGAAGTGCTTGCCTACGGCCTCCCGCCGGGACTCGGCAGCTACGTGCACTGGGACCGGCGCCTCGACTCGCGTCTGGCGGCGGCCCTCATGGGCATCCAGGCCATCAAGGGCGTTGAAGTCGGCGACGGCTTCCTGACCGCCGCGCGCCGCGGCTCCGCCGCCCACGACGAGATCGTCAAGGACGCGGACGGCAAGATCATCCGTACCTCCAACCGCGCAGGCGGGATCGAGGGCGGCATGAGCATCGGCGATGTCCTGCGCGTCCGTGCCGCCATGAAACCGATCGCCACCGTACCCCGCGCGCTCAGGACGGTCGACGTCAGCACGGGGGAGGCCGCCAAGGCCCACCACCAGCGCTCCGACGTCTGTGCCGTGCCGGCCGCCGGCGTGGTGGCCGAGGCCATGGTGGCCCTCGTGATCGCCGAAGCGGTCGCGGAAAAATTCGGCGGTGACTCCGTGCAGGAGACCGCGCGCAACATCAAGGGTTACCTGGACAGCATTCCGGCGTCCCTGGACTCGATCGGCCACTAGTGCCGGCCGGGAAAACCGACGGGCCCTCCGCCGCGGCGGCGCCCGCGGCAAATAAC
Organism: Arthrobacter sp. 01L42; assembly: GCF_056400005.1. Classification (NCBI taxonomy): domain Bacteria; kingdom Bacillati; phylum Actinomycetota; class Actinomycetes; order Micrococcales; family Micrococcaceae; genus Arthrobacter; species Arthrobacter sp. 01L42. The sequence goes on along the minus strand of NZ_JBFTSL010000003.1, from coordinate 191,464 downwards.
GTTGGACCGGTGGTCCTGATCGGACCGATGGCCGTGGGCAAATCGGCGATCGGACAGCAGCTCGCCGAGCACTTGGGGTGCGCCTTCATGGACACCGACGCCCTCGTGGTGGCCCAGCACGGGACGATCGCCGAGATCTTCGCCAGCCGTGGCGAGCACGCCTTCCGCGAAATGGAGGCCCGGGCCGTGGCCCAGGCCATCGAAGAGACACAGGGCGGCACCGCCGTCATTTCGCTCGGCGGCGGGGCCGTCCTTGATTCCGGTACGCAGCAGCTCCTGGGCCGCTGTACCGTTGTTTACCTCGAATGCGACGCCGAGACTGTGGCGGAACGCATCGCCAGAAATTCGGGCCGGCCGCTCCTGGCCGGCGACGCCATGGGCCGGTGGCGGACCTTGTTCGCCACCCGGCAGCCGGTCTACGAACGGCTCGCCGACCTCGTCCTCGATGTCCGGCGCGGCAGCGTTCCGGAGCTGGCTCACCGGCTGGAAGATGCGCTGGGGGAGCGCGCCGCGGCTAAGGCCGCGGCGGTGCCCACTCCGGCGTCGACAAAGGAAGTTGAATAGTGAGTACCGAATCAACCGTCATCAAAGTCACCGGACAAACGCCGGGTGAGAACTACGACGTCGTAGTGGGCCGCGGCCTTCTGGCAAGCCTGCCGGGCCTGCTGGGTGAGCGCGTCAAGCGCGTCCTGGTCATCCACCCCCGTGCGCTGCGGTTGACCGGGGACACCGTCCGGGAAGAGCTGGCCGCCGCCGGGTTCACCGCGCTGACCGCAGAAATCCCCGACGCCGAAGAGGGCAAACACATCGAGGTCGCCTCGTTCTGCTGGCAGGTGCTGGGGCAGAACGACTTCACCCGCTCCGATGCCATCGTCGCCGTCGGCGGCGGCGCCGTCACCGACCTGGCCGGCTTTGTCGCCGCGACCTGGCTGCGCGGCGTGAAGGTCATCCACATGCCCACCAGCCTGCTGGGCATGGTGGACGCCTCGGTCGGCGGCAAGACCGGCATCAACACCGCCGAGGGCAAGAACCTGGTGGGCGCGTTCCACCCGCCGGCCGGTGTCCTCGCGGACCTCGACACGCTGGAGACGCTGCCGAAGAATGAGATCATCTCCGGCATGGCCGAGGTCATCAAGTGCGGCTTCATCGCCGACCCGGCCATCCTGGACCTGATCGAGAAGGACCCGTCCGCGGTTTCCGATCCGCGCTCGGACATCCTGCGCGAACTGATCGAACGCGCCATCAGCGTCAAAGCCCGGGTGGTGTCCGAGGACCTGAAGGAAACCGGCCAGCGCGAGATCCTGAACTACGGCCACACCCTGGGCCACGCAATCGAACTCGCCGAGCGCTACTCCTGGCGGCACGGCGCCGCCGTCTCCGTGGGCATGATGTTCGCCGCCGAGCTCGCCCGCAGCGTCGGCCGGCTCAGCGACGCCGACGCCGACAGGCACCGGAGCATCCTGGAAAGCCTCGGGCTTCCCATCACGTACCGCCGCGACCGCTGGCAGGCCCTCCTGGACGGCATGCGCCGGGACAAGAAATCCCGCGGTGACCTGCTGCGGTTCGTGGTGCTCGACGGCGTTGGCCGGCCCGGCATCCTCGATGTTCCGGACACGTCCCTGCTGTTTGCCGCCTACCAGGAGATTGCCTCCTGATGCACATGGTCAAGGGCGGCACGAGCGAGTGGCCGGACGCGGGATTTCCCGGGATCCGGATCAACCCGCAGTCCCTGATGCCCCAGGTCGTCAATGACGAGGTCATGGCCGAGGCCCTGGCGGCCTCGACAGACCCCGGGGACCTGATCCTGGTCCGGCTCGTAGAAGGGCACGCGGCCGAAGCCGCCGAGCTCCTCGCCGAGGCCCGCTACAAGGACCCCGGCTCGCTCCGGCTGCGGATCTTCGAGGCGGACGTGCTCCGGGTCTCGAACCGGTTCGACCGGGCGGTGGAGGTGTTCCGCCAACTCCTCGCCGAGACCCAGGGCACCCTGGAGGAGGCCGCCGTCCGCCAGCACCTCGGCCGGTCCTACTTCGCCGGCGGGAACATTGGCGCCGCCGTCGAATCCTTCGCCAAGGCGCTGGATCTGCGCGTCGCCGGGTCCGCCGATGCGGCCCTCATCTATGCCTCCACGGTTGCGTTGCAGCGCGCCAGGGACGTCCTGGAACAGCAGTCCTGAGCCTGCGTCAGGCAGCTGTCCGCCGGAACCGGTAGAATAGATCTTGGATTTTTGACAAATACGCGCTGGCGGCCCGCTTGGCATGCCGGCCCGGCATAGATCGTCCGGCCGATAGCACCGGCCTGATGGAACCAGAGAGAAACTAAGAGGATACAGTGGCAACCACTAACGACATCAAGAACGGAACCGTCCTTAAGCTCGAGGGCCAGCTTTGGAACATCATCGAGTTCCAGCACGTCAAGCCCGGCAAGGGTGGCGCGTTCGTGCGCACCAAGATGCGCAACGTGATGTCCGGCAAGGTCGTCGACAAGACCTTCAACGCCGGACTGAAGATTGAGACCGCCACGGTGGACCGCCGCGACTACCAGTACCTGTACCAGGACGGCGCCGACTTCGTCTTCATGGACACCTCGGACTTCGACCAGCTCACCGTCTCGGCCGCCACCGTCGGCGACGCCACCAACTTCATGCTCGAGAACCAGATGGTCAACATCGCCATCCACGAAGGCAACCCGCTCTACATCGAGCTGCCCCCGAGCGTCGTCCTCGAGATCACCTACACCGAGCCGGGCCTGCAGGGCGACCGCTCCTCGGCCGGCACCAAGCCCGCCACCCTCGAAACCGGGTACGAGATCCAGGTGCCGCTGTTCGTCGAGAACAACACCAAGGTCAAGGTCGACACCCGCGACGGCAGCTACCTCGGCCGGGTCAACGACTAGTGAGTGCGCGCGGTAAGGCCCGGAACCGGGCCCTCGATGTGCTCTTTGAGGCCGAGCAGCGCTCAGCCTCCGCGTTCGACGTGCTGAAGTCCCGCCGCGAGCAGACAGACCAGATCGTCAACCCCTACACCCTCGAAATCGTCGAAGGCGTGGTCTCGCACCAGGTGGCCATCGACGAATTCCTGGAGACCTATTCGCAGGGCTGGACCCTGGAGCGCATGCCCTCCGTGGACCGCATCATCCTGCGGATCGGCACGTGGGAACTGCTCTACAACGACGACGTCCCGGACGGCGTGGCGGTCAGCGAGGCCGTGGCCTTGGCCAAGACGCTCTCCACGGACGAGTCGCCGTCGTTCATCAACGGCCTGCTGGGCCGGCTGCAGCAGCTCAAGCCCTCGCTGCTGGCGTAAGCTCTCGGCTCCCCGCAGAACCCCGGCCAGGACATCCTGGCCGGGGTTCTTTCTTTTCCCCGGTTGCCCACGCTGGGCTGGCCCCACTGGGTTCCAACTGTCCCTAACCGACGACGGCGGACCGAAGCGCGGCGATCCCGGCGAGCTGGTGCTGCTCATCGCGCTGGTGTGCCGGCACGTCCCGGCCGCTGAGAATCCGTTGCCGGGTGAGGGCGAGCTGGGTGGCGGCATCGAGCAGCGCCTTCATCTGCACGCCCCGCCCGGTGGACCTGGCCCAGCGCAGCGCGGAACGGCGGCCGGCGGCGGTGGCCAGCATGTCGACCTCGGCCGCGGTAAACCATCCCGCGGCCGCGTATTCCGTCAGCCGCTGGCGGGTGAGCCTGCGCTCAGCCACCCGCAGCAGCACGATCACCAGCACCGCCAGCAGGAAGATCGGCACCTGCACCATCACGTACCGGCCCAGGAAGTCCCGGCCCATGCTGTTCCAGGCGCTGTGCAGCAGCATCGCGGGGACGAGGCCGGCGAAGAACGCCAGCACGGACAGCCCGGTGTTCCCGCGGCCGGCGGCGAAGCCCATCACCAGACCGGTCGTACCCGTGAAAATGGCGTGGGCGAAGGGTGAGAGGACCCCGCGGAGAAAGAAAACCACCGCGAGGTCCGTGCCGGGATCGCTGGATTCGGCGATGGCGCGGCCGAAGTAGAGGATGTTCTCGGTAAACGCGAAGCCCGCCGCGATCGTGAAGGCGAACACCACACCGTCGACCGGTCCGTTGAAGTGTTTCGGGGCAAAGAGCACGAGCAACAGCAGCCCCAGGGACTTGGCGAATTCCTCCACCACCGGCGCCTGGACCGTCACGGCGAACGTCGTAGAGTCCAGTCCCGAGGCGGGCCCGGCCACCAGTGAGAAATAGGGCTGGATCAGCATCGTCACCGCGATCGAGACGACGGCTCCCCAGGCAAACGCGAAAAGCAGCAGGGGTTTCGGCTCAGGTTCCCAGCGGTCGATGAAGCGCACCGTCAGCAATACGGTCCCCAGGGGAACCAGCGAGGCCACGAAACCAACGGCAAAGCCGGTGATTCCGGTCCTTTCCAGCAGGAAGGGCACCACCAGGAAGAGGCAGAGGAACGCCAGGAATCCGCCGGCCATCACCAGGCCAAAAACGCCGGAACCGCGGCCGTTCTTCCAGCCCGGGCTGCCTCCCGCCGGCCCGGCGGGAGGCAGTGCCGGCTGCAACTGGCCGCCGTCGTTGGCAGGGGCCCGCTGGTAGTTCGCGGGCTGGACACGCCCCAGCCACGTCGGGTTGGCCTGCCGGGGCAGCGGCCCCTGGCGCGGGCCGCCAGGGTGCTCATGCCCCGGCCGCGGTCCGTTCATCGTCATGGAACCGAGCCTATGTCCGTGTGAGGTTAAACGCATTCCGGCGGCGACGGGGCAGCAGTGCCGTTGTGGTAATTTGAAAGGGCAAATAATCCTTTTTTAATTCCGTCCCGTGAGGCGGGGAAAGGGGAGACGAGCTTTGACTTCCGTGCCTTCAGCACCGGGTCCGGCGCAGGTGGTGCTCACCCGGGTTGTCCTCAACCAGGCTGACATCGACCGCGCGCTCACTCGTATCGCCCATGAAATTCTTGAGGCCAACAAGGGCTCCCAGGACCTCGTCCTGCTGGGCATCCCGCGCCGGGGCTATCCCCTCGCCGTCCGCCTCGCCGCCAAGATCGCCGCCGCGGATCCCACCGTGGACGCCGCCGCCATTGTCGGCCAACTCGACGTCACGATGTTCCGCGACGACCTCTCGCACCAGCCCACCAGGCCGCCCTACCCCACCCAGCTGCCGCGCACGGGCATCGACAACAAAGTTGTGGTGCTGATCGACGACGTCCTCTATTCCGGGCGCACCATCCGGGCAGCACTGGACGCCATCATCGACCTCGGCCGGCCGCGGATTGTCCGCCTCGCCGTGCTGATCGACCGCGGCCACCGGGAACTGCCCATCCGCGCCGACCATGTCGGCAAGAACCTGCCTACCTCCTCATCGGAGAAGGTCCGGGTCCGGCTCGAGGAAACCGACTCTGCCGGAGGCGGGGCAACAGACGGCGTCCCCGTCGATGAAGTCGTCATCGAGGCCACCGCATGAGGCACCTGCTCTCCACCGAAGACCTGAGCCTGCACAACGCCATCCGCATCCTGGACACCGCCGAGGAAATGGCTGCGGTGGGGGAGCGCGAGGTCAAAAAGCTCCCCGCCCTGCGGGGGCGCACCGTGGTCAACCTCTTCTTCGAGGACTCCACCCGCACCCGGATCTCCTTCGAAGCCGCCGCCAAGCGGCTCTCCGCCGACGTCATCAACTTCGCCGCGAAGGGCTCGTCCGTCTCCAAGGGCGAGTCGCTGAAGGACACCGCCCAGACGCTCGCCGCGATGGGCGCCGACGCCGTCGTCATCCGGCACTGGGCCTCCGGCGCCCCGCACCGGCTCGCCGCGACCGACTGGATCGACGCCGCCGTCATCAACGCCGGCGACGGCACCCACGAACACCCCACCCAGGCGTTGCTGGACGCGTTCACGATGCGCCGGCACTGGTCGAAGCTGGCCGGCACGCCCTCGGCCGGCGCCGACCTCAAAGGCATGCGCGTCGCCATCGCCGGTGACGTCCTGCACTCGCGCGTTGCCCGCTCCAACGTCTGGCTGCTGCGCACCCTCGGCGCCGAGGTCACCCTCGTCGCGCCGCCCACGCTGCTCCCCATCGGCGTCGAAAAATGGCCGTGCGCCGTCAGCTTCGACCTCGACGAGACCCTCGCGCAAGGCGTGGACGCCATGATGATGCTCCGCGTCCAGGGCGAACGGATGAATGCCTCCTTCTTCCCCACCACCCGCGAATACTCGCGGCGCTGGGGCTTCGACGACAACCGGCTCCGTGCCCTCGACAGCCTGGGGCTCAAGGACACCATCATCATGCACCCCGGTCCCATGAACCGCGGGCTGGAAATCTCCGCGGCCGCGGCCGACTCGCCCCGCTCCACCGTGCTGGCGCAGGTGCGCAACGGCGTCTCAGTCCGGATGGCGGCACTGTACCTGCTCCTGTCCGGGGAGAACCGCGAGCCGGCCGCCGCACCAGTTTCTGCCATAGCTTCTGCCTCTGCGGCCGCGTCCGCGGCGCACGCCGCCATTCCGAACCTCACTTATTCCCACCAGGAGAGCCACTGATGGCCGATCAGCACCAGAACGCAGACAACAGCGGCGCCTACCTCATCCGGGGGGCCTCGATCCTGGGCGGAGCAGCCGAGGACCTGCTGATCCGGGACGGCGTGATCGCCGCCCGCGGCCGTCAGCTGGACGCCGAAGGCGCCGGGGTGCGGGACGCAACAGTAATCGACGCCGCGGGCCTCGTCGCGCTCCCGGGCATGGTGGACATCCACACCCACCTGCGCGAACCCGGCCGCGAAGACGCCGAAACCGTCGAAACCGGCACCCGCGCCGCCGCCCTGGGCGGCTACACGGCCGTGCACGCCATGGCCAACAGCACCCCGGTGGCGGACACCGCCGGCGTCGTGGAGCAAGTCCTCACCCTTGGCCGGACCGCCGGCTGGGTGGACGTCCGTCCGGTGGGAGCAGTCACCGTGGGCCTCGCGGGGGAGCAGCTCGCCGAGCTCGGCGCCATGGCCGACTCCCGCGCCCACGTCCGCGTGTTCTCCGACGACGGCATCTGCGTCCACGATCCGGTGCTGATGCGCCGCGCGCTCGAATACGTCAAGGCATTCGACGGCGTCGTGGCCCAGCACGCGCAGGAACCCCGACTCACCGCCGGCGCCCAGATGAACGAGGGCGAGGTCTCCGCCGTCCTCGGCCTGGCCGGCTGGCCGGCCGTCGCCGAAGAGAGCATCATCGCCCGGGACGTGCTGCTGGCCCAGCACGTCGGGTCCCGCCTGCACGTCTGCCACGTCTCCACGGCCGGGTCCGTGGAGATCATCCGCTGGGCCAAGTCCCGCGGCGTCAACGTCACGGCCGAGGTCACCCCGCACCACCTCTGGCTCACGGATGAGCTCGCCCGCAGCTACGACCCCGTCTACAAGGTCAACCCGCCGCTGCGCACGGACGCCGATGTCCAGGCCCTCCGGGCCGCCCTGGCCGATGGCACGATCGACGTCGTCGGCACCGACCACGCCCCGCACCCGAGCGAACACAAGGAATGCGAGTGGGCGCAGGCGGCCATGGGCATGACCGGGCTGGAAACCGCGCTCTCCGTGGTCCAGCACACCATGATCGAAACAGGCCTGATGGGCTGGGAGGATTTTGCCCGCGTGACCTCCACGGCGCCGGCCGCCATCGGCCGGGTCCAGGACCAGGGCCGCCCGCTCGAGGCCGGGGAGCCTGCCAACGTCATACTCGTGGACCCGGCTGCGCGCTGGACCGTGGACCCTTCTAAGATGGCAACCATGGGCCGTAACTCTCCGTTTGCCGGCCGGGAACTGCCGGGGAAGGTAGTGGCGACGTTCTTCAAGGGCCACCCGACCGTTCTCGACGGAAAACTCAACACCCCGTACCGGTGGCCGGCCGAAGCGCTCGACGCAGGACCGGCGGGCCGCCGCCCGTGAGTGTCAAGGACCTCTCCCTGCTCTTCACGCTCGTCCTGATTGGCGTCGCGCTTGCCCTCATCGCCGTCGGCTGGCGTAACCGCCTGCGCCGCCAGTCCGACGTCGAGCCCCTCCCCGAGGTTCCCGCCGAACTCGGCGCCCCGCTGGCCGCCGCCGACGGCCAGTACGTCGCCTCCACCACCGCCGGCGACTGGCTGGACCGGATCGCCGTGCACAATCTGGGCATCCGCACCAACGCCAAGCTCTCCGTGCACCCCGAAGGCGTGCTGTTCGAGCGCGCGGGCGCCGGCCCGGTGTTCATCCCGGCCGGATGCCTGACCGGTGTGCGGCAGGAAAGCGGCATGGCCGGAAAGTTCGTGGAAAAGGACGGCCTGCTGGTGCTCAGCTGGATGCTCGGTTCCCACGAACTCGACACCGGTTACCGGACGCGCCGTGCCGAGGACAAAGCCGTGCTCCTCACCACCCTCCAAGATTTGATCTCCGCAGCCCCTCAGGCAGAAGCCGATAGTGGAAAGTAACGACGTGACGGAATCCAACGAAGTGACAGAAACAGCAGTGTCAGAGAAAACAGTGACAGAAACAGCAGTGTCAGAAAAAACAGTGACAGAAGAATCAGTGCCAGCTAACCCCACTGCACCCGCAGCAGCATCCACCCCCGCGGTCCTCGTGCTCGAGGACGGCCGGATTTTCCGCGGCACCAGCTACGGCGCCACCGGAACGGCCCTCGGCGAGGCAGTCTTCGCGACCGGCATGACCGGCTACCAGGAGACCATCACCGACCCCTCCTACGCCCGCCAGCTCGTGGTCCAGACCGCGCCGCACATTGGCAACACCGGCGTCAACACCGACGACGCCGAGTCCCGCCGCATCTGGGTGGCCGGCTACATCGTCCGCGACGCCGCGCGCCGGCCCTCCAACTGGCGCTCCGAGCGATCCCTCGACGACGAGCTCGTCGAGCAGGGGATCGTCGGCATCCAGGGCGTCGACACCCGCGCCATCACCCGCCACCTGCGCGAACACAAGACCATGCGCGCCGGCATCTTCTCCGGCGACGCCGCCCGCGCCACGGACAAGGAACTCGTCGACGCTGTCCTGGCCAGCGCGCCGATGGAAGGCTCACGGCTCGCCGAGGAAGTCAGCGTGGACGCCGCCTACACGGTGGAGCCCAAGGACTTCGGCTGGGACGGCGAGCCGCGGTTCAGCATTGCCGCCATCGATTTGGGCATCAAGCGCATGACCCCCGTACGGTTCGCCGAGCGCGGGGTCCGGGTGCACGTGCTGCCCGCCACGGCAACCCTCGCCGACGTCCAGGCTGTCAACCCGGACGGCTTCTTCATGTCCAACGGCCCCGGCGACCCCGCCACCGCGGACAACCAAGTGGCGCTGCTGCGCTCCGTGCTCGATGAGAAGATCCCGTACTTCGGCATCTGCTTCGGCAACCAGATCCTCGGCCGGGCCCTCGGGTTCGGCACCTACAAGCTCCGCTACGGCCACCGCGGCCTGAACCAGCCCGTGATGGACCGCCGCACCGGCAAGGTCGAAATCACTTCGCAGAACCACGGCTTCGCCGTCGACGCCCCGCTCAACGGCGCCACCCAGGCCCCCGAGGAGCGCTTCGGCCGGGTCGAGGTCAGCCACGTGAGCCTCAACGACGACGTCGTCGAGGGGCTGTCCTGCCTCGACATTCCGGCCTTCTCCGTGCAGTACCACCCCGAAGCGGCCGCCGGCCCGCACGACGCCGCCTACCTCTTCGACCGCTTCATCGAGCTGATGGCGGACGCTTCTTCAAAGACAGAGACCGGCACAAAGACTGCCACCGATTCCAAGACTGGGGACACGAAGTAATGCCCAAGAGAACTGACCTCAAGAGCGTCATGGTCATCGGGTCCGGCCCGATCGTGATCGGCCAGGCGGCCGAATTCGATTACTCCGGCACCCAGGCGCTGCGCGTCCTCAAGGAGGAAGGCCTGCGGGTCATCCTCGTCAACTCCAACCCGGCCACCATCATGACGGACCCCGAGTTCGCTGACGCGACCTACATCGAACCGATCACCCCCGAAGTGGTGGAGAAAATCATCGCCAAGGAGCGCCCCGACGCGCTCCTGCCGACCCTCGGCGGCCAGACGGCCCTCAACACGGCCATCGCGCTGGACAAGAACGGCGTCCTGGAGAAGTACAACGTCGAGCTGATCGGCGCCAATATCGCCGCGATTGAGCTGGGCGAGGACCGCGAGAAGTTCAAGGGCGTCGTCGAGCGCTGCGGCGCCGAGTCGGCCCGCAGCCACATCATCCACACCATGGACGAGGCTCTCGCCGCGGCCGGTGACCTCGGTTACCCGATGGTCGTCCGGCCCTCCTTCACCATGGGCGGCCTGGGCTCCGGGCTGGCCTACGACGAGGGGGACCTGCGCCGGATTGTCGGCCAGGGCCTGCAGTACAGCCCCACGTCCGAGGTGCTGCTCGAAGAGAGCATCCTCGGCTGGAAGGAGTACGAGCTCGAGATGATGCGCGACAAGAACGACAACGTCGTGGTGGTCTGCTCCATCGAGAACTTCGACCCCGTGGGCGTCCACACCGGCGACTCCATCACCGTCGCCCCCGCCCTGACCCTCACCGACCGCGAATACCAGCGGCTGCGCGACATCTCCATCGCCGTCATCCGCGAAGTCGGCGTCGACACCGGCGGCTGCAACATCCAGTTCGCCGTCGAGCCGGACACCGGCCGCGTCGTCGTGATCGAAATGAACCCCCGCGTCTCCCGTTCCTCCGCCCTCGCGTCCAAGGCCACCGGCTTCGCGATCGCGAAGATTGCCACCAAGCTGTCCCTCGGCTACACCCTGGACGAGATCCCGAACGACATCACCCAGAAGACCCCGGCGTCCTTCGAACCGACCCTGGACTACGTGGTGGTGAAGGTCCCGCGCTTCGCGTTCGAGAAGTTCCCGGCGGCGGACCCCACCCTGACCACCACCATGAAGTCGGTGGGCGAGGCCATGGCCATGGGCCGGAACTTCACCGAGGCGCTGCAGAAGGCCTTGCGCTCCCTGGAGCAGAAGGGCTCCCAGCTGGACTTCAGCCACGTCCCGGAATGGGAAGTCGCGGAGCTGATCGAGAAGGCCAAGCGTCCCACCACCGAGCGCCTGCACCAGGTGCAGCGCGCCATGCTCGGCGGCGCCACCGTGGAACAGCTCTTCGAGGCGACCAAGATCGACCCCTGGTACCTGGACCAGCTCCAGCTGCTGAACGAGATCTCGCTCGAAATCCGCCAGGCCGCGGCGCTGACGCCGGAGATGCTGACCCGCGCCAAGCGCCACGGCTTCTCCGACGAACAGATCGGTGCGCTGACCCACAACTCCGAGGACGTAGTCCGCGGGGTCCGGCAGGCCCTGGGCATCCGTCCCGTCTACAAGACCGTGGACACCTGCGCGGCCGAGTTCGCCGCCTACACCCCGTACCACTACTCCTCCTATGACGAGGAGGACGAGGTTGCGCTGCATGCCAAGCCGTCCATCATCATCCTCGGGTCCGGCCCCAACCGGATCGGCCAGGGCATCGAGTTCGACTACTCCTGCGTGCACGCCTCGATGGCGCTGCGCAAGGCCGGCTACGAGACCGTGATGGTCAACTGCAACCCGGAAACCGTCTCCACCGACTACGACGTCTCCACCCGTCTCTACTTCGAGCCGCTCACCCTGGAGGACGTCCTCGAGGTCATCGCGGCCGAGGAGCGCACCGGCGGGGTCATGGGCGTCTTCGTCCAGCTCGGCGGCCAGACCCCGCTCAAGCTCGCCCAGCAGCTCGCCGACGCCGGCGTGCCGATCCTCGGTACCTCGCCGGAGGCCATCGACCTCGCCGAACACCGCGGCGCCTTCTCCCGCGTCCTCGACAAGGCCGGGCTCGTCTCGCCGAAGAACGGCACCGCCGTGTCCTTCGAGGACGCCAAGAAGATCGCCGACGAGATCGGCTACCCGGTCCTGGTCCGGCCCTCCTACGTCCTCGGCGGACGCGGCATGGAGATCGTCTACGACGAGCCCAACCTCTCCCGCTACATCGCCAACGCCACCGAGATCACCCCCGACCACCCGGTGCTGATCGACCGCTTCCTCGAGGACGCCGTCGAGATTGACGTCGATGCCCTCTACGACGGCACGGAGATGTACCTCGGCGGCATCATGGAACACATCGAGGAGGCCGGCATCCACTCCGGCGACTCGGCCTGCGTCCTGCCGCCCATCACCCTGGGCGGCAACGTGCTGGAACGGGTGCGGACCGCCACCTTGGCGATCGCCGAGGGCGTGGGCGTCCGCGGCCTGATCAACATCCAGTTCGCCCTGGCCTCCGACGTGCTCTACGTCCTCGAAGCCAATCCGCGCGCGTCCCGCACCGTCCCGTTCGTCTCCAAGGCCACGGGTGTCCAGATGGCGAAAGCCGCTGCCCTGATCGGCACCGGCGTCACCATCAACCAGCTCCGCAGCGCCTACAAGATGCTGCCGGAGAGCGGCGACGGCTCCACCCTGCCGCTGGACGCGCCGGTCTCGGTCAAGGAAGCCGTGCTGCCGTTCAGCCGCTTCCGCACCCCGGAGGGCAAGGTGGTCGACTCCCTGCTCGGCCCGGAAATGCGCTCCACGGGCGAGGTCATGGGCATCGACAAGCACTTCGACACGGCCTTCGCCAAGAGCCAGGCGGCCGCGAACAACGCCCTGCCCACCGAGGGCAAGATCTTCGTCTCGGTGGCCAACCGGGACAAGCGCTCGGTCATCATGGGCGTCAAGCGGCTCTCGGACCTCGGCTTCGAGATCGTCTCCACCGGCGGCACAGCCGACGTGCTCCGCCGCAACGGGATCCAGGCCACCCCGGTCCGGAAGGTCGCCGAAGGTTCCAGCGCCGAAGGCGAAGGCACCATCGCCGACCTCATCATCGCCGGCGAGATCGACATGGTCTTCAACACCCCCTCCGGCGGCGAGGCCCGCAGCGACGGCTACGAACTCCGTGCCGCCGCGACCTCGATCGGGATCCCGTGCATCACCACCGTGGCCGAGTTCAACGCGGCCGTCCAGGCCATCGAGGCGCTGCGCACCTACGAATGGTCGGTCACGAGCCTGCAGGAACACGCCGCGAACCTGAAGGCGCTCCAGGATGCCTGAGGCATCCACCGCCCCGGCGGCCGGCCGGGAGACCTTCGGCTCCCGGCTGGGGCGGGCCATGGCGGACCGCGGCCCGCTGTGCGTCGGCATCGACCCGCACCCGGCGCTGCTGCAGCGCTGGGGGCTCACTGACGACGCCGCCGGGCTGGAACGCTTCTCGCTGACCGTGCTGGAGGCCGTGGGCTCCCTCGCCGCCGCGGTGAAACCGCAGGTGGCCCTGTACGAGCGTCACGGATCGGCTGGAATCGCCGTGCTCGAACGCACCCTGGCCGCGGCGGCGGAAGCGTCCGTGCTGACCATCGCGGACGCCAAACGCGGCGACATCGGCTCCACCATGGCCGCCTACGCGGATGCCTGGCTGCGGGACGGCTCGGCCCTGGCCGCGGATTCGGTGACGTTGAGCCCGTACCTGGGCTTTGAGTCGCTCCGGCCCGCCCTGGACCTGGCGGCCGGGACCGGCCGCGGGGTGTTCGTCCTCGCGCTGACCTCGAACCCGGAGGGCGCCTCGGTCCAGCACGTCGGCGGGGCCGATTCCGTCGCGCGGCGGATCACGGAAGCGGCCGCGGTGGAGAACCAGCGCTATGACGGTTCGCTCGGTTCCGTGGGCCTGGTGGTCGGTGCCACGGTGGGCTCGGCCCTCGCCGCACTTGATATCGATCTGGCGGCGGTCCGTGGGCCCATCCTGGCCCCCGGGCTGGGCGCTCAGGGCGCCACGGCCGCGGACCTGCGCCGCACGTTCGGTGCGGCCTATCCCCAGGTTCTGGGCACGTCGAGCCGGGAGATTCTCGGCGCCGGACCGCAGCTGCAGTCCCTCCGGGATGCCGCGCGGCGCACCCTCGACGGACTCCTCGCGGCTTAGCTGCAGCCGCCTCGCCGGCCCGGGACCGGAGCTGCCGGACCCGGGCCGGGGGCTGTCCCGTGCGGGATTGTGCTTTTCCCGTTCCCGAACTGGCCGGCGCGCAGATTTCCATTGATTTCTGCCGCCGCCTGACGGTAGGTTCGGGGCAAGGGCATGAGTGCCCCGTCCCGCCATGCAGGGAGGCCTTCCGTGAGTTTGAGACCACTCACTCCTCAGGAGCGTTCCGACGCCCTTCGCAAGGCCGCTGCCGCAAGGGCCACCAGGGCCGAGGCAAAGGAGCGGCTCAAGACGGGCGAGCTGACCATCGCCAATGTCATCAGTGCCGCCGAATCCGACGACGCCATTGCCCGCATGAGAATCGTGGAGCTGCTCGAGGCCCTGCCCGGGATCGGCCGGGTCCGGGCGGCGGCCATCATGGACCAGCTCGGCATCGCACAATCCCGACGGGTCCGCGGCCTGGGAATCCACCAGCGCCGGGCGCTGGTAGATTTTATTGACGACAAGTAGCCCGGTCCGCCGAGCTGCCCACCACCGCCCAAAGGAATATGTGAGCAAGAAACCGGGACTGACAGTCCTCGCCGGCCCGACGGCTGTTGGCAAAGGCACCGTGTCCACCTACATCCGGGACAACTACCCCGGCGTCTGGCTCTCCGTGTCGGCCACCACGCGCCCGCCGCGGCCGGGGGAGCAGGACGGGATCCACTACTTCTTCAAATCGGCCGAGGAATTCGATTCCCTGGTCGAAAACGGCGAATTGCTCGAGTGGGCCGTCGTCCACGGCCGGAACCGCTACGGCACGCTGCGCAGCACGGTTGACGCCGCCATTGCCGAGGGCCGCTCGGTGCTGCTGGAGATCGATCTGCAGGGCGCCCGGCAGGTCAAGCAGGCCGTCCCGGATGCCCAGTTTGTGTTCCTGGCGCCCCCGAGCTGGGACGAAATGGTCCGCCGGCTGGTCGGCCGCGGCACGGAAAGCGCCGAAGAACAGCAGCAGAGGCTGGAAACCGCTAAACTAGAACTTGCCGCTGAACCGGAGTTCGACCACACCGTCATCAATGATGACGTTCGTCGGGCAGCGGACGAGCTTGTTTCACTCATGGGGCTGACCCCGAACCCGCGCTAGGCGCCGGGACGTACCGGCCCGTTAGAATTTGGAGAATTCGTGTCCACGAACCTTGAAGGCATCATCAACCCGCCGATCGACGAGCTGCTGAAGGCCGCCGACTCGAAGTACGGACTGGTGATTTTTGGTGCCAAGCGCGCACGCCAGATCAACGCGTACTACGCCCAGCTGCATGAGGGCCTGTTTGAGTACGTTGGCCCGCTGGTCGACACCAAGCTGAACGAGAAGTCCCTGTCGATCGCCCTGCGCGAGATCAACGAAGGCAAGCTCGTCTCCACGCCGATCGAAACCGCAGAGTAATTCCCCCCGCGGGAAGAGCCAAGTAAACAGACTGCCTGCTGACGGAGATCACGTGCGCATAGTCCTCGGAGTCGGGGGAGGGATTGCCGCCTACAAGGTGGCATCGCTCCTCCGGCTTTTTACTGAAGCCGGGCATGACGTCACGGTCATCCCCACCGAGGCGGCCACCCGCTTCGTCGGCGTCGCCACGTGGGAGGCCCTGTCCGGGCACCCGGTGAGCAACAGCGTGTTCGACGCCGTCCACACGGTCAACCATGTCCGGCTCGGCCACGAGGCCGAACTGATCGTCGTGGCCCCGGCCACGGCCGATCTCCTGGCCCGCGCGGCCACCGGCCAGGCCGACGACCTCCTCACCAACACCCTGCTGATGGCCGGCGACTGCCCGGTGCTCATGGCCCCGGCCATGCACACCGAAATGTGGCAACACCCCGCCACCCAGGCCAACGTCGAAACCCTGCGCAGCCGCGGCGTCACCGTGCTGGAACCCGCGAGCGGGCGGCTGACCGGCGCCGACTCCGGTCCCGGCCGCCTGCCCGAGCCGGAGGCGATCTTCACCGCCGCCATGGCCCTCGCCGGCGCCGAAGCGGCCGCCGCCGACGCTTCCGCAACTTCCGCGGCGATGCCGGCCGTTGACCCGGACGTGACCACTGCCCTGGCCGCCGCGCCCGCAACGGCGCAGCCGGCGGTTACGCCGTTGGCCGGACTGACGGTGACCATCAGTGCCGGCGGCACCCGGGAACCGCTGGACCCCGTGCGGTTCCTCGGCAACCGCTCCTCCGGCAAGCAGGGCGTGGCCCTGGCCGCCGCGGCCCGCGACGCCGGCGCCCGCGTCCGCCTGCTGGCCGCCCACATGGAAGTCCCGGCGCCCGCCGGCGTCGAAATCGTCCAGGTCGAAACGGCCCTGGAACTGCGGGAGGCGGCGCTGCACGCGGCCGCCGACTCCGACGTCGTCATCATGGCCGCCGCGGTCGCGGACTTCCGGCCGGCGGACGTCGCCGGGACCAAGATCAAGAAGCGCGACGACGTCGCCGATCCCGTGATCAACCTGGTGCGCAACCCCGA
Source organism: Arthrobacter sp. 01L42 (assembly GCF_056400005.1). Classification (NCBI taxonomy): domain Bacteria; kingdom Bacillati; phylum Actinomycetota; class Actinomycetes; order Micrococcales; family Micrococcaceae; genus Arthrobacter; species Arthrobacter sp. 01L42. Next base: position 175,093 of record NZ_JBFTSL010000003.1, on the reverse strand, counting down.
CATCCTGCGCGAACTCGTCGAGGTCCGCGACGCCGCGTCCCGGAATCAGCTGATCGTCGGCTTCGCCGCCGAGACGGGCGATGCCGGCGGCGATGTCCTGGACTATGCCCGGGCCAAGCTGCACCGGAAAGCCTGCGACCTGCTGGTCGTCAACCAGGTGGGCCGGGACTTGGTCTTTGGCAAGGACACGAACACAGTAGTCATCCTTTCCCGTGACGGCTCCGAACCCCAAGAGGCGTCGGGTTCCAAATCCGACGTCGCGGCTGCCGTGATCGACCGGATCAGCGCCGAGCTGAGCCGGGCTGTACCGCCGGCGTAGCCCGGCGTAACCAACATCTCCTTAGCACGGGGACACACGCCGCCGGACGTCCGTTATCCAACCAGTAAGGTAGTTGAGTGACTTTACCGCTGCACATCCCCGCCTTCCACGGGTCCACGCCCGCCGCGCTCCGGCTCTTCACATCCGAGTCGGTGACGGAGGGCCACCCCGACAAGATCTGTGACCAGATCAGCGATGCGATCCTCGACGCACTGCTCGACAAAGACCCCGAGTCCCGGGTAGCCGTGGAGACGCTGGCCACCACCGGGCTGGTCCACGTCGCGGGCGAGGTCACCACCGACGCCTACGTCGAGATTCCGCAGATTGTCCGGGAGACCATCTTGGGCATCGGGTACGATTCTTCGGCCAACGGCTTCGACGGCGCCCGGTGCGGCGTCTCGGTATCCATCGGCCAGCAGTCCAACGACATCGCCGGCGGCGTGTTCAACTCCCTCGAAGCGCGTGAGGGCCGCCAGGAGGACGACTACGACCTCCAGGGGGCTGGCGACCAGGGACTCATGTTCGGCTACGCCAGCGACGAAACGCCGTCCTACATGCCCGTGCCGATCTGGCTCGCGCACCGGCTCTCCGAGCGCCTGACCGAGGTCCGCAAGAACGGCGAACTCGCCTACCTGCGCCCGGACGGCAAGACCCAGGTCACCGTGGGCTACGACGGCGACCGCCCGGTCTCAGTCGAAACCGTCGTCATCTCCAGCCAGCACGCCGAAGGCACCAGCCTGGACCAGCTCCGGGCCGACCTTGCCGAGCACGTGGTGGGGCCGGTCATGGCACTGTCCAACCTGGACACCTCACGGACCCGCAACATCCTCAACCCCGCAGGCGCCTTTGTGATTGGCGGCCCGGTGGGCGACGCCGGCCTCACCGGCCGCAAGATCATCGTCGACACCTACGGCGGCATGGCCCGCCACGGCGGCGGCGCGTTCTCCGGCAAGGACCCGTCGAAGGTGGACCGTTCGGCCGCCTACGCCATGCGCTGGGTCGCCAAGAACGTGGTGGCCGCCGGCCTCGCCAAGCGCGCTGAAATCCAGATCGCCTACGCGATCGGCCAGGCCCGCCCGGTGGGAACCTACGTTGAGACATTCGGAACCGAAACCGTGGACCCGGCCCGCATCAGCGCCGCGATCGCCGAGATCTTCGACCTGCGCCCGCGGGCCATCATCGACGCCCTCGACCTCAAGCGCCCGATCTACGCCAAGACGGCCGCGCACGGTCACTTCGGCCGCGAAGACCCGGACTTCACGTGGGAACGCCTGGACCGGGTGGACGAGCTGAAGGCGTTCTTCAACGCCTAAGGCCCGGCCCACACGGTCCAAAGCCGCCCAGGCGGTTTGTTTTGACAGTGAGTTTGTCAGTCCTGCGTGATGTGCTGTAGCCAGGCCGCCCTCCGGTGGCCTGGCTACATTGCATTTGGGAATACAGTGCATTTCGGAAGACAGTGCATTTCGGAAAACAGTGCATGTGTCGAACGATCCTCAGGGGAGGTGCGAGCCGTGAGTCCCATTCCTGCCGGCGGCGCGCCCGGTGAACCCCAGCAGCTGTCCCTGCTCCAGGGTTTTCCCGCCTCCGCCGCGGAAGCGTCCGGGCCGGCCCTTGCGGCACACCTGCCGGTGGCACGGGTGCTGATCGAGTCCTCGCTGCCCCACCTGGACAGGCCTTTCGACTACAGCGTCCCCGCCGCCCTCGACGCCGACGCCATGCCCGGAGTCCGGGTCAAGGTCAAATTCAACGGGCAGGAACTGGCCGGATACCTGCTGGAGCGCACCGCCGGATCCGACGCCGGCCACCCCCTGGTGCCGCTGCACAAGGTGCTCTCCGCCGTCCCGGTCCTGACCCCCGCAGTGGCCGAGCTCGCCGGCCGGATCGCCTCGCGCTACGCCGGAACGGTCAGCGATGTCCTGCGCGTTGCAGTGCCGCCGCGCATGGCCAAGCTGGAAAAGGAATTCGCCCCGGACGGCCGGCTCGATCCCGCGCTGTTCGGCACTGAGACGTTCGGTCTGGCGACCGACGTGTCGCTTCCGTCGCCGGCCGCCGGCAGCATCTGGACCCGGTACCGCAACGGTGCGGCATTCCTCGCCCACCTCGCCGCGGGGGAGTCGCCCCGGGCCGTGCTGACCGCCCTGCAGGGGTACGGGCCCGCCGGCTGGCCGCGGATGATCGCCGAAGCCGTGGCCGCGGTGCGGATCTCCGGCCGCGGCGCCGTCGTCGTGGTGCCCGACTACCGGGACCTTGACCGCGTGGAATCTGCCCTGCTGGAACTGCTTCCCGCCGGCGACGTCGCCCGGCTCACCGCGGACGACGGCCAGACGCCGCGCTACCGCAGCTTCCTGCGCGTGCTCAGCGGCGCCGCCGGGGTCGCCGTGGGCACGCGGTCCGCGGCCTACGCACCGGTGCCGAACCTCGGGCTCGTCATCTGCTGGGACGACGGCGACGACCTCCACATCGAGCAGCGCTCCCCGTATGCGCACACCCGCGAAGTCCTCCTGCTCCGGGCGGGCCAGGAGGGCGCCGCGTGCCTGCTTGCGGCCCATTCGCGCAGCACCGAAACGGAGCGGCTGGTCGCCTCGGGCTGGGCGCAGGCAGTGGAAGCGGACCGGGCCGTCGTGCGGCGGACGGTCCCGCGGGTCCTGAACACGGCCGACAGCTACGAACTCGAGCATGACCCGCTCGCCCGGATCGCCCGGCTCCCCGGCGCGGCCTGGCGGGCCGCCAAAGAGGGCCTGGAGCGGGGGCCGGTCCTGGTCCAGGTGGCCCGCGCCGGCTACGCCCCCTCGCTGGTGTGCGACACGTGCCGGGAACCGGCCCGCTGCACCGCCTGCAGCGGCCCGCTGGCGATCGCCGGCCCGGCCGGGAGCAGCGCCGTGCCGCAATGCCGCTGGTGCTCGGCCCCGGCCCCGGCGTGGCGCTGCGGCACGTGCAACGGCGCCAAGCTAAGGCGCGGCGCCACGGGAGCCCTCCGCACCGCGGAGGAGCTGGGCCGGGCGTTTCCGGGAAAACCGGTCATCACCTCATCCGGGGACCAGATCAAGGCCACCGTTGCGGAGACCGCGGCCCTGGTGGTGGCCACCGTCGGCGCCGAACCCGTGGCCTTCGGCGGGTACGCAGCGGCCCTGCTGCTCGACGGCGATTCGCTGCTGCGCCGGGAAAACCTAAGGGCGGGGGAGGACGCGGTCCGCCGCTGGTTCAACGCCGCGGCCCTGGTGCGGCCCGCTTCGGAGGGCGGCCTGGTGGTCATCACCGCCGACGACGCCGCCGGGGTTGGCGCCCTGCTGCGCTGGGATCCCGCCGGGTACGCCAGCCGGGAACTGGCACTGCGGCAGGAGCTGCAGCTGCCGCCCGCCGTGCGGGTCGCTTCCGTCACCGGCGGCAGGACCGCCGTCGGCCATTTCACGGATGCCATCCAGCAGCGGCTGGCGGCGCAGGGAACCGTCCTCCGGACGGCCGGGCCCGCGCCGGTCATTCTGCCGGCGGCCGCGGGGGCAGGCCGCACGCCGCCGCAGGATGCTGCGACGCGGGATACTGTCCCCCGGGATGCTGTGCCCCGGAATGCTGTGCCCCGGGACTCCGGCCAGGAGGTCCGGACCCTGCTGTTCATCCCCTACGCCCAGGCCGCGGCTGCCACGGCCGTCATGCGGGCCGTCAAGGCGGCGGCCGCAGCCAAACGCAGCGACGACCCGGTGCAACTGCGCCTGGACGGCGTCGACGTCCTGTAGGACCCTCCATTGCGTCTCCGCAGCTCACATGGCCCCACCGGCACGGCGGTCCCTCTATTCAAAGGGCGCGCATGCCACAACAGGCCCGCAGGCCGGCGGCCATTCGCCGCAGATGGCCGGAATGAGGCTCCGTATTGCGGCCCTCCGCGGCAAATGGGTGGTCGGGGACCGTGGCGCCGGCGTCATCCCGGCCTCGCTTTGGGTGCGGCGCGGAGCGGATCTCCGCGCCGGCCACTTACAGCCGTTCCGGCTATCTCCGGTCGCGGGGCCGGTTCCGGAGCGCGACGGCCTCTTCGGCGACGGCCACGAGCCGCCGCGCCGACTCATCCCAGCTGAAGTCTGCGGCCCGCTCCACTGAACGGCGGGACCGGGCCTTCCACAGGGCGGGGTCCTCGAGCGTGCGCACCGCCTCGGCAAACTCCGCCGGGGAGTCCGGATGCACGTAGCTGACGGCATCGTCACCGACCTCCCGGAAGATCGGGATGTCGCTGGCAATCACCGGCGTGCCGTGGGACATGGCCTCGACGAGCGGCAGTCCGTAGCCCTCGGCCCGGGACAGGCTGACCAAGGCGGTGGTGCGTGCCAGGAGGGCCTCATACTCGGCGTCGGTCACCCCGTTGTGGAAGACGATGCTTGCGCCCTCCGGAGCCAGGGCCTCGAGCTCGGCCCGCCGCTCGGGCGTGATGCGGCTGAGCAGATGCAGGGTCATGTCCGGGAGCTCCGCCATGCCGCGGACCATGGTCTCCACGTTCTTATAGGGCATGAAGGAACCCATGTAGAGCAGCGTCTTGTCGGCCCCCGCCCCGGGATCGCGCGGGGTGTGGCCGTGCTGGGGGGCGTTGCCGACAATCCTGACAGGACGCCGGGTGAGCCGGTACTTGGCCATCAGGGCCGCCGTGGTGGAGCTGATCGTCGCCACGATGTCCGCCCGGTTCAGCAGGAGCCGCTGGGGCCAGAAAGCCTTGTGGTACAGGCGCCACAGGAACCTGACGGGGGCCGGCAGGAATCCGGGAGGGGTGGGGTGCTCGTAGTAGATGAGGTCGTGCAGGGTCAGCACCAGGGCGTACTTCCGGCCCCAGCTGCCCATGGTCTGCATGGGGCATACCACCACGTCGGCGCCCAGCTTGTTGACCTTGGCCGCCACGAAGAGTTCGGCCGGGGACAGCGGGCTGTTGATCAGGGTGTAGGGAACATCGGGCAGGAGCGCGAGCTGGCGGGTGTCGCTGATCAGCATCGAGACGTCGGCGATCCTGGCGGCCGCCGCGATCAGGCTGGCGCCGTAACGGCTGATTCCGTCGTGGTGGTCCAGCCGGGTGAAGCGGGCATCAATGAGAATTTTCACGCGGCGTGGTCCTTTAGGAAGCGTCTGATGTAGCGGGCAGCGGGCTCGGGGGTTTCGTAGTGGATCAGGTGCCCGACGCCGGGAATGACCTCCAGCCTCCCGTCCGGGAGCCGCGCCGCGAGTTTGTGCTGGTCCGCCAGCATGGCGATCTCATCCTTCTCGCCCGCGATCAGCAGCACCGGCAGCGTCAGGTCGCCGGCCACCTCGGTGACGTTGCTGCCCACCGAGGCCTTGAAGGCCTGAAGCAGGCTGTCCCGGTCCGCGAAGGAGGAAAAATAGGCGCTGTGCTGGGCGTGCACGAACCGGCGGATGTCCTTGTACCCGGTCTTGGCCATGGTCACGCTCATCACCCGCACGATCGCCTGGCTGCGCAGCAGGGCCAGCCCGAGCCGCTGGGGAAGGCGTGCGGCGGCCTCGTAGTAGAGCACCGCGAGCTTCGTCATCAGGCCCTTGGGCCCTTCGAGGGCGGGCGCCGCGATGGGATTGACAAGGATCAGCTCGGCCACGGCACCGGGGTTGGCCGCCACGAAATGGCTGGCAATGATCGAACCGAACGAATGCCCCAGCAGGACCGTGTCCGCGCCCAGTCCCAGAGCAGCCATGAAACCGCCCAGGAACTGGCTGTAGCCGGCAACGCTGTGCCCGGTTCCCGCGAAGGCGGCCGAGCTGCCGAAGCCCGGCAGGTCCGGCATGATCAGGCGCATGTCCGTCAGCTGGTCGGCTACCCGGAGCAGGCCGTGGTGGTCGCCGCGGAACCCGTGCACCACCAGGATGGTGCGCGTTTCGGGGGTGACCTCGGCGGGTTCGTAGACCCAGTACGCGATCCGGGCACCGTCAACCTCAACGGACGCGGCCCGGGTGCGGGCGTCGAGTCCGCCGCTGAAGAGGGGCGTGCGTGAGGACCCGGTATCCACTTGTTCCATTGGTTCGAATCCTATGCGACGTTGTCGGGGTGGGAGCCGGTCCGGAAGCCGCGTTCGAGGCCGCCGACCTCCGTCATATCCAGCGGGGAGAGCTCAAAGTCGAAGACCTCGAAGTTTTCACGGATCCGCCCGGACGAGCTGGCCTTGGGGATGGCGATATTGCCCAGCTGCAGGTGCCAGCGCAGGATGATCTGTGCCGGCGTGCGGTCGTGTTCGGCCGCCAGGGCCAGGATCACGGGGTCCTTCAGGACCTGGCCGCGGCCCAAAGGACTCCACGCCTCGGTGCGGATACCCAGCAGCTCGTGCTTTTCCCGCAGTTCATCCTGCTGCAGCCAGGGATGAAGTTCGATCTGGTTCACGGCGGGCACCACCTCCGCCGTTTCCAGGAGCCGGTCCAGGTGCTGCGGCTGGAAGTTGGAGACCCCGATTGCGCGAACCTTGCCCTCGCGGTACAGCGTCTCCAAGGCCCGGTACGTTTCCGGGAACAGGCCACGGCGCGCGCACGGCCAATGGATCAGGTAGAGGTCGATGTATTCCAGGCCGAGGTTGGAGATCGAGGTGTCGAACGCACGCATGGTGGCGTCGTAGCCGTGGTCGTCATTCCAGACCTTGGTGGTGATGAAGAGGTCCTCGCGGGAAACGTAGGGTGCGGTTTCCCCCGGCCCGCCGCCGGTGCCCTCAAATCCGGACAGGGCACCGATTCCCTTGCCGACGCCCGTCTCGTTGCCGTACATGGCGGCGGTGTCGAAGTGCCGGTAGCCGGTCTCGACCGCCATGGTCACCAGGCTGGCGGCGTCGGCCGGGGGGACCTTGTACAGCCCGAACCCCAGCCGGTCGATCAGTACGCCGTTGTTCAGGGTCAGCCGGGGGGAGAGTCTCATGACAAAGACTTTACCCACTGGCGCTGGCGAGTGCCGGACCGTCGTTGCCGCCGGCCGCGCCGGTCACGGTGCCCGCAACCGCTCAGCCCAGTCCGTCGAACCGGACGAGCCTGCGGGCGCTGGCCTCGTCCAGGATCAGGTCGGTGGCCAGTCCTGCCGCCAGCGCGCCCCTGAGCCCGTTGATTTTGGAAGCACCGGACACCACGCAGATGCGGCGCCGGACCTGGCGGAGCTGGGCCAGGTCTGGGCCGGTGGAGCGCGCGTTGAGCGTGATGCCGTCCGAGGACCCGTCGGCGCGGAAGAACACCGTGGCAACATCGCCCACCACATCGGAGTTCGCCAGGACGTTCAAGTCGTCTTCATCGAGGTAGCCGCCGGCGTAAACGTGGCTGGGGTAGTCGGCGTCGACCGATCCGACACCAAAGATCGCGATGCTCATCCGGGCCTGCAGCTCCAGGATCCGCTGAACACTCCGCTCATTCCACATTGCCCTTTTGGTCGCGGCGTGGTCGAAGAAGGCCGGCACGGGAAACTGTTCCACCCGTGCTCCGTAGGCGCTCCCGAACCGCCTCATGATGTCCGAGGCATAGGTGATGCCGGTGGTCTGCATGTTCCCGGCGCCGTTGAGCTGGACGATCACGCTGTCGTGGGTGATCTTGCGCGTCAGGTGCCGGCTCACGGCGCTCAGGGTGGAGCCCCATGCGACGCCGATGATGGCGTTGGAGTCCACCAGCGGTCCGATCGTCCGGGCAGCCTGCATGGCCACACGGTCCAGTGTCTCCGCCTCATTGAGGGTGTCCACCACCGGAACGACATGGACATCCACCTTGTATTCGGCGCGGATCATGCCCTCGAGTTCGGGCCCGGTGTCCAGCGGGCTGCGGATCTGGATCTGCACGAGACCCGAATCGCGCGCCGCGGACAACAGCCGGGAAACCGTGGACCGGGACGTCCGGAGCTCGCGGGCGATGGCGTCCATGGTCAGGTCCTGCAGGTAATACAGCTGGGCCGCGCGGAGGGCGTCGGACTGGCGTGATTGCATCATGACATTTCCCATCTGCACGTTTGTGCATAGTGCTTGACTCCATTTTCCATTAGTCCAAAGAATAGTGTTGAACGGCGCCGCGCCACGGGCGTGCCGCACAGAATCAAACCCAAGGGAGCAATTTTGGGACAGAAGGACTCAGTCGGCACACCGGCGAACGATCGCGCCTCGGTGCAGAAGCTGCGGACGCGGCGGCACGCGCAGGTTCTGATCATCGGAGGCGGAATCAACGGGGTCGGAACGTTCCGTGACCTTGCGCTGCAGGGCGTGGATGTGGCGCTCGTTGAGCGCGGCGATTACTGCCAGGGTGCCAGCGGCGCCTCTTCCCACATGATCCACGGCGGCATCCGGTACCTCGAAAACGGCGAGTTCCGCCTTGTCCAGGAGTCAGTGACCGAACGCAACAGGCTTCTGCGGATCGCGCCGCACTACGTCAAGCCGCTGCAGACCACGATCCCGATCTTCAGCACCTTCTCCGGGGTCCTGGCCGCCCCCATGCGCTTCCTGACCCACAAGCAGGGCAAGCACACCGAACGCGGGGCGTTCCTGATCAAGCTCGGCCTGAGCATGTACGACTTCTTCTCCCGCGACGGCGGCACGGTTCCGCGCCACCAGTTCCGCGGACGCAAACGCGCCCTCGCCGAGCTGCCCCGCCTGCACCCCGGGATCAAGTACGCGGCCACGTACTTCGACGCCTCCGTCCACAACCCCGAGCGCCTCACCCTCGACGTGCTCCAGGACGGCGAGAAGGCCGGCGGCGCGGACAGCCACGCCCGCGCCAGCAACTACGTCTCCCTGGTCTCGCTGGGCGGCTCCGGAACCCCCAGCACCCCCGGAACCCCCGGAACCACTGTCCAGCTGCGCGATGAACTGACCGGTGAGGTGTTCGACTTCACTGCCGACGTTGTCGTGAACACCACCGGCGCCTGGGTCGACCTGACCAACGAGGCCATGGGGGCGGCGTCGTCGTTCATGGGCGGAACCAAGGGTTCGCACATCGTGCTGGACCATCCGGAGCTGCTCGCGGCGTGCAACGGCCGCGAAATCTTCTTCGAGCACACCGACGGCCGGATCGTGCTGATCTACCCGATGGGGGACCGCGTCCTGGTCGGCACCACCGACGTCGACGCCGACATGGCCCAGGACGCTGTGTGCACCGACGCGGAAATCAACTACTTCTTTGACCTGATCGGCCACGTGTTCCCGGACATCCCGGTGGGCCGGGACCAGATTGTCTACTCGTTCTCCGGTGTTCGCCCGCTTCCGAAGCACGACGCGACCCAGCCCGGCTTCGTCAGCAGGGACTACCGGATCGAACGCCGTGCGGCAGCGGGCGGCGCCGTCCTCAGCCTCGTCGGCGGCAAATGGACCACGTTCCGGGCCCTCGCCGAGCACCTGAGCAACGACGTCCTGGCCGAACTCGGTATGCAACGGAAGGTTTCGACGGCGAAGCTCGCCATCGGCGGCGGCGCCGGCTTCCCGGACAGCGAGGACGGCGTCCAGCGCTGGATCAAGGCCCACATGTCGGCCGGCCGCGGCGCCGCCCGCGTCACCGGGCTGCTGACCCGCTACGGGACCCGCGCCGAAGAAGTCATCCGCTTCCTGGACGGGGCCGGCGAGCCGGACCGGCTGCTGCATTCAACCCGCGAGCTGAGCTCCCGGGAACTGGAGTTCATGGCCGCCCATGAGCAGATCGGGCACCTCGTGGACGTCCTCATCCGCCGCACGTCCCTGGCCTTTCGCGGCCTGGTGACAGGGGAACTGCTCAACGAAGTCGCGGACATCCTTTCCGGACCGCTCGGCTGGGACGCGGCACGCCGGGCCTCAGAGATCAGCCACGCACAGGAGGTGCTACAGCGGTTCCACGGTGTCCGGGTCCACAGCCTGGTCGCCTGATATTACTTGCGTGCCCGGGCAGGGAAGCCCGGGTGCAAGCACTGCGCGGTCCGCCCCGGCGGCCGGCGCAGTGGCTGGCCGGCAGCACTAACATGCTGCCGGCCCCACGGCTTCCAAACTCGCGGACGCCGACAACAGAAAATAGAGGAGTCAAAGATGTCTCTTGGAATAGTTTTCCTATCCGAATTATTCGGTACCGCCATGCTGACCCTGCTGGGTTGCGGCGTGGTGGCCAACGTTGCGCTCAAAGGCACCAAGGGCAACAACGGCGGGTTCCTGATGGTGACCTGGGGATGGGGCATTGCCGTCTTCTCCGGTGTCTATGTTGCCGCCATCTCAGGTGCGCACCTGAACCCCGCCGTGACTTTTGGGTTCCTGCTCAACGGCAAGAAGCTGTACGCTCCCGGCGTCCCGGTCGACTTCGCCTCAACCCTGACCTACTTCGGCGGTGAACTGACCGGCGCCTTCCTGGGTGCAGTCGTGATGTGGCTGGCCTACAAGCAGCACTTTGACGCCGAACCCGAGCCCGCCAGCCAGCTGGCCGTCTTCTCCACCGGCCCGGCCATCCGCTCAAACGTGTGGAACCTGGTCACCGAAATCATCGGCACCTTTGTCCTCGTCTTCGTCATCCTGACCTTCGGCGGGACACCTTCCGGACTCGGCCCGCTTGCGGTCGCCCTGCTGGTTGTCGGCATCGGTGTTTCCCTCGGCGGTCCCACCGGCTACGCCATCAACCCGGCCCGTGACCTCGGCCCGCGCATCGCGCACGCCCTCCTCCCCATCAAGGGCAAGGGGTCCTCCGACTGGAGCTACTCCTGGATCCCTGTCGTCGGACCCCTCATCGGTGGGGGCCTCGGCGGCATCGTGGCCGCGGTCGTGCCGATCATCATCCCCGTCATCCCTCACTAACCGCCCGTTCAACCGTCAGTACAACTGCCACGCCAAACAGACAAGGACGTCACTATGAACCAGTACGTAGTTGCAATCGACCAGGGCACCACGAGCACCCGAGCCATCGTGTTTGACCACAGCGGCAGCATCGTCTCCTCCGGCCAGATGGAGCATGAGCAGATCTTCCCCCAGCCCGGCTGGGTGGAGCACAACCCCGCTGAAATCTGGAACAACACCCGCGAAGTGATCGGCTCGGCCCTGTCCAAGGCGAACCTGACCCGGCACGACATCGCCGCCGTCGGCATCACCAACCAGCGCGAAACAGCGGTGGTGTGGGACAAGACCACCGGCGAGGCGATCTACAACGCCATCGTGTGGCAGGACACCCGTACCCAGCCGATCGTGGACGAACTCGCCAAGGACGGCGGGGTAGAACGTTTCAAGCAGAAGGTGGGCCTGCCGCTGGCGACCTACTTCTCGGGCACCAAGATCAAGTGGATCCTGGACAACGTCGAGGGCGCCCGGGCCAAGGCGGAGGCCGGCGACCTCGTCTTCGGCAACACCGACTGCTGGGTGCTCTGGAACCTGACCGGCGGGACCGACGGCGGAGTGCACGTCACCGACGTGACCAACGCCTCACGGACCATGTTCATGGACCTTGAGACGCTGTCGTGGGACCAGGAGATTCTGGACGCGTTCGACGTCCCGGCCTCCATGATGCCGACCATCAAGTCCTCCTCCGAGGTCTACGGCACAGTCCACACCTCGCAGCTGCTGCGCGAGGTTCCTGTGGCCGGCATCCTGGGCGACCAGCAGGCGGCCACGTTCGGGCAGGCGGCGTTCGATGCCGGGGAAGCCAAGAACACCTACGGCACGGGCTGTTTCCTGATCTTCAACACGGCCGAGGAGATTATCCACTCTAAGAACGGGCTGCTGACCACCGTCGGCTACAAGCTCGGCGACGCGGCGCCGCACTACGCGCTGGAGGGCTCCATTGCCGTCACGGGTTCCTTGATCCAGTGGTTGCGGGACAACCTCGGCATGATCAGCAGCGCCCCGGAGGTCGAGACCCTCGCGGCCTCGGTGGAGGACAACGGCGGCGTGTACATTGTGCCGGCGTTCTCCGGCCTCTTCGCGCCGTACTGGCGCTCGGACGCCCGTGGCGCCATTGTGGGCCTGACCCGGTTTGTTACCAAAGCCCATATCGCCCGCGCAGCGCTGGAGGCCACCGCCTTCCAGACCCGTGAGGTGCTGGACGCCGTCAACGCCGACTCCGGCGTACCGCTGACGGAGCTGAAGGTCGACGGCGGCATGGTCGCCAACGACGCCCTGATGCAGTTCCAGGCGGATATCCTCGGCGTGCCGGTCATCCGTCCGAAGGTGGTCGAGACGACGGCGCTGGGCGCAGCCTACGCGGCCGGCCTGGCGGTCGGGTTCTGGAAGGACCTGGGCGAGTGCTCGGCCAACTGGGCCGAGGACAAGCGGTGGGAGCCGCAAATGGACCAGGGCGAGCGGGAACGCCAGATGCGTCTCTGGAAGAAGGCCGTCACCAAGTCCATGGACTGGGTTGACGACGACGTGAAGTAAGCGCGCACAAGGAGCCCCGGCCGGGAACCGCCCCGGCGGGTACGGTTTCGGTGGACAACGAAGAGCTCCGGCCAGGGGAACCTGGCCGGAGCTCTTCGTTGTTCCGCGTCCGCTTTGTCCTCAGGACACGGGATGCGCTGACGGGGTCGACACGACAGCACGCGGCGTCTTGGCGTAGACGTCCTTGCTGACCGTGTAGCCCCTGCGGTCAATCGCCAAAGCTTGCGCATTGACGCTGGCCAGCTCCGTGCTGGAGAGTTTCTTGATCTTGACCAGGTCCATGAATTCCTGGTCTTCACCGCCGACGGCTGTCACTTTGATGAGCCCGGTCCCGGCTGAGTAGAACTTGCGCTGGTGGCCCGCACTTGGCCCATCCAACGGGTTGAACTCATCGATCACCATGACGTCGTTGTAGCACCCCGTGGGGACGCAGACGTGCAGGTGCTTGTACTTGACGTCACCGCAGTCCAGGAAGTCCACGGTGGGGGCATAGGCCTGGATGTAGGCGGGTGTGTTCCGGTGCGGCTCGGCCTGCATGGCGATGCCGGCGCGGGCCTTGTCGATGCCGCTGATGAACGTGCTGGGCGCGCCGACAAGCTTGCCGTTCTCGTACTCCTCCGGATATTCGCCGAAGAGCCACACCGCCCCCTTCGTCGTCTGGGCGAAGAAGGCGAGCTCGGACTCCACGAGTTCACCGTCAGAGTAGTCCCGGTCCCAAATCGCGATCGTCTTGACCCCGTCGATCACCTTGGTCAGCCCCGTGACGATGCTGACCACTGTGCGGCTGGTCGTCCCGTCCGGGGAGACTACCTTGCCGGTGGTGGTGAACTTCATGCCGGGTTTAAGCGTGAGCCACTGGTTGTTGATCAGAGGCTTTGCCGGGAACGCGGAACGGTTGAACGACAGCGCCGAGCCGGGGCCGCACAGATCCTGGGAACTGGTGGCCGCCGGCACGGTGGCTGCCGTCGCCGCGGCCGCCGTCGCCGCCGTCAGCGACGCCACCACCAGCAAGACCGCGGAGCCGTAAGCGGTAAATCTCTTAGATAGTGGAGTCATCTGACTGGCCTCTCATTGTTGGTAGTTGTTGCTAGACGGCTGATACAGGTTCCGGCTCTCGGGGCTGACGGTCATGACGTGCCGGACCCTTCTTGGCGAACCGCAGGTAGAGCGATGGAACGATGAACAGGTTGACCAGTGTCGATGTCACCAGCCCACCCAGGATCACCACGGCCATGGGGTGCTCGATCTCATGGCCGGGGCGGTTGCCCATCACCACCAGCGGGACCAGGGCGAGTGCGGTGGCGAGCGTGGTCATCAGGATGGGTGACAGGCGTTCGGCTGCGCCCCGCAGGACCAGGTCCCGGCCGAACGGCACGCCTTCGAACTGCTCCAGGTGCTGGCAGTGGTTGATGAGCAGGATGCCGTTGCGGGCGGCGATGCCCATCACTGTCAGGAACCCGACCAGCGACCCGAGGGACAGGATTCCGCCGCTCATGTGCGCGGCGATCACCCCGCCCACCAGTGCCACCGGCAGCGTCAGGATGCCCAGAACGGCAAGCCGCCAGCTCCGGAATGCCGCCTGGAGCAGGAGGAATACCACAACCAGGGCGCCCATCGCGAAGAGGAGAAGCCGCTGCGAGGCGGCCTGCCGCTCCGCGTATTCGCCCAGGATCTCGGCGCTGTACCCGGTGGGGAACTCCACGGACTTGAGATCGGATTCGAGCTTCTCGACGACCTTGGCCAGATCGCCTTCCTTGACGTTGGCGCTGACATCGAGGCGGCGGGACCCTTCCGAACGCTCAATGACGTTGGGAGTGGGCTTTACCGTGATCTTGGCGACATCGGCCACCCGGATCTTCTGCCCGCTGGGAGTGTCCAGCGGGAGGTTCTCGATGCTTGTGACGCTGGTCCGGATCGCCGGAGGACTCCAGACCTGGACGTCATAGGCCTTGCCGTCCCGGTAGACGTCGCCGACCTCTTCGCCGGATACCAGGGTGGCTGCGGCACGGCGGACGTCACCGGGCTTCAGGCCGTAGCGGTTGGCGGCGTCCAGGTTCACCTCGACGTCCACCTGCGGAACGTTGACCTGGAGTGCGACTTTGGCTCCGATGGCACCCTCGATGCCGGCCAGGGCAGTCTTGACCTTGTCCGCCTGCTTCTTCAGCGTGTCCAGGTCATCGCCGTACACGCGGACCACGATCGAGTAGCCCGTACCGGTGAGCACCTCGCGGACACGTTCCTTGAGGTAGGTCTGGACGTCCCGGTGGATGCCGGGATACCCGTCCACGACCTGCTGGATGGAGGCCAGGGTCTTGTCGTAGTCGACCGAGGGGTCAACGCTGATCCAGTTCTCGCCAAAGTTGACCCCCACCACCTCATCGGCGGCGAAGGCCTGACCGATGTGGGACCCGCAGTTGTTGACGCCTGGAATGGTCATCAGCTCCTGGCAGGCCAGTTGGCTGACGCGCACTTCCTCGGCGTTCGAGGTGCCGGGTTGCGTGACCCAGTGCATGAGGAAGTCACGTTCCTTGAACGAGGGCAACAGTGACTGGCCCAGGAGCGGGGCCGCTATGATTCCGACGACGCCGAGTGCCCCCACCGCGAGGTAGCCCGGGAGCGGGCGTTTCACAATGGGACGCAGGGCGGCGCCGTACCAGCGCTTGAGGACCCGGACCACCGGCGGATCGCGGTCTTCCAGCTTGGCATTGCGCAGGAAGATGTACGCCATGGCCGGCGTGACCGTGAGGGCCACCAGCATGGACGCCAAAACCGCCAGGGTGTAGGCAGTCGCCAGGGGCCGGAAGAAGGCCCCCGTCAGGCCGTCCAGGAAGAAGATCGGCACCGTGGCGGCAACGATAATCAGGGTGGCGTAGACGATGGGGCCGCGGACTTCCAGGGAGGCGTTGACGACCACGCGGGCGGTGCTTTCGGTCCCGCCGCTGGCGCGGTGGTGCCGGAGCCGCCTGACGATGTTCTCGACGTCGATGATGGCATCGTCCACCACGACCCCGACGGCAATCACCAGCCCCGCAAGCACCATCGTATTAATCGTGCCTCCGGTCCAATACAGCACCAGGGCCGCTGCCATCAGCGACAACGGGATCGCCGTCACGCTCACCAGGGCTGTCCGCCATTGGAACAGGAAGACGCTCAGCACCAGGACGACCAGGAAGCAGCCCAGCAGCAGCGCGAGGCTCAGGTTGCCGAGCGACTCCTCGATGAACGAGGCGGGCCGGAACAGGGTGGTGTCGACTGCGATTCCGGTCAGGCCGGGCTGCAGTTCCTTGAGCGCTTCCTCGACCCCGCGGGTGACTTCGAGGGTGTTGCCCCACGGCAGCTTTTCGACGATCAGCATCAGTCCGGGGCCGCCATTGATAACCGCGTCACCGATCAGTTGCTGGTGGTCCTCCACGACGGTTGCCACGTCGGCGAGCTTCAGGGGAGGCAGTCCCTCGCGTTCCTCCAGTGGCACCTGGGCAAGGTCCGCCGGAGACGTGATGGGTTGTACGTGCCTGATGGACATGCTCTGGCTGGGTGTTTCCAGCGCCCCTCCGGTGCCGATCAAGGCACCGGGGGAGTACTTGAGCAGGCCGGCGTCCAAGGCGTCGGACGTGGAGTTCATGACGTTTTCCAGCGTCACGTTGTTGGCTGCCAGCTTGGTCGGATCAACCTGGACCTGGAGCATCTGAAGCCGTTCGCCCCAGATCGCAACGTTCGCCACGCCGGGCACCCGCAGCAGGTGTGCCCGGATGTTCCAGTAGGAAACCATGGACATTTCGATCAGGGAGCGGGTCTCGGAGGAGAGCCCGATCTTCATGACACGGCTGGTGGAGGACAGCGGCTGGAGCATTATTGGCGGCGCGGCCCAGGTCGGCAGAGTCGGTATGACCGTTGCCATCCGCTCCGACACCAGCTGCCGGGCGGTGAGCAGATCGGTCCCGGGTTTGAACTCCATCACGATGGCGGACAGCTGCGACACAGACTTCGACCGCATCTGGTCCAGGCCGTCTATGCCGTTGAAGGCCTGCTCCATCGGAACCGTTACGAGTTCCTCGACTTCGGAGGCAGTGAGACCCAGACATGCCGTCTGAACCTCGACGCGGGGCGGTGCGAACTCCGGGAAAACATCCACCGAAGCGCTGCTGAGTTGCGCGCCGCCCACGATCATGAGGGCGGCCGCCATCGCAATGATGATCGACCGGAACCTCAGGCTTGCAGCGACAATCCGGCGCATGTCAGTGCGCCGTATCGAATTCAGCGCCGAAGAGTTCAGCCGCGCCGACGGTTACGATTGCGGTGCCGACCGCGGGGCCGGCCGAGGCCGTGACCACTCCGTCCTCCACCTTGGCTACCGTGACCGACTGCCGCTGGTAGACCCGCGGGGCCGGGTTGGTGTACACCCAGGTTTTTCCGCTGGCGTCGTAGAGCAGGGCTGAGTAGGGCACGACGACGTCCTTGCCCTTTCCGGCCTTGACGGTGTCGGTCTTCAGGTCGAGGCGTTCGATTCCCTTCTCCGTCAACGTCAGTTTCGCGATGCCTGTTGCGGCATTCTTCTCCACCTTGGCGGGTTCGTTGGCCGAGACGGCGGCGGGGGCCGCCGCCGTCGTCTGGGCACATGCGGGCAACGCGAACAGAAGTGCTGCGCATACAGCGGCCGCCAGGGGCAGGCGCCGCGAGGGCTGTTGGCTGGTCATTTTGCTTCCACCTTTTCCTGCGTAACGGGCTGGACGGGAACTTCGGCCTCGTACACTTCGGCCCACTCTTCCGGGGCGGAACCGGGCCCGAACCAGAGTGCGAGCAGGGGGAGTACGAAGATCCCGATGAGAGTTGTCGTGATGAGTCCGCAGACGATGATCAGGGCCATCGGGCCCAAGAAGGACCCGCCGACGGCGCCGCCGAAGAGTCCCGGCGGGATCAGGATCGCCACCGTGATCAGGGCTGCCTTCAGAATGGGCGAGACCCGGTCCCGGGCCGCCATCATGATGACCTTGTCAGGGGATTCGTGCGGGGCGGCCCGCCACAGCTCATCCGTCCGGGCGGAGAGCAGCGCCGCGTTGCGGGCGGCAACGGCCAGCACCGCGGCAAAGGCCGTGAGCGCCAGCACAGTGATGGCGCCTCCCGCGATCCACGCTGCCACGGCGGCCCCGGCCAGCGCGGCCGGCAGGGACAGGAAGATGGCAAGCGCCAGCTTCCAGCTCCGCACCGCTGTCTGGAGAAGGAGCAGGATTCCCAGGAGGGCAGCCGCGCCGATCCACAGAACCATGGCGTCCCCGGCGAGCTGTTCACTGTACTTCGTGGGGATTTCGGCGTGGTATTCCAGCGGGAACTGGATCTGCTCGATCGCCGCGTTGATGTCGCGCTGGATATCCGCGAGCGGACGTCCGCTGACCTCGGCCACCACATCGATCCGGCGTGAGGTGTCATCGTGCAGAATCACGACTTCATTGGGAACGAGCCGGATGTCGGCGATTTGGCCCAGCTGGACCTGGCCGCCGCTTGGCGTGTCCAGCAGGAGCTCACGGATGCTGGTCAGGTCATCCCGGACGTCCACCGCGCCGCGCACCACCACTTCAAAGACCTTCTGCTGTTCGAAGAGGTTGCCGACGACGATGCCTTGCATCAGGGCGGCGGCGGCGCGGCGTGCGTCGCCGGGTTTGATGCCGACCTTCTGCGCCGCCTCGAGGTTGACCTCGACTTCGACGATGGGCGTCATGGCGCTGGCGTTGATCGTCGGGTTCTTCACGCCGTCGACCTTTTCGATGGCCTTGCGGACCTCTTCTGCCTTCTCTCGCAAGACGGGCAAGTCTGTTCCGTAGACGCGGACAGCGAATCCGGGATCCATGCTGCTGCGCTCCTGGCCGATCTGCTGCTGGGAGTAGTTCACCACGTTGTGGGCGATGCCGGGGTAGCCCTGGACGACGTCACGGACCGCCTGCTCCGTTTCGCTGAAGTCGGCATCCGGTGTGATGGACACCCAGAGTTCCGCGGAACTGTTCCCGACAACCTGGTCGGAGGAAATGGCGCGGCCGATGTGGCCGCCAACTCCCGAGACACCAGGCAGGGTCCGCAGTTCGTCGGACGCCTTGGACGCCACCCGACGCACCTCGTCGTTGGACGTGCCTGCCATCGAGTCCCACTGCACCAGGAGTGTCCGGTCCGGAATCGTCGGCACGACCGCCCGGTTCCCGACCAGCTGCGATGCCGCGGCGAGCCCCAGCAGTCCAACGACGGCGACAGCGACAATGCCGAGGGCACGGCGGGAACGTGCCCCCTCGAGTGCCCTGTCGTACGTGGACCTGGCCCGGACAACACCGGGCGAGTCCGCCCGCCGGGCTTTCTCACCGGGAAGCAGGAGAAATGCCAGGACCGGTGTCACGGACAAACCCACCAGCATTGACACGGCAAGCGCCAACGCCAGGGACCAGAAGAGGGGCTGGAAGAACGCACCGCCGACTCCCGTGACGAACAGCGTCGGTACGAGCGCGAGGGCCATGATGAGCGACCCGTGGAACAGCGGTGTGCGGACGCTGCGGACAAGCTGGACCATGCGGAACCTGATGGTGGCATCTGTCTCGGTCCCGGTGGTCCGCAACGGCCGGCGCCGCTGCGCCTGCACATCCTCCACGATGTCTCCGACAATCACAGAGACGCCCAGCAAGATGCCGGCGAGGATCGAGATATTCAGTGTGGAGTCGAGCAAGTAGAGCACCACTCCCGCCGCCATGACGGTGGTGCTGATCGCCACGAGGGCGATCACGGCCACCCGCCAGGAGCGGAACAGGGCCCAGAAGAGCAGCACGGCGATCAGGAGGCTCACGAGCAGCGCCAGGCCGAGTCCGTCCACGGCATCCTGCAGGAAGGAGGCGGGCCGGAAGACGGACGTATCCATCTGGATTCCGGAAAGCCCGGGCTGCATGTCGTTCAGCGCAGCCTCGAGGTCCTTGGTGACCTGCAGCGTGCTGGCTCCGGGGAACTTCTCCACGACCAGCAGGAGGCCCGCATCCTGGCCGACGACGGCATCGCCGATCAGCGGCTGGTGGTCCTCCTTCACCTGGGCAATGTCACCCAGGAGCATGGGAGATCCGGCGTCTTCGACACTGACCTTGGCCAGGTCCTCCGGTGTTCGGATGGGCAGCACGTGCTGGATGCCCAGGCGTTGGCTCGGCGACTCCACGAACCCGCCCGTGCCGGGGGTGGACGCCTCAAGGAAGCTCAGCGGCGACACCCAGACTGCGTTGCCGGTGGTCTTGATGACCTGTTCGAGTGTGATGCCCTTGTCACGCAGCTGCGTGGGGGTCACCTCTACTTGGAGCTGCTGTTCGCGCTGTCCCCAAATGGAAACGTTGGCGACCCCGGGAATGCCGATCAGCCGCGGCTTGATCTTCCACCGGGCCAGGACCGACATTTCGATCCCGGAAAGCTCTTTGGAGCTCATCCGGACCATAAGGACGCGGCTGGTGGACGACAACGGCTGCATGATCAGCGGCGGCGCCGAGACGTTCGGCAGCGCGTGGGCCTGGGTCATGCGTTCGGCCACGAGCTGGCGCGCGCGCAGAAGGTCGGTGCCCGGCTCGAACACGAGCTCGATCGAGGACAGGCCGGGAACTGATTTGGACCGGATTTCATCGAGCCACGCCACCCCGTTAAGGAGGTCGGCTTCCATCGGGGCAGTGATGAGCTGTTCAACTTCGGCAGCTGAGAGGCCCAGGGCCTCGGTCTGGATCTCGACGTGGGCCGGGGCGAACTCGGGCATGCTGTCGATGGCGACGTGGGGGACGTTCACTACCCCGAAGGCAATGAGTCCGGCCGCCATGGCGAGAACCAGGATGCGGAACTGCATACTGAAACGGGTGATCCAGCCGAACATGGCTAGCCCTGTTCCAGGGAGCCGGCGTCGCAGGTGCGGCCGGCGGGGGATTTCGGCAAATGCACGGAAGAATTGCGCAATTGATACATGACAGGCTCCTCAACCCGAGACCATTTGCGAATCCCCCCGAGAGATCCCATTTCTTGCTGATCTTTATCGAATAGTGTTCCCATTTGAATCGTTTGGCAAGATCAAAATTTTAGGCCTGCTTCACGGTTTTTCACGGGTTTCTCCCAGCCTGGAGGCTCACAATGCGCTCTCCGAAGAAACTTCGCGGAAGGGCCCGGGCGCCCGTGGCCGGCCACCCGGGTGTTCGTTGTTTTTCTACTTGTTTTCCGCGCCGAGCTACCCGAATTTCTGTCGTAGTTACTTGCCCGATACGTCGGGCAATTGGCAGTAAGTACCGCTATTCCATAGGTATGTCGTTTGTAACAATTGCGGACATAGCAGCCCGCACAGGCCGCCGGAGCGCGAGTCGACTGCGACTACCGGGCCGCAACCGGCCCGTCGGTTCAGCACGAACCAGCCCGAGGGGCTAAAGTGGTCCTATGCGCGCCGTGCTCCTGCTTAGCTAGCCGCCCGGCATCCCGGCGAGACCTCGTTTCCGAAGAGTCCCCGGATTGCCGAGCGGCGGCCCCTCCATGTCGAGGGGCTTTTGTGTGTCCGGGGTAAATTCCGGTCCGCAACGCACGAAGTTACAGCAGGAGTACCACGTACGGACAGTATGGAGTCAGGACCGGGCAGCCGGCCGTGACAGTGCAGACTTGATGGTGAACAGGCCTGGCGGCAGGCAGGCCTGAAGGTAGACAGGCCTGGGTAACAGGCCGCACAGAACAGAAGAGGCCAGCAGTGAGCGTTCAGCCGGAAACACAGACCGGATCGCCAGCAGCCGCGGCGGAGGGGCCTGAGGAAGGTGCCTACAGCTTCGCGGCAATGGAAGCCAAATGGCCGCAGGTCTGGGAAGACCTGAAGGTCTTCACGCCCCTCGACGACGGCTCAAAGGAACGCCGCTACGTGCTGGACATGTTCCCGTATCCGTCCGGTGACCTTCACATGGGCCACGCCGAGGCGTTCGCGATGGGCGACGTTGTGGCGCGCTACCTGCGCCAGCAGGGCTACGACGTGCTGCACCCGATCGGCTGGGACTCCTTCGGCCTGCCCGCGGAAAACGCGGCGATCAAACGCAACGCGCACCCCAGTGAGTGGACGTACGCCAACATCGACACCCAGGCGGCGTCGTTCAAGCGCTACGCAATCTCCGCGGACTGGTCCCGCCGGCTGCACACCTCGGACCCGGAGTACTACCGCTGGACCCAGTGGCTGTTCACGCGTTTCTACGAACGTGGACTGGCCTACCGCAAGAATTCGCCGGTCAACTGGTGCCCCAAGGACCAGACCGTGCTGGCCAACGAGCAGGTGGTCAACGGCGCCTGCGAGCGGTGCGGCACTCCCGTGACCAAGAAGTCCCTGAACCAGTGGTACTTCAAGATCACCGACTACGCCGACCGCCTGCTCGATGACATGGACGAACTGCGCGGGCACTGGCCCGAACGCGTCCTCGCGATGCAGAAAAACTGGATCGGCCGTTCCGAGGGCGCCCACGTCAACTTCGTGATCGAGGCCGACGGCGGCAAAGCCGCCAAGGACGTCACCGTCTTCACGACGCGCCCGGACACCCTCTACGGCGCCACGTTCTTCGTCGTCGCCGCCGACGCGCCGCTCGCCGTCGAACTCGTCACCGACGAGCACGCCGCCGCCCTGGACGCCTACCGGGAACAGGTCAAGGCGCTCTCCGAAATCGAGCGCCAGTCCACCGAGCGCGAAAAGACCGGCGTCTTCACCGGGCGATACGCGACCAACCCGCTCAACGGCGAAAAGCTGCCCGTCTGGGCCGCCGACTATGTCCTGGCCGACTATGGCACAGGCGCCATCATGGCCGTCCCGGCCCACGACCAGCGCGACCTCGACTTCGCCAAGACCTTTGACCTGCCCGTCCGGGCAGTCCTGGACACGGGCGAGGAAGACCCGGCTGCCACGGGCATCGCCACCACCGGCGAGGGGACCCTGATCAACTCCGGCGGCCTCGACGGGCTGCCCAAGGCCGAGGCCATCCCGGCGGCCATCGAAATCCTGCGCGAGTTGGGCACCGGCGAGAAGTTCGTTAACTTCCGGCTGCGTGACTGGCTGCTCAGCCGGCAGCGGTTCTGGGGCACACCGATCCCCATCATCCACTGCCCGGCCTGCGGGGAGGTCCCGGTCCCGGATGATCAGCTGCCCGTGACCCTGCCGGCGGACCTGCGCGGCGAGGACCTGTCCCCGAAGGGCACGTCACCGCTCGCTGCGGTCGAAAGCTGGGTCAATGTCGAGTGCCCCAACTGCCAGGGACCGGCCAAGCGGGACACGGACACGATGGACACCTTCGTGGATTCCTCCTGGTACTTCCTGCGCTTCGTCTCTCCGCAGTACACCGGCGGTCCGTTCGATCCGGAGAAGATCAACGACTGGATGCCGGTCGGACAGTACGTGGGCGGCGTGGAGCACGCCATCCTGCACCTGCTCTATGCGCGGTTCTTCACCAAGGTCATCCACGACCTCGGCATGATTGAGGCGGACGAGCCGTTCAGCGCACTGCTGAACCAGGGGCAGGTGCTCAACGGCGGCAAGGCCATGAGCAAGTCCCTGGGCAACGGCGTCGACCTCGGCGAGCAGTTGGACAAGTTCGGTGTGGACGCTGTCCGCCTGACCATGATCTTCGCCTCCCCGCCGGAGGACGACGTCGACTGGGCGGACGTATCGCCGTCGGGCTCCGCGAAGTTCCTGGCCCGGGCCTGGCGCCTCGGCCAGGACGTCACAAGCGCACCCGGCGTCGATGCCGCCACCGGTGACCGTGCCCTGCGCACCGTCACCCACCGCACGATCGCCGATGCGCAGGCCCTGCTGGACAACAACAAGTTCAACGTGGTTGTCGCAAAGCTGATGGAACTGGTCAACGCGACCCGCAAGACCATAGATGCAGCCAGCGGTGCCGGCGGTGCGGACCCAGCAGTCCGCGAGGCCGTCGAGGCCGTAGCCGTCATCCTGAGCCTGTTTGCACCGTATACCGCCGAGGATCTGTGGAACGTCCTGGGGCACCCGGCATCGGTCGCCAACGCCGGCTGGCCCACGCACGACGACGCACTGCTCGTGGAGGACACGGTCACCGCCGTCGTCCAGGTGCAGGGCAAGGTGCGGGACCGGCTGGAGGTTTCCCCGGACATCTCCGAGGAGGACCTGCGCGAACTGGCGCTGGCATCGGAAAATGTCCAGCGCGCCCTCGATGGCCGTGCCCTGCGCACGGTGATCGTACGGGCGCCTAAACTGGTCAACATCGTCCCGGCCTAGCCGGACGTACCAGCTTGACACTGGCCGCCGGCTGATCCCGGCGGCCAGTGCAGACAACCAGCGCAGACAATGGGACGGGCACAAGTGCCCCCGCCGGAGAAGCAAGTCCACGCGTCCCCACAGCAGGAGGTCCTTCGTGCCACACCGCGAGCCGTCAGGCTGGCCATGGCTGCGCGAGCGGCTTGTTCGCCTGCGGCAGGGGTCCCGGGACAGCATCCCCGAAGCGGCTCCCGCCGCCGTCGTGCAGGTTGCGGTGGTCACAGACTCTGCCGCCGCGCTGCCCGCGGACTGGGTACGGGCTTTCGCTGCTGACGGCCGGCTCACCGTGGTCCCGATGCCCGTGATGATCGGCGCCGAAATCTACGGCGAGGGTGAGGACGACATTGCGGAGACCATCGCCGTGGCCCTGGCCAGCGGCAAGCCCGTCAAGACCTCGCGTCCGTCACCGGGGCAGTTTGAACACGCCTACCGGGAGGCCAGCGAGCGTGGCTTCCAGTCGGTGGTCTCCATTCACATCTCGGCGGGGCTGTCCGGGACAGCCGACGCCGCCCGCCTGGCAGCCCAACGGGTCGGCATACCCGTAGAGGTCCTCGACTCCCGGACGGTCGGAATGGCCCAGGGGATGGGCGTGCAGGGCGCGGTGGTCGCGGCCGCCGACGGCAGGAGCGCGGCCGACGTGTTGGCCTTCGCGCAGGACCGGCTGGACCGCACCAAAGTGTACTTCTATGTCCCGACCCTGGAACAGTTGCGCCGGGGCGGCCGGATCGGGGCGGCGGCCTCGCTCTGGGGGACCATGTTCTCCATCAAACCCATCCTGGCGGTGGAAGACGGCCGGATCATCCCGCTGGAAAAAGTCCGGTCAGCGGCGAAGGCCATCGCACGCCTGGAAGAAATCGTGGCCGCGGACGCCTCCGGCCGCCCTGCCGGGCAGGCGCGGCTGGCTGTGCACCACTTTGGCAACCAGGCCGAGGCTGAAGACCTTGCCCGGCGCCTGGCCGTGGCATTACCGGCATGTCCGCCGGCCCAGATCAGCGCTCTCCCGGCAGTCCTGGCGGCCCACGCCGGGCTCGGTGTGCTCGCCGTGATCGTGGGGGAGGGCAGCACCCCTGCTGCAGCGAAACCCGATGCCTTCCCCGGGGACATCGCCAGCCCGGACAGCGGGGAAGCGCACCCTGGCAGGGCTGCGGCCGAAGCGACGGAAACCGGCGACTAGCGCGGCGGGTCCATCCGCTCGGACGCCGGACTCTGGCCGTGAACGGGCGGCGGCGGTAAAGTCACTCCACCGAACCCAGCGAACCAGCGAATCCGGAGGCCGCCATGGCAATGCAGGTGCACCACGTAGTCCAGTTCGATCGCGACGTTGCCGAAGAGGTGACCAAGTGGCTGAAATACCTCAAAGGCCAAGTGACCAGCGTTCAATTCCTCACCACCACGGTCCCGGATCCCAAGGCTGCGGATAAATGGCGCGTGCAGTACGAGGCATACATCACCTATCAGAAGTGAACCCCCGACTGTAGCTGCGTTTCAGGGGGTAGGCACGGGCGATGTCCGTCCGGGCGTGGGCGATGCTGTACGCGCGGGTGTGGCTGGTTCCGTTGGCGCTGTCTCTGGCGTTGTAGCTGACACGGTGGTTGGTGGGGCGGTGGTTGGTGGGGCGGCCGGCTCGGACGTTGGCGGGGCGGGCGTTTCCGGGACCGTTGGTGGGGCGGCCGGCGCGGACGTTGGCTCGGTGGTCGTTTCCGGGACCGTCGGTGGCGCGGCCGGCTCGGACGTTGGTGCGGCGGGTGTTTCCGGGACCGTCGGCACGGTGACTGGCGCGGACGTTGGCTCGGTGGTCGGTATGACGGTTGGCGTCGTGGGCGCGGGTACCGACACTGACGTTGGTGGAGTCGTTGGCGTTAGGGAGGCCGGCGGGGCTGTGGGAGGCGGAGTCGTTGGCGGCGGGGTTGGCCCGGGGGCTGGCTGATTCGGCCCGATAGTGTAGCTGGGCTGCTGGCCTGAGCCGTTGACCCACAGGGCGGCCTGCACCCGGCGGGCACTTCCGGGCTCCAGCCACCAGAGCACCTGTACGTTGCAGTGGTAGACAATCGTGACATTGGCGACGGCGCCCTGCGGCGGAACTGCATGGATCGAGGTGGCGGCTGTTTGGGTGGTCCAGATGAAATTCTGGTCGGCAGTCATTCCGGCCGTGCCGTCGACCGAAACATGCGCTATGCCGTACAGACCGTACTGGGGGCAGAAACTGCTTTCCAGAGAAAAATTGACCACCTGGGTTGAGGCGGCTTGCGTTGTGTCTGCCACGACCGGCGGGGCTGGCAGCATGGTGCCGCCAAGCGCCAGCACCGCCGCGGGCCCAAACAACCACTTCATTGCACACCAGCTTTCGACGCCTGAAATTTACCTCCAGGCGATCAGGGTTGCCCCCAGCCGGCAAAGTCTTCTCGATTGGATGCAGACGTTACCACCGGGTCCGGGCGGGCACCAGCGTAGGGAATACTTGCCTGATGCCGCGGATCTACGCGTATTACTCAGGTATATCCACATACGCCCGGTCCCCGGTATCAGCGGGGGTGAGGGCTGCCTAGAGTCGTTCCATGCCACGGCGCAACCAGGGAACTGAATCCGCCACAGGCGTCAGGGTTGCCCGTGATCGCCTGGCAGCGACGCGCTGGGCTGCCCGGGGTGCGGAAGATACTGCGGAGCCGGGCGAATCCCCGGCTCCGGGCCGGGAACCGGGCGACTCAGCGGGGCTGTTGGAGTTGCAGGTTCCGGCGCCCGGCAGCCCTGTCCCGGTCCGGGCTGATGGCGTCCTCGCTGCTGGACGATGCGTCGGTGGCGACCCTTCACACCATGCGGATGAAACCCGCGGGTACCGCCGGGGAAGAAGGCCGACGCTGGCTATGCGATTTCGGGCCAGGACAGGGGTTAAGGCCGCTGCCCTGCTGGGCGTCCTTGCCGTGGTGCTGGGCGGCTGCTTCTGGTGGCAGGCCGGAACCGGCGGCGCGCAGGTGGTGGCTCTCAGCGACTCCGCCCCCGCCGCCGAGGAAGCACCCGATCCGGCGGATGACGGGTCAACCGCGCCGCCGGGAGATGAGGCCACCGCGGCGCCCGAAAGGATCGAGGTCCATGTTGCCGGTGCCGTGGCCAGCCCGGGGGTGGTTCAACTGCCGGCAGGAAGCCGGCTGCATGAGGCGATTGCAGCGGCGGGCGGGCCCACGGTTCTCGGGGATCCGGACCGGCTCAACCTGGCCGCCGTGCTTGAGGATGGGCAGAAGGTCCTGGTGCCCATCCGCGGCGAACCCGGTCAGGCCGATACGCCCACGGACGGCTCACCTGCGCCCGGTTCCGGTCCGGGCGGCACGGGGCCAGTCGGCGGGGGCGGGAAGGTCAACCTCAACACCGCCGGCCTTGAGGAACTCGGGACCCTCCCGCGCGTCGGGCCGGTGCTGGCGCAGCGGATCGTGGATTGGCGCCAGCAGCACGGGCGGTTCAAGACAGTGCAGGAGCTCGACGCCGTCGACGGGATCGGTCCGAAGTTGCTCGAGGCCCTGCTCCCGTTGGTGGGTATCTGACGTGGCAAATCCTGAGATGGAAAAGCCGGACACTGCACAGCCTGGCACTGCACGGCGTGGCGTGGACCGGACCGGCCCGCTGGGTTCTGTGGCGGTCCCGCAGAGTCGCTGGCAGCGCTACGTCGATGCGGCCGTCGATTCCCCGGCGCGTGCGGAGCACGAGGATCCGGTGGCCTCCGGCCGGATCCGCGGATCCGGCAAACCCGCGCGAGACACCGCCGCGCGTCGGCGCCCGATCGAACGGACACGACGGACGGACCTTCGTCTGGTGCTCCCGGCACTTCTTGTCTGGGGGACCGCCGTTGCCGGAAACTGGCTGTCCCCTGCAGGGCTGGCCGGTCTCTGCACGGCGCTGGCGGCGGCCGGAGGCATGCTCTTCCTGGCCGGTCGCGTCATCCTCGGCCGTTCTGGGCTCCGCCCGGCGAGGGAGCGGGGCGCCAGGATTGGGCGGGGTGGCCACGGGCGCGGCCGCAGCGCCGGGCAGGCGGTTCCGCGCAGCATTCGCGCCACAGTGGCAGCGGCGCTGCTGTTGTCCTCCGCGGCAGGCTCACACGCCGCCGTCGAGGTCTCCCGGCGGCACGACGGCGCCATCGCAGAAGCTGTGGCCGCCCGCGCGGCCGTCGTCGCGGAACTGGAAATTGCAGGCGCCCCACGGCCGCTCAGGATTCCCGGTGCCGGTGGCCTGCCGGACCGCTGGGCAGTTCCCGTGATCCTGACGGCGATGACCTTCGGCGGCCACAGGGTCGCCGGAGACGCACGGATCGTGGTCATGGGCGGGGCCACCTGGGGAGACGCCGTTCCGGGCCAGCTCCTGCGCGCCACAGGCAAACTCCGTCCCGCCGCGCCAGGGGAGCCGGAGGCCGGACTCCTGGCAGCGACGTCTGCGCCAACCCTGCTGCGGGGACCCGGGCCCTGGCAGCAGGGTCCCGGGGAGCTTCGCCGCGCCTTCACCGCCGCGGCGGCAAGGTTCGGGGGCGACGCCGGCGGGCTGCTGCCCGGCATGGTCACCGGCGACACCAGCGCCCTGGACCCCGAGTTGGAAGCCGCCATGAAGACCGTCGGGATGACGCACCTGACCGCCGTCAGCGGGGCCAACTGCAGCCTGATCCTCGGGACGCTGCTGCTCGCCGCCCGCACGTTCCGCCTTCCGCGCGCGGCCGCTGCCGCGGCCAGCCTCGCGGGGCTGGCGCTGTTCGTCCTCATGGTGGGACCGGATCCGAGTGTGCTGCGGGCCGCACTCATGGGCAGCATCGGCCTCGCGTCCGTAGCTCTTGGCCGGGCGGGGCGCGGACTCAGCCTGCTCTGTGTTGCCGTCATCGGCCTGCTGCTGGCGCAGCCGGTCCTGGCTGCCAGCTTCGGATTCCTGCTCTCGGTCCTGGCCACGCTGGGAATCGTGGTCGCCGGACGCCGCATCATGGACTGGCTGCCGCCTTCGGTGCCGCGCTGGGCGGCAGCCGGCGTCGCCGTACCCCTGTCCGCCCAGCTCTTCTGCGCCCCGGCGATCGTGTTGTTGCAGCCGCAGTTCGGCGCCTACACCCTGCCCGCGAATGTGGCCGCCGCAGCGGTCGTGGCGCCAGTTACACTCCTCGGCACGGCCGCCGTGGTGCTCCTGCCCGCTCTCCCGGCCGCAGCGGGCCTCCTCATGGCCGCCGCTGCTGCCTTCGCAGGTGCGGTGGCGGGGGTCGCCCGGTTCTTCGCGGCACTCCCGGGCGCCGCCCTGCCGTGGCCGGAAGGAGTCTTCGGTGCAGCCACCATGGGAATCTTTTCCGCGGCTGTGCTGGCGGCGGCGTGGCTCGCCCTGCACCCTGCCGCGGCCGCCCGTGGCGTCCTCGCGGCACACGCACGGGTGGTCGCCGTCCTCGACGGACCCTCGCATGCGGCGGCACGGTCAGCCGTCCGGCGGGCCGTCAGCCGCGGCTTGGAGCACCGGTCCGGGCGTGGGACGCTTAGAGTCCGCAAACCAACTTCCGGGAGGAATCGAGAGTGGCTGCTGCCCAGACCCAACGGCCCAGGACCTCGGCGTCGAACACCGCCACCTGGCGCGATGTGACACCTGCTGCCGTCGTCCTGGTGGGCGGTCCGGAAGACTACATAGGTGCCCGGGCCATGGACCGTATCCGCGCGCAGGTCCGCGCGGTGGCGCCCGACGTCGAAATTACGCGGCTCAATGCCGGCAGCTACACGGCCGGGTCCCTGGCCATGAACGTCAGCCCTTCACTGTTCGGCGAACAAAAGCTCATCGAGGTCGACGGGCTCGAGGCGATGAACGATGCCTTCCTCGCCGATGCCCTGAAGTATGTGGTCCAGCCCGAACCGGAGGCCTTCCTGGTGCTCCGCCACGGCGGGGGAGTCCGCGGCAAGAAGCTGCTGGACGCCATCAAGGCCGCGGGCTGGCCCGTTGTCGACTGCCAGCCGCTCAAGAAAGACGCCGAGAAGATCGCCTTCGTCACGGCGGAGTTCCGGGCGGCCTCCCGGC
This sequence comes from Arthrobacter sp. 01L42, assembly GCF_056400005.1. Lineage (NCBI taxonomy): Bacteria > Bacillati > Actinomycetota > Actinomycetes > Micrococcales > Micrococcaceae > Arthrobacter > Arthrobacter sp. 01L42. The sequence goes on along the minus strand of NZ_JBFTSL010000003.1, from coordinate 145,182 downwards.
GTATCGACCCCGACGCCGTGCACGCCCTGGTCAATGCGGTTGGCGCGCAGCTCGCGGAGCTCGCCGCCGCCTGCAGCCAGCTGATCGCTGACGCCACCACCGGCGTGGACGCGGCCATGGTGGACAAGTACTACGGCGGCCGGGTCGAGGCAACGGGTTTCAAGGTCGCCGACGCCGCGATGGCCGGCAACGGCCCGCTGGCCCTCTCCACACTTCGCCACGCCCTGGCCACCGGCGCGGACCCGGTGCCGATCGTGGCTGCCCTGGCGTCGAAGTTGCGTTCCCTGGCCAAGGTGGCCGGCGCGCAGGGGTCGTCGTCGCAGATCGCCAAGCAACTGGGTATGCAGCCCTGGCTCGTCGAACAGGCCCAGCGGGAAGTCCGGCGCTGGACGCCCGAGGGGCTGGTCCGCTCGATCCAGGTCACCGCCGAGGCCGACGCCCAGGTCAAGGGCCTCTCCCGGGATCCTGTCTATGCCGTGGAACATGCGGTAACGGTGATTGCCACCTCGGCCAGGAGTTCCTGACACCCGCGTTCGAACCCAGGGCCCGGCGTGTTGGCCCTGCGGGTCCGGCCGGACCTGGGCCCGGCGTGTTGGCCCTGCGAGTCCGGCCGGACCAGGTGCGGCGGTGTCGGCCCTGCTGGCGCGGACGCGGCAGCGGGCAGCCGGCGGCGTACCGGAGTCGTACGAGAACGGGTGCGGAGTCGGCCCCCTTGCGGAACCGGTTTAACTGGATGTGGCCGGCACCCCAGGGGGTGCCGGCCACAATCATCAGTTCAAGTGAACTGGAAACCTTAGAGCGCGTTGACCTTCTTGGAGATGGCCGACTTGCGGTTTGCAGCGTTGTTCTTGTGGAGAACACCCTTGCTGACGGCCTTGTCCAGCTTGCGGCTGGCAGAAAGCAGTGCAACAGCCGCAGCATCCTTGTCGGTGGACTCAACGGCGGTGTTGACGGCGCGGATGGCCGTCTTCAGCTCAGACTTGACTGCGTTGTTGCGCAGGCGAGCCTTTTCGTTGGTCAGGATGCGCTTCTTCTGGGACTTGATATTAGCCACGTGTGAACTCTCTTTTTCAATGCGGAAAATGGTCTAGAGGGCTTTCAGATTGGCCATTGACTGAGCGGCGTGGGGATACCTATGGCGACCAACCATCTGTGGCCGTCGACCTGCACGGACACACAGCTGTAAATAATAGCAGAGATCAACGTGCAGGCACGAGTGCGGGTGGCGATCCGCCGCCGCGCGCGGTGTCCGCCGGGTCAGCTCCAGCCGTGCCGCTGCCGCAGCGCGGCCGCGATGTGGTTGAAGCGGCCTGCGTCCAGGATCGCTCCTTCGCGCCGGATGTCCTTCGCGTTGATCTGCAGAACCCGGTCCAGCTTCGCTTCGCTGGGCCGCCACTGGCGGTCCCAGGGTCCCGTGCCGATGTCCACATAGTCATCCGACCGGCGGGAGTCGCCGTCGTGGTCCTTGCTCGTCAGCATCAGGCCCAACAAATACCGGCCGCTGGTGCCCACCAGCAGCACCGGACGGTCCTTGCCCTGGGAGTAGTCCTCTTCGTAGGGCACCCAGGTCCAGACGATTTCGCCGGGCTCGGGCAGGCCGTTGGGTGCGGGGGCATAGCGGACGGCGGCCCGGCCCTGGAAGTCGCCGGGATATGTCCCGGTCAGTCCGGCGGCGGGGGTGCCCCCTGTGGAGCGGGCCGGGGTGCCGGGACGCGCCTGGCCCGGACGCCGCTTCGCCGCAGGCTTTCGGGCGGGTTTTGCCGCAGGACCAGGGGTGGTTCCCGGTGCGGACCCGCCAAGTTTATCCAGGAAGCGCAGGGCATCGCGGACCGCGCCGCTGATCGATCGTAAGTTCCAAGCCATGGGGAAACCATACCGGCAACCCCTGCAGAGAACCGGGGCAAGGAAAGAGCGGGGGAGAGGTGGGGCAGAGGGTGGCCGCAGTCGGCTGGCGGCCAGGCAGGGGCGGACCCAGGCACGGCGCAGCACGCAGCCAGATCCGGGGGCCAACCGCAGCCGAGCCGAGGCCAGATCCGCGGGCGGAATCCCTCCGAGAGTCCACCGGACCCAGGAGAGTCCGCAACGCAACGCAGGGATGCACTGCCACTGGCCCGGACGTGGGAGACTATAGGGACAGAAATGCGCCACGTCGCAGGATGGCATACGAGCATCCGCACCGAGCCGTGGAAAAGCCAACCGTAATGCCAACAGTAAGGACCCTGCGTGTCTCCCATGGCCCGCACCGCCCCGGTGCCCGCCGCAACAGATCCGGCCATCATCCGGAACTTCTGCATCATTGCGCACATTGACCACGGCAAATCCACACTGGCCGACCGGATGCTCCAGTTCACCGGTGTTGTCCAGTCCCGTGACATGAAGGCCCAGTACCTGGACCGCATGGACATTGAGCGCGAACGCGGCATCACCATCAAATCCCAGGCCGTCCGCATGCCCTGGGAACTCGACGGCACCAGCTACGCGCTGAACATGATCGACACCCCCGGGCACGTCGACTTCACGTACGAGGTCTCCCGCTCGCTCGCGGCCTGCGAAGGCGCGATCCTGCTGGTGGACGCGGCCCAGGGCATCGAGGCCCAGACTCTCGCCAACCTCTACCTGGCGATGGAAAACAACCTCACCATCATTCCGGTCCTGAACAAGATCGACCTCCCGGCAGCCCAGCCCGAGAAATACGCGGCGGAACTCGCCAACCTGATCGGCGGCGACCCCGACGACGTGCTCCGCGTCTCCGGCAAGACCGGCATGGGCGTCGAGGTCCTGCTGGACAAGATCGTCCGCGACCTGCCGGCACCGGTGGGCGACCCGAACGCCCCCGCCCGGGCCATGATCTTCGACTCGGTCTACGACACCTACCGCGGTGTGGTCACCTACGTCCGCGTCGTCGACGGCATGCTGCACCCGCGTGAACGCATCCAGATGATGTCCACCCGTGCCACGCACGAGCTCCTTGAGATTGGTGTGAGCTCCCCGGAACCCACCCCCTCCAAGGGCCTTGGCGTCGGCGAGGTCGGCTACCTCATCACCGGTGTGAAGGACGTCCGCCTGTCCAAGGTGGGCGACACCGTCACCAACCTGGCCAAGCCTGCCACGGAGTCCCTCCCCGGCTACGCTGACGCCAAGCCGATGGTCTTCTCCGGCCTGTATCCGCTCGATGGCACGGACTATCCGGTGCTCCGCGATGCGCTGGAGAAGCTGATGCTCAACGACGCCGCACTGGTGTACGAGCCCGAAACGTCCGCCGCGCTGGGCTTCGGCTTCCGGGTGGGATTCCTGGGCCTGCTGCACCTGGAAATCACCCGCGAGCGGCTCGAACGCGAATACAACCTGGACCTCATTTCCACCGCGCCCAACGTGGAATACGAGGTCACGCTGGAGGACAAGAAGGTCGTCCACGTCACGAACCCCAGCGAATACCCCACCGGCAAGATCGCTGAGGTCCGTGAGCCGATGGTGTCCGCCACCATCCTTGCGCCGAACGAGTTTGTCGGCGCCATCATGGAGCTGTGCCAGAGCCGGCGCGGCGTCATGGGCGGCATGGACTACCTCTCCGAGGACCGGGTGGAAATCCGCTACCGCCTGCCGCTGGCCGAAATCGTCTTCGATTTCTTCGACATCCTCAAATCCAAGACCCGCGGCTACGGGTCACTGGACTGGAAGGCCGACGGCGAGCAGGTGGCCGACCTGGTCAAGGTGGACATCATGCTCCAGGGCGAACAGGTTGATGCGTTCTCCGCCATCACCCACCGCGACAAGGCCTACGCCTACGGCGTGATGATGACCGGCAAGCTGCGCGAACTCATCCCGCGCCAGCAGTTCGAGGTGCCCATCCAGGCCGCCATCGGCTCCAGGATCATCGCCCGCGAAAGCATCCGCGCCATCCGCAAGGACGTCCTTGCCAAGTGCTACGGCGGTGACATCACCCGAAAGCGCAAGCTGCTGGAAAAGCAGAAGGAAGGCAAGAAGCGCATGAAGATGGTGGGCCGCGTCGAGGTGCCGCAGGAGGCTTTCATCGCCGCGCTGACAACGGACGAGTCCAAGGACAAGGCCAAGAAGTAACGGTGCAGGTAATGATTGTTGCTGCAGTATCGGCAGGCCGGGCCCGTGCCTAGCGTTCTTCCCCTCGGCGACCCGGCGCCGGCGGACGGGCTGCTGCCCGCCCAGGCGGGCGTGGGCGCCGATCAGCGCGCATTCGGGCTGTACGTGCACATCCCGTTCTGCGCGGTCCGCTGCGGGTACTGCGATTTCAACACCTACACCGCCACGGAGCTGGGCGGCGGGGCCTCCCAGGACGCCTACGCCTCCACCGCGATCGCGGAAGTGGAGTTCGCCGCCGCGGCCCTGAAGGGCAGCGGCCTGCCCGACCGCCCCCTCAGTACGGTCTTCTTCGGCGGCGGCACTCCCACCCTGCTGCCGGCGGAGGACCTGGCGCGCATACTCAGCGCCGCGATCGACGCTTGGGGACTGCAGCCCGGCGCCGAGGTGACCACCGAGGCGAACCCCGATTCCGTCACGCCCGCATCCCTGCAGCTGCTGGCCGACGCCGGGTTCACCCGCGTTTCGTTCGGCATGCAGTCGGCCGTGCCGCACGTCCTGAAGGTCCTGGACCGCACCCACACGCCCAGCCGGGTGCCCGAGGTGGTGCAGTGGGCACGGCAGGCGGGACTCGCGGTCAGCCTTGACCTGATCTACGGCACGCCGGGGGAATCCTTGGCTGACTGGCGCTACTCGCTCGAGACCGCACTGTCCTACGCCCCCGACCACATCAGCGCCTATGCCCTGATCGTTGAAGACGGCACCAAGCTTGCCGCGCAGATCCGCCGTGGCGAAGTGCCGGAAATCGACGACGACGACCACGCCGCCAAATACGAACTCGCCGACGAACTGATTTCCGCCGCCGGGCTCAACTGGTACGAGGTCAGCAACTGGTCCCGCACCCCCGAACAGGCCTGCCGGCACAACCTCGCTTACTGGCGCGGGGACGACTGGTGGGGCATCGGGCCGGGGGCGCACTCGCACGTGGGCGGCGTCCGCTGGTGGAACGTCAAGCACCCCACCGCCTACGCCAACCGCCTCGGCGCCGGCGCCTCACCCGCCGCCGGACGCGAAACGCTGAACTCTGAAACCCGTAACGTGGAACGGGTCATGCTCGAGGCCCGGCTCAATTCCGGGCTCGACATCCCAAGCCTCGGCGGCCTGGGGGACACCGGCAGGCACGCTGTGGCGGGGCTGATCGCGGACGGCCTCGTGGACCCCGCGGCGGCTTTCAAAGGCAGGCTCATTCTCACCCTTAAGGGCCGGCTGCTGGCCGACGCCGTCGTCCGCAGGATCCTGCCGGACTAGTCTGCCGGCAAAACTTCCACGACTTGGCTGCCCGCATCAGCGGCCACAACACCCTGCCGCACAAAAGAGAGCCGGCCGTTGCCCTGACGGGCGGCGGCCGGCTCTCTTGCTTGGGTCCGGGCCGGCTATTTGATCCAGCGCAGGTTGAACTCGTAGCGGTGCGGCTGGCCGCGGTTGACGTGGATGCCTGCGGCCACCGAGAAGCACGTCACGGCGATCCAGATCACCGTGGCGAGCACGGCGAAGAGGTTGCCCACCACCGGGATGAAGACCAGCAGATTGGCCAGCACCGCGGCCAGGGTCGGCGGCAGCGTGAAATTGAGGGCTTCCTTGGATTCCTGTGCCGTGAACGGGCCGCGGTCCTTGAAGATGAGGTAGATCAGCAGCGACGGCACGCAGCCCAGGATGCCGCCGAAGTGCGCGAGCGTGGCCCACTGGCGGTCCTCGCTGGCCGTCAGCGGCAGCGCGTTTGCCGGAACGCCATGGTACGGGGGCTGGCCATGGCCAGCCTGATTGCCCGTGTGTTCGCGTGCGTTATCTGCCACGGTGTAGCCCTTCGGATTGCGGTGATGCGTTGCTGCCTGGGTTGTGCCTGAAATAGCCGGGACCGCGCTGGAAGCGCGGCCGCCGTTTCAAGAATACTTGCTCGGGCAAGGAAATGGAGATCAGGGGCGGCCGCCGCGGCGGACTAGGGCACGGTGAGGAAGTCAATGACCTCTTCCACGCGGCCAAGCAGCGACGCCTCCAGATCAGCGTAGCTGCGGACAGCCCCCAGGAGTTTCTGCCAGCCGAGGCCGATGTCCTCCTTCGTGGAGTGGGGCCACCCGAAAGCCATCAGGATCCCGGTCTTCCAGTCCGTGCCGCGGGGGATCACGGGCCACTGCTCGATCCCCAGGACCGAGGGCCGGATGGCCTGCCACACGTCCACGTAGGGGTGCCCCACAATCAGGACGTTGCCTGCGGCGCCCGGTGAGGCCATGACGGCGTCGGCGATCCGCGACTCCTTGGAGTCGGCCACCAAGTGGTCTACGAGCACGCCGAGGCGCCGGCCAGGGCCCGGGCGGAAGTCCGCCACGGCGGCCGCGAGGTCGTCAATGCCGTGCAGGGGCTCGACGACGATGCCCTCCACCCGGAGGTCATCGCCCCAGACCTTCTCCACCAGCTCGGCGTCGTGCTTTCCTTCCACCCAGATGCGGCTGGCCTTGGCCACCTGTGCGCGCTGCCCGGCCACCCGCACCGAGCCCGACGCCGTGCGGCCGGCACCGGCGGCCGGTGCCGTCTTTTTCGGGGCCGGCGGCATCAGGCGGATGGGCTGGCCGTCCAAGAGGAAGCCGAAGCCGAGGCGGAAGGACCGCGACTTGCCCCGCCGGTCCTCCAGCGCCACCACGTGCATGCCGCCGGACTTCTCCACCCGGGTTACGGCGCCCACCCAGCCGGACTGGACCTCCTCGAGGACCATCCCGCGTTCCACCGGGACTTCCGGCAACTGGGTCTTGGCGGGGGCGGACAGGTCCTGGGGTCCCCAGTTCTGGTACGACATCTCTTCACGCTTACTTTGCACTCGGAATGTACGGCGGTCGGTGGAACTCTCCGGGGGCCGGAACCGGACCGCGACGGCGCGGCAACGGCAGCATCTGCCACGGTCTCGGCGCCGGCGTGACGGGAATCGCGTTCCCGCGGGCCACGCCTGGAGCGAATCCAATGCTAACAACGCGGCGACTCATATTAGACTGGTTAGCACTTAGGCATGTCGAGTGCTAACCCTTGTCCTGTGGCGGGCCGTCCGTGCACCACTGGTGGACCCGGACCGGACGCGGGGGTGGCACCGGCTGCGGGACAGTCGATTGGAGGTGGAGCGTGAGCGAACCGCGCAAACTCGAAGTGCTGCGCGCCATCGTGGAGGACTACGTCCATTCGCGTGAGCCCGTTGGTTCCAAAGCGCTCGTTGAACGGCACCATCTCGGCGTCTCGAGCGCCACGATCCGAAATGACATGGCGGCGCTGGAAGACGAGGGCCTGATCACGGCACCGCACACGAGTGCAGGCCGGATCCCCACTGACAAGGGCTACCGGTTGTTCGTCGACCAGATCTCAGCGGTGAAGCCGTTGTCCCAGGCCGAGCGCCGGGCCATCCAGGCGCTGCTGGAAGGATCCGAGGACCTCGACGACATCCTTGACCGGACCGTGAGGCTCCTCTCGCACCTGACCAACCAGGTCGCCGTCGTGCAGTATCCGCTGCTCAGCCGCGCCCGGGTGCGGCACATTGAGTTCGTGCTGCTGGCGCCCAGGAAAGTGCTGGCTGTTCTGATCGCTGACACGGGCAAGGTGGAGCAGCGCGTGATCGACGTCGGGCAGGACATTCCCGACGACGCGCTGTCGGAATTGCGGAGCAGTTTTCTGGCCAGCCTCTCCGGTACGCCGCTGAGCCTGATGCCGCAGCTGCTGCCCGCCGTCGTTGCCGGTGGCCCGCCCGCGCGGCGCGGAGCAGCCCAGGCGCTGGCCCGCGGTCTTGAGGCCCTGGCCACGAGCAGCCGTGAAGAGCGCATGGTCATGGCCGGCACCGCCAACCTGGCCCGCTCCAATGTGGACTTCCCGCTCAGCATCGGCCCCGTGCTGGAGGCCCTCGAGGAACAGGTGGTCATGCTCCGCCTGCTCAGCGAAATGGCCGAAGACCCGCGCGGCGTGACCGTCAGCATCGGCCGGGAAAACCCCTACGACGGTCTCGCCGAGGCCTCGGTCGTGGCCACCGCCTACGGGCCGGACGCCACGGCCAAGGTCGGAGTGCTTGGGCCCACCCGGATGGACTATCCCACCACCATGGCCGCCGTCCGAGCGGTGGCCCGCTACCTTTCGAGGATCCTGGGGCCCTGACAGGCCCGGGACCGAAAACGACTTCTTGCCCCACAGGCAGTGCCCCACAGGCAGTACAACAAGGAAGAGATACACACTTTGAGCAGCCACTACGACGTTCTTGGAGTCTCCCGCGACGCATCGGGGGAGGAGATCAAGAAGGCCTACCGGAAACTGGCCCGGACCCTGCACCCGGACGTGAACCCCGGGGAGGACGCCTCGGACAGGTTCAAGGCCGTCACGCACGCCTACGAGGTCCTCTCCGATCCGCAGAAGCGCCGGGTCTATGACACCACCGGCAACGAGAACGGCACCGACAACGGGTTCGGCGGCGGCAGCTACTCGGGCCAGGGCTTCGCCTTCCAGGACATCTTCGAGACCTTCTTCGGCGCCGGTGGCGGCCAGGGCGGCCCGGCGTCCCGGGTCCGCCGCGGCCAGGACGCGCTGATCAGCGTCCGGATCGACCTCCGCGATGCGGTGTTCGGCGTGAACAAAAAGCTCGAGGTCGACACGGCCGTCATCTGCCCCACCTGCGAGGGATCCTGCTGCCGGGAGGGCACCCACCCGGTCCGCTGCGACATCTGTGGCGGCAGCGGTCAGGTCCAGCGCGCCGTGCGGTCCATCCTGGGCCAGGTCATGACGTCCGCCCCCTGCGGGTCTTGCGAGGGCTTCGGCACCGTCATCAAGGACCCGTGCAACGAATGCAGCGGCCAGGGCCGGATCCGCAGCCGCCGCTCGCTGACCGTCAAGGTCCCGGCCGGCGTGGCCACCGGCACCCGCATCCAGCTGTCCGGCCAGGGCGAGGCCGGCCCTGCCGGCGGCCCCGCCGGGGACCTGTACGTGGAGATCAGGGTCAACAACGACGCCACTTACGTGCGCGAGGGCGATGACCTGCACGCGAGCCTCAACATTCCCATGACGGCGGCCGCCCTCGGCACCGAAATATCCCTCGACACCTTCGACGGACAGCAGGAGATCGACGTCAAGGCCGGCACCCAGTCCGGCGAGATCATCACCCTTCGCGGTCTTGGCGTCACGCACCTGCGCGGCCACGGCCGCGGCGATCTGAAGGTGCACCTGCAGGTGGAAACACCGGTCAAGCTCGATCACGTCCAGGAGGAACTTCTCCGCCAGCTGGCCAAGCACCGTGGCGAGCACCTCACGGAAGGAAAGCTTGCGGCCAGCGGCGGCGTCTTCGCCAAACTGCGGGACCGGCTCGGTAACCTGTAGCGGTGAGTAACCCGGTCTTCTTCACCGCCCCAGGCACCCTGGACCAGCAGGTCCCCGGCTCGGCCTTCGTCCTCGAGGGAACCGAGGCCCGCCACGCCGTCACCGTCAAACGGATCGGCGTCGGCGAAGCCGTCGACATCGCGGACGGCGCAGGCAAGCGCCTGACCGGCACCGTGACAGCCGTCGCTGCCGGGGAGCTGAGCGTCGAATGCGTGGACCTGGCTGAGGAACCACGGCCAGGAACACGGCTGGTCCTGGTCCAGGCCCTGGCGAAGGGCGACCGCGATGAACTGGCGGCCGAGACCGCGACCGAGTTGGGCATCGACGCCGTCATTCCCTGGCAGGCCGAGCGGTCCATTGTGCGGTGGAAGGCTGAGCGGGCCGCGAAGGCGCATGCCAAGTGGCAGTCGGTGGTGACGGCAGCCGCCAAACAGGCGCGCCGGGCATGGATTCCCGAGGTCCGGGCCGCCGTCGACGGCGCCGGGTTGCAGGCGGCCGTAACGGCGGCAGACCTCGCCGTCATCCTGCACGAAGACGCCGTGCGCCCGCTGCGGCAGGTACTCGAGGCCTGGCTGGAAAGTGTCGGGCCCGGCGATGTTGTGGCAGATGATGCCGGATCCCGTGAGGTCCTGCTGATCGTGGGTCCGGAAGGCGGCATCAGCCCGCGGGAGGTGACCCGGCTTTGCGACGCCGGCGCAGTTACGGCCCTTTTGGGGCACCATGTGCTGCGTTCGTCCACGGCCGGGCCCGCCGCCACTGTGCTGGCCAGTGACATCCTCGGCCGCTGGTGACCTGCGGCAGCCGCCGCCGCAGGTGACGTGATGCCTTGTTGAGGTGACGGCTACTTGACCGTGAACCCGCGGGTGTCCTGGAATACTTCCTTGGCGCTGTCGGATGCGTCCACCTGGGACACCCGGACCTCGTAATTGCCCGGGCCGAGGTTCACGGACAAGGTGAACAGCCCGGGCCGGGCTGCATCGGCGGAGGCGGTGGCGCTGCCGTTGAGATACGCGGTCTTGGCGTTGTCGCCGTCGCCGTCGACCTTGAGGATCGCCCAGCGGAGCTTCCCGCCCTGGACGGTGCTGCGGCCGCTGATCTTGACCGAACCGTCGGCCACGGACGTGCCCTCCTGCGGATCAATGATCCACACTGGTGCCACCATCCCGGCGCTGCGGGAGGTCGGCTCGCCCAGGCGGACATGGTTGAAGGCGACGTAGTCGGTGTGACCGTCCACCAGCACAACCACCTGGACCTGCTGTCCGGCATCGATGAGGCCGGCGCTGGCCGCGGCAGCTGTCGCCGTGTAGACGAGCTGCTGGATGGCGCGCTCGGCCATGGCCGCATCCACGTTGCTGTTGAAGGCATCAGCGGAGACATCCACCGTGATGACGTTCTTGCCGGAAATCGACGTCGCCAGCTTCTTCGGATTTTGCCAGGGCGTGAAAAAATCCGGGTCCAGTGGCTTCTGCGACATCATGACCCGCAGGGCGCGGGTGACGGGATTGTCCTGATCCGGAACGTCGCGGAACTCGCGGTAGAGAAACGCGTTGTCATTGCCACGGCCGATCCAATACACCGGAGCCTTGTTCGACGTCTGGGCAGTCTCCAGCGGTGCGCTCGTGGTGGGGGCGCCCGACGCCGGGGCGGGAATGAGCTCTGATGGGCTGCTGGAATTCGTGATGCCGCTCTGCGGCGTCGCCACGCAGCCGGACAGGACGAGCACGGCAGGCAGCGCCAACGCCAGCGCGACGCGGCGGACGCGCCCCGCCGATGGCTGCTGAACTCCACGCTTCCTGATGCCGCTGTCCCTTCGTCGTACGCCCCGCGTTCCGCGGTGATGATCCGTTTGTAGCCGTCGTCGGCCGTCGACGGCCGCCCCATCCCTCACCGGCCGGAGACCGGCCCGGCGATCCCGGGACAGCCGGATTCCAGCATGGCACACGGGCGCGGCGCGGCAGCCGGGTTTGGGCCTTGGCGCCGGAACTGCAACGGGAACGATATGAGGCCGATACAAAGTTGATACCTAATGGCGTCCGCTTGTGGTTCCTGGCACTGACATGGTCCGGCCGCGTCTCCATGCCTGCCGTGCCAGCAGCCCGATGGTGAACTGGCACGGCAGGCACTATCCTGCGATGAGTTCCTTGACGGGCCCCTCGTGCAGGGCCAGGTAGACGTCGTCCCGGATCCGATTCGCCTCCGGGTCTGTCATGGTCCGGGCGAGGGGACGCAGCACCAGGCGTATCAGTGCATTGGCCTGCCCATCGCTGAGGCGGAGTCGTTTCCTCGCCGCTGCGGGGAGGTCAGCGCAGGGCGTCAGGGCCAGGAGTTCGACACTTTCCAGATCGTCGGCCTTTGCGCCCAACGCTGTTCGCACCCGGTCTCCAAGCACTTCGGTATCCAGGTCAGCGGGAATGACGATGGAGATGTCCCGGCGGATGGAGGGCATCTGGGAAACTGGATTCCACCGGGACAGGTCCAGCATCTGCTGGTCCATCTTCTGGTCTGTGGACCGAAGCAGCCTGATGTCGGGGATGCCCTTGCGGAGCATGAGGGCGCGGTCCAATCCCATGCCCAGAGCCAGTCCCGACCACTTGGTGGGATCCAGGCCGGCCCCGGAGAACAGATGCGGCGCGATGAGCCCGCACTCGGCGAGTTCGAGCCACTCCCCGTCCGCGAGGACATCGACCTGCAAGCCTTCTTCGGTGTAGGGGTGATCTGCCGGAACTGCGCGCCAGGGTGCTCCTGGAAGCACCGCCTGCACCAGCGATCCGACCATTTCCTGCAGGTTGCCGGCGTCGAGTTGCCCCCGTGAGCTGACGCGCCATAGGTCGACCTGGTGGGGAGTTCCCACATGGGTGCGGTCGATGCAATCGCGCCGGTAGACCAGACCTGGGACCGCCCAGAGCTCGTCCATGGATTGGTCCGCGTGCAGTGCACGCAGCAGCTGCGGGATGGAAGCCGACGTGTGGCTTCGGAGCATGACCGTCGGGCTTAGATAGCGGGAATACCTTTGATCCCGCGTCACATCTGATTCCTTGAACCCCAAGCGGTCGTAATTGTCGGCCACGCTCACCAGCGGGCTGTGGCGGACGATTCGTTGTGGCACTCTCCATTCGCGGCTGAGCGCGTCGAGGATGCCCTGCAACAGCGGCTGCATTGCATGGGGCCCGCCGTCCGGATCTGAAAGATCGCGGATGGTCAAAGCGTCGTGGAGCTCGGAGGGACTGAGATATGAGGGCATTGCCGGTCCTTGTTTTCGGATTTCGAGTGGTGGGTTGACTTCCCCCGACTCAAACCCGGCGCCAGGACCTAGGCGCGCGCCTCAGAGCCCTCGCGGCCGGGGACCGGCCGGGGGCATATAAATCGACGCGAAAGTTGCATGCGCCGACTATACCCCCGATGCGCACCCGGCACGCGTTTCCTCGAGCCGGACGGTCTGGTTCCATATGCCAAGGTGCTCCGAAGGCCGACACCTATCAGAACCCATCCGCGGGCCGGCCTTTATCAGAATGCGTGTAAGTCTGTCCTCTTCAGGCGCCGCCGTTTCTTAAACTTCAAAGGTGTTGAAGTACTTCGGTGTAATGGGCGTGCGCGAGGTCCAGTCCGAGGGCATCGTTAGGGCTGAACCAGCGTATTTCGGAGTGCTCATCCCTGGCCAAGTTGGCAGGATCGCCGGTCCACATTTCCAGGACCCACCCCGAGAGCGCCAACCCCTCAGGTGAGCCCTCGTTGTCCTGGACCCTAAACGTGGGAGCGTTCGTAGGCGGGACGACGTTGACTGCGATTTCTTCGAGGAGCTCCCTGGCCAGCGCCTCGCCGGCTGATTCGCCGTCCTCGATGTGGCCGCCCGGGAAGTCCCACATACCCGGGTACCATTTCGATGTCGGGACCCGGCGGTACATCAGAACGCCTCGTGGCCCGAAGAGTACGCCGACGGCAATGCGGTGGGTCATCGCATCAGTCGATCACGGGGGCATCCAGCACACAAATTATCCCGTGGGGTCAGGCACGAACCCGCGGACCTCCCGCGCACAGCGGCAAGCGGCGGCGATCTTGGCGGCCCGCTCCAATGCTTCGTCACGGGAGGGCGCGTCGACGACGGCGAGTCCGGCCAGGCTTGGTGGAGGGCCGATGCTTGCAAGGGATGTTTAGGGCACACTGGTGGCGTGAGCGGAATCCCATGGGTGCTGCACGTCGATCTCGACCAGTTCATCGCGGCGGTTGAAGTGCTCCGGCGGCCGGAGCTTGCTGGCAAGCCGATCATTGTCGGCGGTCGGGGCGACCCCACGGAACGCGCCGTGGTGTCGACGGCATCCTACGAAGCGAGGGCATTCGGCGTGGGTTCCGGAATGCCCTTACGCATTGCGGCCCGGAAAGTGCCCGATGCTGTGATCCTGCCCGTCGATCAGGAGGCTTACCTCGCGGCGTCCGAAACGGTCATGGCTACCCTGCGCGCGCAGCCCGGCGCCACAGTGCAGGTGCTGGGGTGGGATGAAGCTTTTGTAGGCACCGAGACAGAGAATCCGGAAGCCTACGCCCGGCAGGTGCAGGCCGCTGTCCTGGAGCGAACGCAGCTTCACTGCAGCGTGGGCATCGGCGACACCCTGGTACGAGCCAAGGTCGCCACCGGTTTCGGCAAGCCGGCCGGCGTCTTCCGTCTCACTGCCGCGAACTGGCTCGACGTCATGGGCAGTCGGCCCACCAAGGAGCTCTGGGGCGTCGGAACCAAGGTGTCGGGCAGGCTGGCCAAACTCGGCATCAACACAGTGGCCGAGCTAGCCGCGTCCGACCCCCGGGACCTGGTCCCGGAGTTCGGCCCCAGGATGGGACCTTGGTACGCGGAGCTCGGACGCGGGGACGGCGCCAGCGTTGTGGACGATACCCCGTGGGTTGCCCGCGGGCATAGCCGGGAGACCACCTTCCAGCGCGACCTGACCGAACCCGCCCAGGTCGACGACGCCGTGAGGGAGCTGACAGCGCGCGTCCTGGAGGATGTTGTGGCCGAAGGTCGGCCCGTGGTTGGGCTGACCCTCAAGGTCCGGTACGCGCCGTTCGTCACCAAGACCCACGCGAGGAAGCTTCCCGAGACATTCGACCGGGACGAAATCCTCGCGGAGGCGTTGGACCTCGCAGCCGGAATCGAAGCAGACCGTCCGATCCGGCTCCTGGGCCTGCGGGCCGAAATGGCAATGCCCGACGATGCCCGAAAGGGACATACGCCGACACGCGGCGGCTGGTGACGGCGTCGCTTCCTCCCCGGTGCGGCGTTCCGCCGGCCGGCTGCAAAATGACCCTGGGAAGCCCTCAAGTCAAAGTTAGGCTGGGACGATGGAATATCAGATCCGCCAGGCCGCGGTCGAGGACGCTGATGCCGTGGTTAGGATGCACACCCTGGCCCATGAGGAATGCTACGGGCACCTTTTGTCCCCGGCGTTCTTCGATGCGCGCCGTGCCAGCATGCCGCTGCGCGTGGAAAAACGCCGGCCGTATCTGGACAGCGCCCAGCCGCGAATCATCGCCATGGACGAGAGCAATGAAATAGTTGGATTTGCCGACGCAGGCACGGGGCGTGACGATGACCTGCCCGGCGAACTTGAGCTTTACTCCATTTACACTCTGAGGCGCACCCATGGCACTGGGCTCGGTGTCGCCCTGTTGAAGGCCGCCCTCGGCGATTTACCCGCCTACCTGTGGGTCCTTGAGGCCAACGTGCGCGCTCAGGCCTTTTACGTCAAGAACGGTTTTCAGCCCGATGGGACGCGTAAGTTGCTTTCACCCGAGTGGGAGGAACTACCTGAAATACGGATGGTCCGCTCCGACATTTAGCCGGGCAGGGGCCACGCTGAACACCGGCGGAGGTCACTCGCCGTTCGTGCGTTATCAGCTGGTGCCGACCGCTGAAAAGACGAGAGAATCACGCCACTGTCCACGAATGAGTTTGTCCGCCCTCCGCGACCCGATCTGGACCATTCCGATCTTTTCCAGCACTTTTGCCGAAGCGGTGTTTTCAGGTCTGCAGGTTGCGGTAATGTCCCGCAGCCTGAGGGTTTCCTGGCCGAACCTGAGGAGGGCGGCTGCGGCCTCAGTGGCATATCCGTGCCCCCAGTGGTCAGCATCAATCACGTACCCCAGCTCGCCCCGGCCACGATCAATGCCGAGTCCGACAGAACCAAAGGGTTCGCCCCTGGGAAAAGTGACAGCAAGAGTGAAGTTCGTCCGGTTCGAACCGCGTTGCGCCGCCGAGCACATTTTAAGGAATTCCAGCGTTTCGCCGGTTGTATTCGGTCCCCAGTCCACGTATTCGGCGATCCTCAAGTCGGAAGCGAATGAATGTACCGCAGCGAAATCATCCAGGGTGTACTCGCGCAGCAGGAGACGATCAGTCTGCAATTCCATGTGTCCATCATGCCGGAGCCGGCGCAGCGGCCTGGCGGGCCGTGGGTCAAAACCTGAGAATGTTCAATTCCGCGGCCGGTTCGAAACCAAGCCGTGCATAAAAGCCGCGTGATGCATCGGAGGGGGAAAGCACCATCCGTACGGCCTTGATGCCTTGCGCGAACTGGATCGATGCCTCCACGAGCCGGCCTCCGATTCCGGCGTTCCGAAACTCCGGGAGCACGTAGGCGTTGCCCAGATAGACCCACCGGGACGATTCCGTTCCGGGTTTGGGCATCCGCTCGAAAATCATCAGGTTGAGCATCCCGACGAGTTCGCCGCCGTAGTCGGCCACAAAGAACTTTCGGGGACTGGCATTCATCCACTCCATGAAGACGGCGTCGAAGGTGGGATCGTCCATGGGCGCGGGGTCCTGTTCCGCCGCCCACGTGGCCCTTAGCGTCGCAAGGCTGGGCACATCGTCTGGGCGCCCTTCGCGAATGATGAACATGGAAGTACCCTACTTTGGCGGGGCGCCCGCCTCCCACTGAAGGTCCGCAGGGCGACCTCGAAGAAGCGGCACGACGCTGAGCCTGACATCGACACAAACCAGGTCGGCCTCATGATCGCGGATCAGTTTCCGGGGTGGGCCGGGCTCCGTCTGAAGCCGGTGTCATCCAGCGGGACGGACAACGTCATGCTCACGCTCGGTGACCGGCTCGTCGTCCGGCTTCCCCGCACGGCCGCCGCGGTTCCCGCGCTCTCCAAGGAGTGGAAATACCCGAGGCTTCTTGGTCCCGGCATCGCCTTCGCCTGACGCACCCGTCCGTTAGAGTCGGACAAATGAAACGGGCTGTGATCCTTGGAGGCACTGGCGTTCTCGGCCGCGCGATTGCGTGGCGGCTGTTCCGTGCCGGCTGGGCCGTGGACGTGACGGGCCGGGACCGGACCAAGATGCCGGCTGACCTGGCTGCCGCCGGTGCCCGATTTATCGCCGCCGAACGTCGTGACGACGCCGCACTGGCCGGGGTGATGGCCGGTGGTGCCGATCTCCTCGTGGACGCGGTGTGCTACACCGAGGCCGACGCCCGGCAACTCCTGCCGCACCTGGCCGCGGTGACCTCTGCCGTCATGCTCTCGAGCAAGGCTGTGTACGTTGACGCCGCCGGCAACCACGTCAATTCCGAGGTAGCGCCCCGCTTTGATGCGCCGATCCTCGAGAACAATCCGACCATGCGGCCGGGAACCGGGGACTACCAATCCCGGGAAGGCTATGGCGCCAACAAGGTGGCTGCAGAGAACACCCTCCTGGGCAGCGGCCATCCCGTGACGGTGATCCGGGCGTCCAAGGTACATGGTGAGGGCGCGGCCCTGCCCCGGGAATGGATGTTCGTCAAACGGGTGCTCGACCGGCGCCGGGCCGTGTTCCTGGCCCATGCTGGGCAGGGCGCGGACCACACGACGGCAGCGGTGAACACGGCGGCCCTCGTGGAACGGGTTGCCGCCGTGCCCGCGGCACGAATCCTCAACAGCGCCGATCCAGATGCGCCGAATGCCCGGCAGATCGCCGCAGCAATTGCCCGCTACCTGGGCCACCACTGGGAAGAGGTGCTTCTGGATGACAGCGCACCCACGGGCCTCGGTGACCATCCGTGGGATTTCCGGCCTCCGCTGGTACTGAGCACCAAGGCCTCCCTTGACCTCGCCTATGAACCTGTTGGGACATACGCTCAGACCATCCCGCATCAGGTGGACTGGCTGGTGAAGGCGGCAGCGGCCGGAGCCATGCCGGGAACCGGCGATCCGTCCCTCAAGCACTATCTCGACTACTCCCGTGAAGAGCAGTTCACCGCTGGTTCGACCCTGCGAACACGCCAACGTCCGCTATGAGGGACTAAGTGTTGAAGACACGAAGGGTTTGTCGACGAGGATGGCGGCCTGTGGATGTTTTTCCTTGGCCCTCGGTGAACGCACCAACTGGGCGCGCATCACAAAGCCTTGTTCGGTGAACCGGAGCGCCACCTCTTCGGGTGCGTGCAGTTCCGCCCGGAGCTGGACGTCGTGTCCGTAGGCACGGTCAATCGTGCGGTGGCCGCTGCCGGCGTGGAAGGCGACGAGCGCCGAACCGCCAGGGCGGAGCGCCCTCCAGAACTCGCGCGCGATCGCCGGCAGCGCCGTCGGGGGAGAGTGGATGATCGAATACCAGGCGAGGACGCCGTCCGCAGCTGCGTCCGCTTGGGGCAGGTCCGTCAGCTCTCCCAACTCGAACGACAGCCCGGGATGCAGTTGTTGCGCGATCCGGACCATTTCGGGCGACAGGTCGACTCCGCTGACGTTCAGCCCCGCCTGGCCGAGATAACTGCTCATTCGTCCGGCACCGCATCCGACGTCGATCACCGTCCGGTCCGCCGTGCCGCGCATGTGGGCGATGAAGTGGTCCATCATGGCCATATCCAGCGGGGCCTCGAAACTGGTATCCGGGATAACCGCTGAATAGGTCTCGGCCACTGTGTCGTACGCGGATCTGACGTCCATCAAATTTTCCTGGTTTGCCATCAACCGAGCCTAACGGCCATGGCCGGGGAACTCCCGGTGCCGAATTCTTACGTCATGCAACGGGTCCGTGACGCGTTGTGTCGTTGCGCGACTGTGCGTTGCGGCCGGGCTTGGGAACCCGCGTCTACGGTGGTTGATTGGGGCTACCAGCGCTCGAAAGGACCCGCCATGACGGAACATTCTGACCCCAGCCCGAAGGCACTCCGCCACATTCTCGGACACTTCGCCACCGGCCTGACGGTGATCACCGCAGCAACCCAGCACGGGCCGGCCGGTTTCACATGCCAGTCCTTCGCCTCCCTGTCCCTGGAGCCGGCCCTGGTCACTTTCAGCCCCGCACGGACATCGAGCACCTGGCCGCTGCTGCGTGCGGCGGGACGGTTTACCGTGAACATCCTGGCCGCAGAGCACCAGCATCTGGCGGGGCAGTTCGCGCGCTCGGGGACGGACAAGTTCGCCGGCGTCGGCCATTCGCCCTCGCCGCTGGGCAACCCCGTCCTGGATAACGCCCTGGCCTGGGTGGATTGCGAACTCCACCAGGAGTACGACGGCGGCGACCACACGATCGTCGTCGGCGCCGTCCGCGCCCTGGGCGCCCGCCCCGACGCTGAGCCCCTGCTCTTCTACAAGGGACGCTACGCCGGCGTCGGGTCCCGCGCCGGCGCGCTGGAGAGCGCGGCCTGACCGTGTCGGAACCGAAGGCGGAACCGAAGCCGGAGCGGGAGCCGAAGCCGGAGCGGGAACCCGGCAAAGCGGAACAGCCGTGCCCGGCAACAGGCGCCCACTGGCTGGAGGGGTGGGTCGTCTTCGGAAACGCCTACCCGTAACAGCCGGCGCCGGCTGCCCTCCGGCGTCGGCCGCGCCGCGCTGGCGTAAGATGGAAGCACCCGTAGACCCTGGCCGCGGGCGGTGCGAACCGCCGTCGGCACGGATCACGGCGACAGACCATATTCATACTGGAGGGGACCAGAGGCCCGCGGGCCAACACCATGACTGAAGCAGCGAACGGCAAGGCCCGGTTCAGCGCCCGAGAACGCACCGCAGGGGAATTTCCCCACTCCCTACCAGGGCTGCGGACGGAGGTGGTCTTGTTCGACGACTCAGAGCAGATGGTCCAGTCGCTGGGCAGCCATGACGAAGCCTTAAGGTTCATCGAAAACCAGTTCCCCGCCGTCGATTTCCACGTCCGGGGCAACGAGCTCGCGATCAGCGGTCCTGCCGCCGACGTGCCGCGCATCATGCGGCTGCTCAACGAGGTGCGCGGGCTGGTGGCCCGAGGCACCGTCATCACCCCGGCCGTGCTGCAGCAGCTCGTCTCCCTGCTGCGCAGCCAGTCGCTGCAGAACCCCGTGGAAGTGCTGACCACCAACATCCTCTCCACCCGCGGGAAGACCATCCGACCCAAGACGCTGAACCAGAAGAACTATGTGGACGCGATCGACGCCAACACCGTGATCTTCGGGATCGGTCCGGCCGGTACCGGCAAGACCTACCTGGCAATGGCCAAGGCCGTCCAGGCCCTGCAGCAGAAGGAAGTCAGCCGCATCATCCTGACCCGTCCTGCTGTCGAGGCGGGGGAGCGGCTCGGCTTCCTGCCGGGCACCCTGAGCGACAAGATCGACCCCTATCTGCGGCCCCTGTACGACGCCCTGCACGACATGATGGACCCCGAATCCATTCCCCGCCTCATGGCCGCCGGCACCATCGAGGTCGCCCCGCTGGCCTACATGCGGGGCCGTACGCTTAACGATGCCTTCATCATCCTCGATGAGGCGCAGAACACCACGCCGGAACAGATGAAGATGTTCCTGACCCGTCTGGGCTTCGGCTCCAAGATGGTGGTCACCGGTGACATCACCCAGGTGGACCTGCCCTTCGGCACCCGCTCGGGGCTCAGGATTGTCGAGGAGATCCTGCAGGGGATCGAGGACGTCAACTTCTCGATCCTGGATGCCTCCGACGTCGTCCGGCACCGCCTGGTGGGGGATATCGTCAACGCCTACAGCATCTGGGACGAAGTCCAAAGGAACCGGGTCAAGCACTCCGTTGCCCGGGAAACGCGGGGAGAACACGCATGAGCATTGAGGTCAACAACGAATCCGGCGTCGTCGTGGACGAGGCCGGGCTCGTGGCGCTGTCGCGTTTCATCTTCGAAAGCCTTTACATCCACCCGCAGGCGGAGCTGTCCATCCTGCTCGTGGACGAACCGGCCATGGAAAAGCTGCACCTCGAACTGATGGACGAGCCAGGCTCCACCGACGTCCTCTCCGTCCCCATGGACGAGCTGACCCCGGGCACGCCGGACAAGCCGACGCCGCAGGGCATGCTCGGCGACATCGCCATCTGCCCCCAGGTGGCCGAGGTCCAGGCCCGCAACGCCGGCCACTCCACCCAGGACGAGATGCTGCTGCTGACCACGCACGGCATCCTGCACCTGCTGGGTTATGACCACGCCGAGCCGGAAGAGAAGGAAGAGATGTTCGGGCTGCAGCGCGAACTCCTGACCGCCTTCACCGGCAAAGCGGCCCCGTCCGAGACGGTTCAGTGACCCCACTGATCCTTGCCGGCATGGCGCTGGTGTTCCTTAGCTTTGCCGCAGTGCTGACCGCTGCCGAGTCCGCGTTCAACTTCCTGCCCCGGCACGACGCCGAGCAGGCGGTCCTGAACAGCAGAGGCACCTCACTCAAACGCATCCTGGCCCAGCCCGTGGGGCACATGCGCGCCCTGCGGTTCTGGCGGGTCTGGTTCGAGATGGCCGCCGCCGTCGCCGTGACCGTGCTCCTTTACAGCATGCTGGACAACGTCTGGCTGGCCGGGCTGGCGGCCACCGGCATCATGGCGCTGCTCGGCTTCGTGATCGTGGGGGTGTCCCCGCGGCAGCTCGGCCGGGTCCACTCCGCCGCCCTGGTCCGGTTCAGCGCCCCGCTCGTCCGGTCCCTCTACGCCGTGCTCGGCCCGATTCCGGGCTGGCTGGTGCGGCTCGGCAGCGTCGTAGCTCCCGGCGCGCCGGCCGACAGCGAGGCGTTCTTCAGCGAGGAAGAATTCCGCGAACTCGTGGACCGGGCCACCGAGTCCGACGTGATCGAGGACAACGAGGCCGAGCTGATCCAGTCGGTCTTCGACTTCGGGGACACCCTGGTCCGCTCCGTTATGGTGCCCAGGACCGACATCCTCACGATCGACTCCGGATCCAGCCTGCACCGGGCGATGTCGCTGTTCCTGCGCTCCGGGTACTCGCGGATTCCGGTCATCGGCGAAAACACGGACCAGATCCTGGGCATTGTGTACCTGAAGGACGTCGCCGCCTCGCTCCACAACCTCGGCCCGCACGAGGAACCGCCGGTGGTGGACGAGGTGGCCCGCGAGGTGCGCTACGTGCCGGACTCGAAGCTCGTCAGCGACCTGCTCCGCGAACTCCAGAAGGAATCCACGCACGTTGCGATCGTCATCGACGAATATGGCGGAACGGCGGGGCTGGTCACGCTCGAGGACCTCATCGAGGAGATCGTCGGCGAAATCGTGGACGAATACGACACCGAAAGCGCCGAGGCCGTGGCACTGGGGGACGGAAGCTACCGGGTCAGCGCCCGCATGAGCATCGATGACCTCGGCGAACTCTTCGACCTCGAGCTCGACGACGACGAAGTAGACACCGTGGGCGGCCTGCTGGCCAAGGCCCTCGGGCGGGTGCCGATTGTCGGCAGCACCGTCCAGGTCCACGGACTGTCCCTCCGCGCCGACAGGCTGGAGGGCCGGCGGAACCGCGTCAGCCACATCATTGCGGCCGCCGTAGCAAAAGAACAAACTGACCTTGAAGACCTTCTCGACGAGGCCGCACCAATCCAACAGGGAGTCTCACGTGAGCAAGCAGAATAAGTCCGACGGCGACGCAGCCTACGGCGGCTACCGCGCCGGTTTCTCGGTGCTGGTCGGACGGCCCAATGCGGGCAAGTCCACCCTCACCAACGCCCTGGTCGGCCAAAAAGTCGCGATCACCTCGGCCAAGCCCCAGACCACGCGCCACACAATCCGTGGCATCGTGCACCGGGACGACGCCCAGTTGATCCTCGTTGACACCCCGGGCCTGCACCGCCCGCGCACGCTGCTGGGGAAGCGGCTGAACGAACTGGTCGCCGATACCCTCGCCGAGGTCGACGCGATCGGCTTCTGCCTGCCGGCCAACGAGAAAATCGGCCCGGGGGACAAGTTCATTGCCGCCCAGCTCGCCGCCATCCCCAACAAGCCCATCATCGCGATCGTGACCAAGGCCGACACCGTCGACCGGCAGGCCCTCACCGAGCAGTTGCTCGCCGTCGCCTCCCTGGGCCGCGAGGTCCTTGGCGAGGACGGCTGGAAGGACATCGTCCCGGTCTCCGCCACGGACGGTTTCCAGGTCGACACCCTTGCCGACGTCCTGATCGGTCACATGCCGGCGTCGCCGCCGCTGTATCCGGACGGTCACCTGACGGACGAGCCGGAAGCGGTGATGATCGCCGAACTCATCCGGGAAGCGGCCCTCGAAGGCGTCCGCGACGAATTGCCGCACTCCCTGGCCGTCGTCGTCGATGAGATCGTTCCGCGGGAAGGCCGGCCCGAGGACCGCCCGTTCCTGGACGTCCGCGTCAACCTGTACGTCGAGCGGCCTTCCCAGAAGGCCATCATCATCGGCAAGGGCGGCGCCCGGCTCCGCGAGGTCGGCACCAACGCGCGCAAGGCGATCGAGGCGCTGCTCGGTGCCCGGATCTACCTTGACCTGCACGTCAAGGTCGCTAAGGACTGGCAGCGCGACCCGAAGCAGCTCGTCAAACTGGGCTTCTGAGACGCGCTGTTCTTAGGCCGCTATTTTGACCGTTGGCCGTTCCCGCCGCTCCCAAGAGAGGGCCATCGGCGTTTTCTCAGATTCGGACTCTAAAATGGGCTGACTCCCCGTTCGTTTAGGAAGGCTCAACAAGTGGTTCGACCCCGTGACAACCGTGCCGACGGATCCGCCCCGCCGGCCCGGTCAACAGCCGCTGCCCGGCACACGGCCGATCCCGCCGTTGGTCCGGGCCGCCACCTCGGCTCCGCCCGCCGGACCCCCACCTGGCTGAAAGTCTTCACGGGGGTGGTGGCCGTGCTCTTGGTCGGCGTGATCGCTTTTGGCGCCTACTGGACCATCCGGCTCCAGGGCAACCTCACCAAGGCCCCACTGAGCGCCGGCAGCATCAAGACCGAGGGTGCCGTGAACGATTCGACGGACCGGATGCAGATCCTGATCCTCGGCTCGGACACGCGCGACGGGAAGAACTCGCAGTACGGCACCAGCGATGACGCGACCGGATATGGGCACTCGGACGTGATGATGCTGATGGACATCTCCGCGGACAACAAGCGGGTCAACGTCGTCAGCTTCCCCCGCGACCTGCTGGTCGACATCCCCAAGTGCAAGGACCCGAAAACCAACAAGGAGTACCCGGCCCAGACCGGCGTCATGATTAACTCGGCGATGTCCGAGGCCGGCATCGGCTGCGCCGTGGACACCGTCAACAAGCTCACTGGCCTGGAGATCGACCACTTCATGATGGCCGACTTCAACGCCGTCAAGGAACTCTCCAACGCCGTGGGCGGCGTGTCAGTGTGTGTCAGCGACGCCGTGTATGACCCCGACTCTAAGCTGCGCCTGCCCAAGGGCACCTCCACTGTCCAGGGCGAGCAGGCATTGTCGTTCGTGCGCACCCGGCACGCCTTCGGCGACGGCGGCGACCTCGGCCGGATCAAGGCCCAGCAGGGCTTCCTGTCCGCGCTGACCCGGAAAATCAAGGACGACGGCACCCTCACCAACCCGGCCCGGATGCTCGGCATCGCGGACGCGATCACCAAGAACCTGACCATCGACGACGGCCTGGCCTCGGTGCCGACGCTGCTGACCGTGGGCAACCGGCTCAAGAACATCGACGTCGGCAAGGTAGCCTTCGTGGCCACGCCGACAGTCCCGGCCGAAACGGACATCAACCGGCTGCAGCTGGCCGAGCCCGCGGCATCCCAGCTGTTCGCCGCCATGCGCAACGACGTGGACCTGACGGATCCGACCGCGAAGCCGAGCGCTTCCCCGAGCGCCAGCGCCACGCCGACGCCCAGCCCCACCGCCCCGGCCTATGACAAGACCCTGCAGCCCGTCACTGTGGCCAACGGCTCGGGTGTTCCGGCCCGGACCCAGGAGATCATGCAGGCCATCAAGGGCGCCGGCTTCACCCAGGTGGGCCAGTGGTCTGCTCCGCCCGTCGCCGCGACGGCGGTCTACTACGGTGCGGATTACGCTGACGTGGCCGGGGACGTCGCGGCCCTGCTCGGTGTGGCGCCGGACCGGGTGCTCCCGGCCGCCGGAGTTGCCGGTGTCCAGGTCTACCTGGGCAGTGACTTCGCGAACGGGACGCCGACCGCCGCCGCCGCTGCCCCGCAGCTGCCCAAGGACATCGTCAACCAGACAGCCGGCGACACCGTTTGCCAGCAGGCCAACCCGGCACTGATCACCCGCTGACCCGGCAGCCAGGAAGGCCCCCGTTCAGATTTTCCTGAACGGGGGCCTTCTTTTTGTCATGGATGTTGGACGGCGGCCTTTGGAAGTTCTTCCACGTCCTGCTGGGTCGTGGCACACGGCGTGGACCTCAACGGCGCACCCGATAGCGCAGGTGAAGCACCCGGTTGCCCTGAATCACCACGTCGGGATCCTCCAGCAGGTGCTGTGCGTGGACCGACCCGAAGTAGCGCTTGCCGGACCCGAACACGACGGGTACGACGTCCATGCGCACCTCGTCGACCAGGCCCGCGGCAAGCATCTGGCCACCGACATCACCAGCGGCGACCTCGACGATGCGGTCACCCGCAAGCTCTTGCGCCTTGGCCATGGCTGCCTCGACGCCGTCGACGAAGTGAAACGGCGCCTCGGGGTCCCAGCCCTCGGGCTGCGGCCGGTGCGTCACGACGACCACGTGATCGATCCCGCTCGGGGGTTTCCCGTCCCAGCCGTCCGTCAGGTCGAAGACGTGGCGGCCGACGAGGGTCGCCCCGATCTGGTCCCAGTACGGCCGGGTGTAGTCGTAGGAGGCCTGGGACACCTTCACCTCGCCGCTCTCGTCCAACGGGACGTCACCGTTGGACAACCAGTCGAACAGCGGTCCGGGCTGGTCATTCTCGTCCGCGATGAAGCCGTCCACCGACACCGAGCTGTACATGACCACCTTGCCCACGGGGCACTCCTCTGCTTTGGGGTGCCCCCACATTAGCGTGCCGCGAGCTGTCGCTCCAGTAAGAAATCAAGCGGCCGGCAGCGGCGACGAGCTCCTTGAACCGCTGTGCCAGATGAGTGCTGCTGACACCGCGGCTTCCGCAACCGGAAGCACTACCGACTACGCATGCTGCTCATCGGCGGCGGACTGTCCCACCCCCACCTCAGGTAGGAAGAGCGCCTTTGGAGGTGCTGAATCGGCACCGCATCCGTCACAGCAGGCCGGCTCCGTGGCCGTCGGAAGGGTGTCTGCCGCCGTGTGGGGGACCGTGCAGCAGATGTCGCCGCGCCAGGCGTTGATGCCCTCCCGGAGGGCGATCGCGGCGATGACCAGCGCAGCGCCGGCGTCGGCCCACCACCAGCCAAGGGTGCTGTTCAGCACCAAACCCGCGAGCAGGACTGCCGACAAATACGTGCAGAGCAGGGTCTGCTTGGAGTCAGCCACCGCCGTGCGTGATCCGAGCTCCCGGCCGGCCCGGCGCTGGAGCCAGGACAGGACCGGCATGATCACCAGGCTCAGTGCGGCAATCACGATGCCCGGGGTCGAGTGCTGTGCCTCGCCGGCGCCGAGAAGTGACCTGATTGCCTCGGCGGAGACAAAGGCCGCCAGCGCGAAGAATGAGACAGCGATAATCCGCAAGGTGAGGTGTTCACGCCGTTCAGGGTCCTTGGTGGAAAACTGCCACGACAGCGCCAGCGCCGACGCGACCTCAATGATGGAATCCAGGCCAAAGCCGAGGAGCGCCGACGAGTCCGCCGTACCCCCGGCCCACAAAGCCACAACGGCCTCGATGAGGTTATAGCTGATGGTGGCCGCCGCGAACAAGCGGATCCGGCGGCTGAGGACGGCGCGGCGGGCCGGGCCCGGCGACAGTTGGAGGGAAGCCATCACAGCGTGCACGTCCCGTCGGGTGCGCAGCAGGCCGGGTCCACCGCCAGCACGACGCCCAGAAGATCTTTCAGGGCATGGCCGAGGCGCTGATCGGCGAGCTCATAGCGGGTCCTTCGCCCCTCCGGCACGGCAACGACCAGCCCGCATCCCCGCAGGCACGTCAGGTGGTTCGACATGCTCTGCCGGGATACCCCGAGGGAATCCGCCAGCTCAGAGGGATAGGACGGCGCAGCCGTGAGGGCAAGCAGGATTTCTGCCCGTGTCGGATCTGACACGGCATAACCGAACCGTGCCAGCACCGGGGCATGCGTAAGAGTCTCCATCAACCGAAAGTACAGCTGTCGATGTATTCACGCAAGCGTGTAAGCAAAGCCCTCCCGGCTGGGTCGGTGCCAGTGGCCGGGCCCCCGGGTCACCAGATGCTGACGCGCTCCTGCGGTGCCATCCACATGCCGTCCTGGTCCGTGACGCCGAATGCCGCATGGAAGGCGTCGAGGTTCTTGGCGATGGCGTTCGTGCGGAACTCATTTGGGGAGTGCGGATCCGTCGCCAGCCGGCGGATGGCCTCTTCGGTCCGGATGACCTGCCGCCACCCCGCGGCCCAGGACGCGAAGAAACGCTGCACCCCGGTCAGGCCATCGAGCACCGGCGGTTCCTGCCCGTCGAGGCTGATCAGGTAGGCCTTGTAGCCGATGGTGAGCCCGCCCAGGTCGCCGATGTTCTCGCCCAAGGTCAGCTTGCCGTTGACCGTGTGGCCGGGGGCTGCCGTGGGGGAAAGGGCATCGAACTGCGCCACGAGCCGGGCGGCCAGAGCCTCGAACGCGGTGCGGTCATCCTCCGTCCACCAGTTGCGCAGCAGGCCGCTGCCGTCGTACTGCGAGCCCTGGTCATCGAAGCCGTGGCCGATTTCATGGCCGATCACGGCACCGATGCCGCCGTAGTTGACGGCGTCATCGGCGTCGGCAGTGAAGAACGGGGGCTGCAGCATGGCCGCAGGGAACACGATCTCGTTCAGGAGCGGATGGTAGTAGGCGTTGACCGTCTGGGGCGTCATCAGCCACTTCTCGCGGTCCACGGGCTTGCCGACCTCGTCGAGGTGGCGGTCGACGTCGGCGCTGTGCGCGCGCTCCACGTTCCCCAGCAGATCGGCGGGGCCGATCTCCACCGCGGAGTAGTCGATCCACTTGTCCGGGAAGCCGATCTTGGCGCGGAAGGAGTCCAGTTTCTTCAGGGCCTCGAGCTTGGTTGCCTCGCCCATCCAGGTCAGCCCGGTGATGGACTCGCGGTACGCCTCGATCAGGTTGGCCACGAGGGTCTGCATGCGCGCCTTGTGCCCCTCCGGGAAGTGTTCGGCCACGTAGATCTGCCCGACCGCCTCACCCAGGGCCGCCTCGACCACCGCGACGCCGCGCTTCCAGCGGTCCTTGATCCGCGGCGTACCGCTCAGGGTGGTGCCATAGAACGCGAAGTTTGCGTCCACGAACCCGGAAGACAGGTACGGGGCGGCCGCGCTGACCACGCGCATGGCGAGCCATTCCTGCCAGGTCGCCAGTGGTTCGGAATCCAGCAGCGAGGCCGCGCCGGAGAAGAAGTCGGGGGTGCTCACCACCAGCTCGGCACGCTTCTCCGGCTCGATGCCGGCCGCGTCGAACCAGTCCGCCAGCAGAGGGAACAGCTCCGCGGCTTCTGCGGCGGACTTCAAGTTGTACGTCTTTTGCGGATTCCGCAATGTCACGTTGTCCCAGTGGTGCGAAGCCAGCGCAGTTTCCAGCGCCACCACGCGTCCGGCTGCCCCCTCAGGGTCGGCAACCTCCGCGAGGCCCAGCATGGCCCCCACGTGTGCACGGTAGGCCTGGACCATCGGGGCGAACTTCGCTTCCCGGTAATAAGACTCATCCGGCAGGCCGAGGCCGCCCTGGCCCGTGTAGAGCAGGACCCGGTCCGGGTTTCCGGCATCCGGGGCGGGGTAGATATAAAAGAGCCCGGACACATCGGCGCGGAACAGCCGTCCGGCCAGCGCCACGAGTTCGGGCACCGACGTCGTCGCGAACACCTGCGCCAACCGCGCCCGGAGCGGGTCCAGGCCCTTGGCCTCGACCGCCGCTTCGTCCATGAAGCTGTTGTACAGGTCCCCGATCTTGCGCTCGATCCCGGTAGCCTCCGCACCGCGTGCGGCGGCCTGCTCGATGATCTCCTTCACCGCGAGCTCCGACGCGTCGCGCAAGGCGGTGAAGGTGCCCTCCAGCGGCCGGTCGTCCGGGATGACCGTAGTGTTGAGCCAGCCGCCATTCACATGCTGGTACAGGTCATCCTGCGGGCGGACGCTGGCGTCGATGGTGGACAGATCGATCCCCGAAAGTGGCACGGATGCTCCTTTGAGAGGCAGTCCGGCCCGGAGCGTTTGCCGGCGCACGGTCTGCATGGTGGACGTTACGGTGGTCTGGCTCCTTCATCTTACGCACCCGTGTTACTGTGAAAAGGTGCGCGCAGAACTGCTCCTTCTTAGCTGCCGCGGCGAGGCCTCAGACGCGATCTAGCGCAAGGCCCACCCTCGCTGCGGAGTTTGTGTTGCCCGGCCACCCTTTCACCAAGAATCACAGAAAAGGCCCCGATTGTAATGCGAAACGCACAGAAGCCCTCAGGAATGCCGGTCCACCGCTACATCCCGTTCCAGGACCAGATCACCGTTGAACTGCCGGACCGCACCTGGCCGGACAAAGTCATCACCAAGGCCCCGCGCTGGTGCGCCGTGGACCTGCGCGACGGCAATCAGGCCCTCATCGATCCCATGAGCCCGGCCCGCAAGCTGAAGATGTTCGACCTGCTGGTCCGGATGGGCTACAAGGAGATCGAGGTCGGGTTCCCCTCGGCATCGCAGACGGACTTCGACTTCGTCCGGCAGCTGATCGAGGGCAACCACATCCCGGACGACGTCACGATCCAGGTGCTGACGCAGGCACGCGAACACCTGATCGAGCGGACCTATGAGTCCCTGGTCGGGGCGAAGCAGGCAATCGTCCACCTCTACAACTCCACGTCCGTCCTGCAGCGCCGCGTGGTCTTCAACCAGGACGAGGACGGCATCCTCGACATCGCCCTGCAGGGTGCTCGGCTGTGCAAGAAGTACGAGGAAACCCTCGCCGATACGCACATCACCTACGAATACTCGCCCGAGTCCTTCACCGGCACCGAGCTGGAGTACGCCATCCGGGTCTGCAACGCGATCGCCGACGTCTTCGAGGCCTCGGCGGACCGTCAGGTCATCATCAACCTGCCTGCCACGGTGGAAATGGCCACCCCCAATGTCTACGCCGACTCCATCGAGTGGATGAGCCGGAATCTGCACCCGCGCGAAGGCATCATCCTGTCCCTGCACCCGCATAACGACCGCGGCACCGGCGTCGCCGCCGCCGAGCTGGGCTACCTGGCCGGGGCAGACCGGATCGAGGGCTGCCTCTTCGGCAACGGCGAGCGGACCGGCAACGTGGACCTGGTGACCCTGGGCCTGAACATGTTCGTCCAGGGCATCGACCCGATGATCGACTTCTCCGACATCGACGAAATCCGCCGCACGGTGGAGTACTGCAACCAGCTGCCGGTGGCCGAGCGGTCCCCGTACGGCGGAGACCTCGTCTTCACGGCGTTCTCCGGCTCGCACCAGGACGCGATCAAGAAGGGCCTGGAGGCCCTCGAAAAGGACGCGGCCGCGGCGGGCAAGGACGTGGCCGACTACACCTGGCAGGTCCCGTACCTGCCGGTGGACCCGAAGGACCTCGGCCGGAGCTACGAGGCGGTCATCCGGGTCAACTCGCAGTCCGGCAAGGGCGGCGTCGCCTACCTGCTCAAGAACGAGCACAGCCTGGACCTGCCGCGCCGCGCCCAGATCGAGTTCTCCGGCGTCATCCAGAAACGGACCGACACGGTCGGCGGAGAAGTCAGCGGACCCCAGCTGTGGCAGGTCTTCCAGGACGAATACCTGCCCTCGGGCTCTGCCGACACGCAGTGGGGCCGCTACGCCCTCGGTTCGATCAGCACGGAGACGGACGAAGACGGCGACATGACGCTGACCGCCGCCCTGAAGATCGACGGGACCCAGGTCCGCCGGACCGGGACCGGGAACGGCCCCATCGCGGCCCTGCTGAGCATCCTGCGCGAGGACGGCGTGGACGTCCGGGTCCTGGACTACAGCGAACACGCACTCTCCGAGGGTGGCAGTGCCCTGGCCGCCGCGTATGTCGAATGCGCCGTGGGGGAGCGCGTGCTCTGGGGCGTGGGGATCGATGCCAACACGAGCACGTCAGCCCTCAAGGCCGTCATCTCGGCCGTGAACCGCGCCATCCGGGACGCCCGCGCCTGATCCGTCGCTGCTTGATTCGTCCCTGCCGGATCCGTCCGCGCCTGATCCGTCCCCGGACGGGCAGGCACTGGCGAACCAATGCATGACTGCGCCGCCGGAACACTCCGGCGGCGCAGTATTTTGCCTCAGTCTTTTATCTCAGTCTTTTACCGTTCTGCCTCGGCGGCGCTGCCCATGCCGTGATTCCGTAAAGACAGTGCGAAGATTAACTGTGGTCCAACAATCCTTTGCAGCGCGTGCCTACCGTGATGACGCCGTCGTGCTGCGCACCCATAAGCTGGGCGAAGCCGACCGGATCATCACCCTGTTGACCAAGCACCACGGCCAGGTGCGGGCGGTGGCCAAGGGGGTCCGGCGCACCAGCAGCCGGTTCGGCGCCAGGCTGGAACCGTTCATGGTGGCCGATCTCCAGCTGATTTCCGGGCGGACCCTGGACGTCGTCACGCAGGCCGTGGCCAAGGGCGCCTACGGCGGGAACATCGCCGCGGACTATGGCCGGTACACGGTGGCGGCCGCCATGACCGAAACGGCGGAGAAGCTCACCGACGTCGACGGCGAAGCCGGCACCGCCCAGTACAACCTGCTGGTGGGGGCCCTCGCCTCCCTGAGCCGGGGCGACCACGCCCCCGAACTCATCCTGGATTCCTACCTGCTCCGCGCCCTCGCGACCGGCGGCTGGGCGCCCAGCTTCACCGACTGCGCCCGGTGCGGTGCGCCCGGGCCGCACACCGCCTTTTCCGCGCCGCTCGGCGGCATGGTCTGCCACGGGTGCCGGCCGCCGGGATCGCCCGCGCCAGCCCCGGAGACAGTGCTCCTCATGGGTGCCCTGCTCACCGGAAACTGGACGACGGCGGATGCCTCCGCGTCCGTCCACCGCCGGGAAGCGGCAGGCCTGGTAGCCAGCTACCTCCAGTGGCACCTGGAACGAGTCCTGAAATCCCTCAAACATGTGGAGCGAACGTAAAAGTGGCATTGGGAAGAAGCCTGGGAAAGAACCTGGAGAAAAGCCAGACGAAACAGTCCAACGGTCCGCGGCGCACCACCCCGGTGGTGGCTCCCTACCCGCACCCGTCCGGCGCTGTTCCGCCCGCGATTCCCGCGGAGTTCATCCCGCGGCATGTGGCGATCGTCATGGACGGCAACGGGCGCTGGGCGAACCAGCGCGGCCTGCCCCGGATCGAGGGCCACAAAGCAGGGGAGCCTGCCCTGCTGGACGTCATGGCCGGCGCGATCGAGCTGGGGATCGAATACGTCAGTGTGTACGCCTTCTCCACCGAGAACTGGCGGCGGTCCCCTGAGGAGGTGCGCTTCCTGATGGGCTTCAACAAGGACGTCCTGCGCCGGCAGCGGAACCAGCTCGATGAATGGGGGGTACGGATCCGCTGGTCCGGGCGGCGCCCGAAGCTGTGGGGCTCGGTGATCCGCGAACTCGAAGAGGCCGAGGACTACACCCGAGGCAACAGCACGTGCACCCTGAACATGTGCGTCAACTACGGCGGACGGGCCGAGATCGCCGACGCCGTCTCCGCGATCGCGGAGGAAGTGGCCCAGGGCCGGCTGAAGCCGGGGGCCATCACCGAGCGGACCATCCAGAAGTTCCTCGACGAGCCGGACCTGCCGGACGTGGACCTGTTCCTGCGCAGTTCCGGGGAACAGCGGCTCTCCAACTTCATGCTCTGGCAGTCGGCCTATGCCGAGTTCGTGTTCATGGACACCCTGTGGCCGGACGTGGACCGGCGGACGCTGTGGGACGCCGTCGAGATCTATGCACAGCGGGACCGCCGGTACGGTGGGGCCATCGACGCCGCTCCCGCCGCGGGCGGCCAGGTCAGCTGATCCGCGTCAGTCGTAGACGTACGCCCTGATCCACCGGGACAGCCGGGCATAGGCGTCCGCGCGGACCCGCGGGGCGGAGAGGAAGACGTCATGCAGGGCGCCGTCAATCCGCTCCAGCGTCACGGTGCGGCCCAGGCTGAGCGCGCGGAGGGCGATTGTGTTCACGTCCAGGACCGCGTCCGTGCGGCGCATGGACTCCTTCCAGAACATCCCGTTGGCGCTGGCGCCCGAGATGAGCACCAGGATGGGCACGTCGATGTTCAGGCCACGCGCCACCTTGGACTGCCCGGCGAGCACGGCGCTGAGCCAGCCGGCGCGGACCGGAAAGGCGTGCGGCGGACGGTAGGCATCGTCCAGGGCCCATTCGCCTTCCGCGGCGCTGCTGATGCTGCGCCAGTAGAAGGCCCGCTCGGGCAGCCGGATCACAGACTCCGGCCAGAACCGGGCGAACGGCTCCACCATGGTCCGCGCGGCGCGGCGCAGGGCGGGGCTGCCGTGGACTTCCAGCCATGGGCTGTCCAGGACCAGTTGTGACACCATCCCCGGATGCCTGTCGGCCCACAGCGCCGCGATCAGGCCGCCGGTGGAGTGTCCCATCAGCGTCACCTGCGGCGCCGCACCGTCCGGCCTGAGCGAGCCGATGATCCCGAGCGCTGCAGTGATCTCGGCGTCGTAGTTGTCCAGGTCCGCGACGTAGCCGCCGTGGGTGCCCGGACGCAGGCTGCGGCCATGGTTGTGCATGTCGAGGGCGAAAAACTCAAACCCCTGCCCCGCCCAGAATTCCGCGAGCTCCTCATTGAAGAAGTAGTCACTCCAGCCGTGCAGGAACAGCACCGCCCGGGCCGGCAGCGCCGATGGTGCCGGCGGGAGCGGGGTATGGCGGACCAGGGTGGCAGTGCGCAGCACACCGTCAGGGCTGACGGCCTCAAAGGTGCACGCCTGGAAATCATCCCCGAGAATGTCGGTCCGCCACTGCATCGACTTTCCTCCTGTGTTGCTGAGTGCCTGCTCGGACTAGGCCGCGGACGCAGCGGCCCGGCCCGCGGAACGTCCGGAGAAGAGGCATCCGCCCAGGAACGTTCCCTCGAGGGACCGATAGCCGTGGATTCCGCCGCCGCCAAACCCTGCGGCTTCACCGGCCGCGAACAGCCCGGGCACGGGCTGCCCGGCGGCATCCAGGACCCGCGACTGCAGGTCGGTCTGCACCCCGCCAAGGCTCTTGCGCGTCAGGACCGAGAGCCGGACGGCGAGCAGGGGACCGTGCCGCGGATCCAGAAGCCGGTGCGGCGGGGCGACCCTCATGATCTTGTCGGTGGCGAAACGCCGCGCTGCCCGGATCGCCGCCAGCTGCGGATCCTTGCCCATCCCGCTGGCAAACTGCCGGTCCCGGTCGCGGATCAGCTGCTCCAGGGCAGCGGGGTCGATGAGCTGCCCGCCCGTCAGATCGTTCATCTGCCCGGCGAGCCCGGCGGGGTCCGCTGCCTGCAGGAAGTCGACCCCGCGGTCCAGGAACCGCTGCAGCGGTGTATCGCTGCCGGGCTTCAGCCGTGAGACCAGCCGACGGACGTCCTTGCCCGTGAGATCCGGGTTCTGCTCGGATCCTGACAGCGCGAACTCCTTCAGCGCGATGCTGCGGTTCAAGACGAACCATGAATGGGCATGTCCCGTGGCCAGGATGTGGCGCAGGGCGCCGAGCGAATCGAAACCCGGAAACAGGGGAGGCGGGAGCATCCGCCCCGTCGCGTCCAGCCATAGGGCCGACGGTCCGGGCAGGATCCGGATGCCGTGCCGCGGCCAGACCGGGGCATGGTTGTGGATACCCTCCGGGTAATGCCACATCCGGTCCCCGTTGATGAGGTGTCCGCCGGCGCGGCCCACGGCCGGGAGGAAGTCCCCGTCCACGGATGCCGGAACGCCACTCAACATCCGCTCCGGCGCCGCGCCGCCCGGCCATTGCTTGCGGACCACATCGTGGTTGCCGCCGATGCCGCCGCTTGTCACCACCACGGCCGCGGCCGCAGCCTCGAAAGTACCGTCAGGGCGTCGGGAAGAGCTTTCACCCCGGCCTGCGCCACTGGCTTCGAGCAGTTCGCCGCGCACGCCGCTCACCCGGCCCGCAGTTTTCACGAGCCCGGTGGCGCGGTGGCGGAAATGGAAGGACACGCGGCCGGCGGCTTCGCCTTCGCGCAGTTTGGCAAGGAAGGGGGCCACCAGCGCAGGTCCCGTGCCCCACGCGACATGGAAGCGCGGGACAGTGTTGCCGTGGCCGTCCGGGCCGTAGCCGCCGCGTTCGGCCCACTGCACCAGGGGAAACAACCCGACGCCCAGCGAGGCGAGCCAGGCTCGCTTCTCACCGGCGGCGAAGTTCACGTACGCTGCCGCCCACTCCTTCGCCAGGGCGTCCTGCGGCTGGTCGAATCCCGCGGACGCATGCCAGTCGGCGAGGGCCAGCTCTTCGCTGTCCCGCACCCCGAGCCGCCGCTGTTCCGGAGTGTTGACCATGAAGAGGCCGCCGAAGGACCAGTGCGCCTGGCCGCCGACGGAGGCCTCGGGTTCCTGATCGAGCACCGCCACCCGGCGGCCGGCGGCATAGGCCTGGGCCGCGGCCACGAGCCCTGCCAGGCCGGCGCCGACCACCACAACGTCGGCCTCGATCCCGCGACCCGAAGCCCCACGGCCGCCCGTTCCGACACCCTCATTGCTGGTCATGGCTTCATGCTAACTCGCGTCGGAGCACTTCCGCCGCCGGGCCCGGGGCGCGGGGCGCCGCAGTCACAACCGCAGTCACAACGGGCAGTCACATCGGCAGTCACAAGCGTGCCGGCGCGCGCGCTGGTTTGGTCTGCGCGGCCCGAACCGGAAAACTAGAGGCATGCGCGTATATCCCACATTTTTCCGGCTGGCCTTCTCATGGATGGACGCCGAACGCGCCCATAAGATCGGGTTCAAGGCCATCCGCCTCGCCCACAGCTGCGGTGCCGGGCGGTTGCTGCAGAAGTTCACCGCCCCCGCAGCGTCGCTGCAGACCCAGGCGTTCGGCCTGACCTTTCCGTCCCCGTTCGGCCTTGCGGCCGGCTTCGACAAGGAAGGCCACGGCATCGAGGCGCTGGCGGAGCTCGGCTTCGGCCATGTGGAGGTCGGCACCATCACCGGCCAGGCCCAGCCCGGCAACCCGGCGCCGCGGCTGTTCCGCCTCGTGGAGGACAGGGCCGTCATCAACCGCATGGGGTTCAACAACGACGGCGCCGCGGCGGTGGCCCCGCGCCTGAAGTCCGCCCGCGCCGCCCTGCAGCGCCAGCACCCCGGCGTCCGGCCGGTGATCGGGGTGAACATCGGCAAGAGCAAGGTGGTCGGGCTCGAGGATGCGGTGTCCGATTACCTGATCAGCGCGCGCAGCCTGGCCCCCGCAGCGGATTATCTCGTGGTGAACGTCAGCTCGCCCAACACCCCCGGGCTTCGGCTGCTGCAGGACGTGGAGACCCTGCGTCCGCTGCTGGCCGCAGTGGGGGAGGAGGCGGACAAGGCCGCCGGCCGCCACATTCCGCTCCTGGTCAAGATCGCGCCCGACCTCAGTGATGAGGACATCGACGACGTCGCGCGCCTGGCGCTTGACCTGAAGCTGGACGGCATCATCGCCACCAACACCACGATCGCCCGCACCGGGCTCGCCTCCAGCCCCGACAACGTCGAGGCGTGCGGAGCAGGAGGTCTTTCCGGGGCGCCCCTGAAGAAACGGTCCCTGGAGGTCCTGGCCCGGCTCAAGTCCGTCACCGGCGGGGCGCTGACCCTGGTCTCGGTGGGCGGCGTCGAAACGGCACAGGATGTGCAGGAACGGCTGGACGCCGGCGCCACCCTCGTCCAGGGCTACACGGCGTTCCTTTACGAGGGGCCTTTCTGGGCCGCCCGCATCAACCGGCTGCTGGCCACCCACCCGAGCCGGCGCTAGACCTTACGCTGCGATCGGGCCCGGACCGGTCGCCGCAACCAAGAAGCCCCCGGCAGGTGACTGCCGGGGGCTTCTTGGTTGAAGAATCGTGGAAGGGAAGGTCAGGCGGGGAACTCGCCGCGCCGGACCTGGGGCTTGGGCAGGCGCAGGCGGCGGAACTGCAGGGAGCGCATGGAGCCGTACCAGACCGTGCCGCGCTCGACGTCGCCGAACTTTTCGCCGAGCCGTTTCTTGAGCTTGCGGGAGAGGATGAAGACGTCCACGAAGACCGCGAGGAACATGACCCAGAAGGCGCCCAGGACGTAGACCATCTGTGCGCTGGAGGCCGGCACGAGCAAGGAGATGATGACAAACAGCAGGGCGCCGAACATGAGGAACTCGCCAAGGCTGAAGCGGGCATCGACGAAATCGCGGGCGAACCGCTTCTGCGGACCCTTGTCCCGCAGCGGCAGGAACTTCTCGTCACCGGTGTCCATGGCCTGCCGCATCTTGAGCCGCTGCTCCGTGACGGCGGCGCGCTCGGCCGCCTTGGAAGCCTTGCGGTCCTCCGGCACGAGGGGCCGCTTGCGGGCCGCCTCCTGGGCGCTGCGCTTGGGCGTGGGTGCGCCCTTGCCGGTCACGGCGCTACGGGCTGCTGCCTCGGATGCCTGCTGGTCAACTACGTCCTGCGCCGATGGCGCTTCCTTTTTACGTCCAAACACCCCTAAAGAATACCCCGCAGACACAGGCCCGAGACCCAGCCCACACGGCGCAGGCCCGGGCGTGACGCTGTTTGTAGTGATTCAGAGCACGGGTAGTGTTTTGGCCATGACTTCATCTACCGCGGGGAACCCGCAGACCACCATGGACCACGAGGGCACCATCGATGCCGAGGCCCTCCGCCAGGCCGTTGCCGAATCGTTCGACGAGACGATCGGCCAGCTGACGGACCTTGTCGCCATACCGGGCATCGCCTGGCCGAGCTTTGATCCTGCCCCGTTGAACCGCAGCGCCGACGCCGTCGCCAGCCTCGTGCGGGCCAGCGGCTTCGACGACGTCCGGATCCTCCGTTGCGACAAGGAAGACGGGACGCCCGGCGGGCCCGCCGTCGTCGCCCGCCGCCCGGCCGCGGAGGGCAAGCCGACAGTCCTGCTGTACGCCCACCACGACGTCCAGCCCACTGGCGACCTGGCACTGTGGGAAACCGACCCCTTTACCGCCGTCGAGCGCGACGGCAGGCTCTTCGGCCGCGGTGCCGCCGATGACAAGGCCGGCATCCTGGCGCACATCGCCGCCTACTCTGCGGTGACGCGGGTGCTCGGTGACGAACTGGGCCTGGGCGTGACGTTCTTCTTCGAGGGCGAAGAGGAAGCCGGCTCGCCAACGTTCCGACAGTTCCTGGAAACCCACCGCGAACTGCTCCGCGCCGACGTGATCGTCGTGGCGGACTCCAGCAACTGGAAGGTCGGCATTCCGGCCCTCACCACCAGCCTGCGCGGCCTGGTGGACGGCACCATCGAGGTCAAGGTCCTGGACCACGCCGTGCATTCGGGCATGTTCGGCGGCCCCGTGCTCGACGCCCCGACCCTGCTGGCCCGCCTGATCGCGACCCTCCACGACGACGAGGGCAGCGTCGCGATCAAGGGCCTGGTGAGCCGCGATGACGTGGTTGTCGACCTCACCGAGGAGGAGTACCGCGCCGACGCCTCCGTGATCGACGGCGTGAAGCTCGCCGGGACCGGCAGCATTGCCTCACGCATGTGGACCAAGCCCGCCCTGTCCATCATCGGCTTTGACGCCCCGGCCGTGGACGTAGCTTCCAACACCCTGCTGCCGCGGGCCCGGGCCAAGTTCAGCCTGCGCCTGGCCCCGGGTCAGGATCCGGCAGCCGCCATGGAGGCTGTCCGCCAGCACGTCGAAACCCACGCCCCGTTCGGCGCTGAGGTGGTGTTCACCCCGGGGGAGAGCGGCAACTCATTCCTGACGGACACGAGCTCGAAGGCCGCGTCCATGGCCATGTGGGCCCTGGGCGAAGCCTGGGGGGTGCCCGCCGTCGAAATGGGGATCGGCGGATCGATCCCCTTCATCGCGGACCTCACCGAGCTCTACCCGGACGTGCAGATCCTGGTCACCGGCGTCGAGGATCCCGATTCCCGAGCCCACAGCGCCAACGAATCGCTGCATCTGGGCGACTTCCGGAACGCAATTGTCGCCGAGGCCCTGCTGCTCGCGCGCCTGAACAACGAAGGCGCGCTCTAGCCCCCGCGCCCGGCGGGTCCCGGGGAACATCCAGCCGTCTCCCACGGTTACGTCAGAAGTTAGAGCTAGAGGGCTGCGCGAAGTAGCATGTAGCTATAGCCCATACCGTTTAAGTAGGGGCGGGCACCGTGCGAGCGGGGCCGCCACCACCGTTGCAAGAAGGTAGGCCATGAGCACTACAACCAATGAAAACAGCGCCGGCAACTCTGCCGCCGAGGCCGGCGAGCTGGCCACGCACGAGGTCATGCTGACCGACGTCGCGGCTGGAAAGGTCCGCAGCCTGCTGGAGCAGGAAGGCCGCACCGATCTGCGCCTCCGCGTTGCCGTGCAGCCCGGCGGTTGCTCCGGCCTGATTTACCAGCTCTACTTCGACGAGCGGCTGCTCGACGGGGATGCAGTGCGAGACTACGACGGGGTCGAAGTCGTCGTCGACAAGATGAGCGTTCCTTACCTCAGCGGTGCCAGCATCGATTTCGAGGACACCATCGCCAAGCAGGGCTTCACGATCGATAACCCGAATGCCGGCGGGTCCTGCGCCTGCGGAGATTCTTTCCACTAATTCCTTCCACTAAGGCCGGGCATTTTGCCCGGCCTTAGTGCCGCAGGATCCTCAACGAGCGGCGCCTACAAAAAGCTCCCGACGCACGGTGCGGACATGTGGGCGAAAACTCCCGGGGAGCGGTAAGCTCTACACCGAGTAGTAAAACTTTTCGTTTGCCCTGCCCGTAATTTGCGGGGCAACAGCAACAAGTAGGAAGGGCCGTCTGTGAGTTCGCAGAACCGAACCGGCAGCCGACGCAAACAGATCACTACGATCACTGGCTTGGCACTAGCCGGCGCGTTGGCTTTGACTGGATGTTCACCAGAGGTACAGAAGGGCTGGTTGCCCACCGAGCGTGGCACCACCAATCACACTGACCTCATCATGGACCTCTGGGTCAACTCATGGATTGCCGCGCTGGTCGTCGGCATCATCACCTGGGGCCTGATGATCTGGTGCATCGTCGCTTACCGGCGCCGCAAGGGCACCGTGGGCTTCCCGCGCCAGAACAGCTTCAACCTTCCGCTTGAAGTGTTCTACCTGACGATCCCGCTGTTCATGGTCCTGGTGTTCTTCTACTTCACCGACCGCGACCAGCAGTCGATCGATGACCGCTCAACGCCGGCCGACGTCGTCGTCGACGTCCGCGGCAAGCAGTGGGCGTGGGACTTCAACTACTTGAAGGGCAACGTCGTCACCGAGGACGTTCACGAAGCGGGCGTCCAGGCGCACCTGACCGGTAACGACGTGGACAAGAACAAGCTGCCCACCCTGTACCTGCCGGTCAACAAGTCGGTTGACCTCGAGCTCAACGCGCGCGACGTCATCCACTCCTTCTGGGTTCCTGCCTTCCTGCAGAAGCGCGACATGATTCCCGGCAAGACCAACTACATCCGGTTGACGCCCACCAGGGAGGGCACCTACGACGGTAAGTGCGCCGAACTCTGTGGCGAGTACCACTCCGAAATGCTGTTCCGCGTGAAGGTTGTCTCCGAGTCGGAGTTCCAGGCGCACATGAACCAGCTGCGCCAGGACGGGAA
Organism: Arthrobacter sp. 01L42; assembly: GCF_056400005.1. NCBI lineage: Bacteria > Bacillati > Actinomycetota > Actinomycetes > Micrococcales > Micrococcaceae > Arthrobacter > Arthrobacter sp. 01L42. The sequence goes on along the minus strand of NZ_JBFTSL010000003.1, from coordinate 104,696 downwards.
CACCGGCCTGCTCGGTGAAGAGTACGACCGCAACCCGGCCCCGGCCGAAACCAAGTAAGGGGAGCGACGTGGCAACTTACACTCAATCCGCCGGGATCCTCGAGGCTCCCGTAGTACCGAAGTCCAAGGGACGCATCGTCGTCAACTGGATCACCTCGACCGACCACAAAACGATCGGGTACATGTACCTGATCGCGTCGTTCATCTTCTTCTGCTTCGGCGGCATCATGGCGCTGCTGATCCGTGCCGAGCTCTTCGAGCCCGGCATGCAGATCCTGCAGACCAAAGAGCAGTACAACCAGCTCTTCACCATGCACGGCACCGTCATGCTCCTGATGTTCGCGACGCCGCTGTTCGCCGGCTTCACCAACGTCATCATGCCGCTGCAGATCGGTGCCCCCGACGTCGCCTTCCCGCGACTGAACGCGCTGGCCTTCTGGTTCTTCCTCTTCGGCTCCACGATCGCCGTCTCCGGGTTCATCACCCCGCAGGGTGCCGCGTCGTTCGGCTGGTTCGCGTACGCGCCGCTGTCCAACACGACGTTCAGCCCCGGCGTGGGCGGTGACCTCTGGGTCTTCGGCCTGGCGCTCTCCGGCTTCGGCACCATCCTCGGCGCCGTCAACTTCATCACCACCATCATCTGCATGCGCGCCCCGGGCATGACCATGTGGCGGATGCCGATCTTCACCTGGAACGCCCTCGTGACCTCCATCCTGGTCCTGATGGCCTTCCCGCCGCTGGCCGCCGCGCTGTTTGCCCTCGGCGCCGACCGCCGCTTCGGTGCGCACATCTTCGATCCCGAGAACGGCGGCGCCGTCCTCTGGCAGCACCTGTTCTGGTTCTTCGGCCACCCTGAGGTGTACATCATCGCGCTGCCGTTCTTCGGCATCGTCTCCGAGATCTTCCCGGTCTTCAGCCGCAAGCCGATCTTCGGCTACAAGGGCCTGGTCTACGCGACCATCTCCATCGCCGCCCTGTCCGTGACTGTGTGGGCCCACCACATGTACGTCACCGGCTCGGTCCTGCTGCCGTTCTTCTCCTTCATGACGATGCTCATCGCCGTTCCGACCGGTGTGAAGTTCTTCAACTGGATCGGCACCATGTGGCGCGGTTCCATCACGTTCGAGACTCCCATGCTGTGGAGCATCGGCTTCCTGGCGACGTTCCTCTTCGGCGGCCTCACCGGCATCATCCTGGCCTCGCCGCCGCTGGACTTCCACGTCTCGGACTCCTACTTCGTTGTGGCGCACTTCCACTACGTGGTCTTCGGCACCGTCGTGTTCGCCATGTTCGCCGGGTTCTACTTCTGGTGGCCTAAGTGGACCGGCAAGATGCTCAACGAGCGCCTCGGCAAGATCCACTTCTGGATGCTGTTCCTGGGCTTCCACGGCACCTTCCTGATCCAGCACTGGCTCGGCGTCGAGGGCATGCCCCGCCGTTACGCCGACTACATGCCGCAGGACAACTTCACGTGGATGAACCAGTTCTCCACCATCGCCTCGTTCGTCCTCGGCGCCTCGCTGATTCCGTTCTTCTGGAACGTTTACATCACCTGGCGCAGCAACGAGCGTGTGGAAGTTGACGACCCGTGGGGCTTCGGTGCCTCGCTGGAATGGGCCACGTCCTGCCCGCCGCCGCGCCACAACTTCACCTCCCTGCCCCGCATCCGCTCCGAGCGTCCTGCCCTGGACCTGCACCACCCGGAGCTCTCCCAGTCCTACACCGCGGATTCGCCTGCTCCGGCAGCAGCGGCTCTCGGTAACGCCGACCAGAAGGACACCGCCAAGTGAAAATCGAATCAAGGATCTTTGGCTTCGGCGTCTTCTTCTTCGTGCCCGTTGCATTCATCTACGGATACCTGACCAACTGGACTGAATGGGTGGGCGCACTGGCCATCCTGCTGGTTGGCGGACTCGCCGGCATGATCGGCGCTTACCTCGGCTTCACCGGCCGCCGCGTGGGCATGCGCCCCGAGGACCGCAACGACGCCGAGATCCACGAAGGCGCCGGCGAGCAGGGACACTTCAGCCCCTGGAGCTGGTGGCCGCTGATGCTGGGCCTGTCCTGCGCCGCAGGGTTCCTCGGCCTGGCCGTGGGCTGGTGGATCGTCTTCATCGCCGGCGGCATGGCAGTGGTCGCACTGGTCGGCTGGGTCTACGAGTACAGCCGCGGTGACCACGCGCACTAGCGCCCACCCGGACTAAAAGTTCAGGACTCACGACGGCGGGCCCCACCATTGGTGGGGCCCGCCGTCGTTGTGTCTTGGTTCTTGAGTTCCTGCCGGCCGCGTGCGGCGTGTCCCTGCACGCCCAGCCCGCCTGCGCAGCATCCCTCCTGGAGGGCGGCACCGCACTGCGGGCCGCCGAATGGGAGCGGGGAGGCCCCTCAGGCGGCGGCTGCAGATTCCAAGAGGATCCGGAGTTCCTCCAGCGCACCCTCTGCCTCTGCGGGGCTGCAGGAGGCCGGGAGGGCGTCCGCAGCGACGGCCAGCTCCACCTCACAGCCGCACTCGAAGTCCTCGGTCATGACCTCCAGCAGCGAGCGGGCGTCGACGCCTGGCCTGCCGTCCTTGCTGATGGTCACCGGGAGGCCGGTCGCCGTGACAGCCCGGACAAATACTGCCGCGGGCCGGGCGTGGAGGCCGATGGCGGCCGTGACGATTGCCTTGCGAACTGGCAACGGGACTCCCTCATGCTGGTGTTGTGCTGTACGTGTTGCTGCTGCACGGGCTGGCCACGCGAACGGTGACCCAGGTTGAGGGCGTCCGGCAGGCAGTCCGTCAGACCGGGCGGGCGGCATTGCCCCGGCTCCGGCTTGTACCTACAAGGGTAGCGGCGGGGGAGTACCCGGCACGACTTGAGTCGGCGGCGTGGTCTAGACCTGCCGGGTCACGGGCTTACCCTTGAGATATGAGTGTATTTCCCGCGCCGGGCCGCAACCGGAGGCTGAACCATGGCGTCCACTAACGCGTCCAAGATGATTGGCGAGATCGACCGTCAGAGCGGGGTGCCAATCTACGTGCAGTTGCGCGAGATCCTCCGCGCGCACATCGCCGCCGCGTGCCCGCCCGGATCTGCGCTGCCCTCCGAACGGGACCTCGCCCAGCGCTTCGGCCTCGCCCGGATGACCGTGCGCCAGGCCATCGATGCCCTCGTGGGTGAGGAAGTGATTGAACGCGTCGTGGGCCTGGGCACGTTTGTGCGCAAACCCAAACTGGATCTCCAGGTAAAGCTGACTTCCTACAGCGAAGAGATGCAGCGCCGCGGCATGGTCCCGGCCGCCAAGGTCCTGAGCTTCGAACAAATTGGCGCCAGCGCGTTCCTGGCCCGTGAGCTGCAGTTGGAGGAGGGGACACCCCTTGTCAGGTTCCGGCGCCTCCTGCTGGCCGACAACGAACCGATGAGCGTGGACGAAAACTTCATCCCGGCCCACCGGGTTCCCGGCCTGCTGGACGGCGAACCGCCCACATCGCTCTACAACGTGCTGAGCGAACGCTACGGGCTGGTGATGGAATGGGGCGAGGACATGATCGAGGCGACGGCTGCGTCGCCGTCCACGGCCCGTCTCCTGAACGTCGAGGTCGGAACCCCGCTGCTCAAGATCCAGCGCCACGCGTTCGTGGCCCGCGCCATGGTGGACTACTCCGTGTCCTACTACCGGGCTGACCGCTACAAGCTCTGGGTGCCCCTGCAGCGCCCTGGCGTCCGGCCCACCCGGAACTACGCCTCGGGGTACCGCCCCTAACCACAGCAACGCGGGGTCACGTCGCGTCCATCCCGAAGGGGTTGATGGGCGCGAGGTGACCCCGCGTTGCCTGTTGTTTCTGCAGCTTCGGGGGGACGCAGGAAGGCCCGGTCCCAAGGGACCGGGCCTTCCTTTGTATTGCTTGGTGCCGCCTAGTGGCTTAGCGACTTCGACTCAGCGGTTTCGATCGCTTCGTGGGCGCCGTGGTGGCCGTGAGCGGCCTCCAGCTCTGCCGGGGTGGCCGGGGCAACCCGGTCCTCGAAGAACCAGCGGGACAGCTTCGCGCGGCGCTTTTCCTTGCGGTCAACGACGCCGTGCTCGTTCGGCACCGCGGGCAGCGGGGCCGGTGACTCGAAGCCGACCAGCTTGTAGCGCTTGTATTCATCCAGCGGGGCGTGGACCTCGATGAACTCGCCGTGCGGCAGGCGCACGATGCGGCCGGTTTCACGGCCGTGCAGGGCAATCTCGCGGTCCTTGCGCTGGAGCGCCAGGGCGACGCGCTTGGTGACGATGAACGCGATGACCGGGCCGATGAAGAACAGTGCGCGCAGCCAGTAGGTGACATCGTTCAGGGCCACGTGGAAGTGGGTGGCGATGAGGTCCGAGCCGGCCGCTGCCCACATCACGCAGTACCAGACGAAACCGGCCATGCCGATTGCCGTACGGGTAGGAGCGTTGCGGGGGCGGTCCAGGACGTGGTGCTCGCGGTTGTCCTTGGTGATCCAGCGTTCAATCCACGGGTAGGCGAACATGACCGTGAAGAGGATGCCCGCCGGGACGAGTGCCGGCAGCAGCACGTTGAACGTGAACATGTGGCCGAACCAGATCTGCTCGACCTTCCAGTCGCCGATCGTGCCCGGCATCAGGCGCAGGGCACCGTCAACGAAGCCGATGTACCAGTCAGGCTGGGTGCCCGCAGAAACCGGGGAGGGGTCGTACGGGCCGTAGTTCCAGATCGGGTTGATGGTGAAGAACGCCGCCATGATGGCAACGACACCGAACACGATGAAGAAGAAGCCGCCGGCCTTTGCCGCGTAAACCGGTCCCAGGGGGTAGCCGACGACGTTGCCGTCGTTGCGGCCCGGGCCGGGGTACTGCGTGTGCTTGTGCACAACCACCATGAAGAGGTGCATCACGATCATCAGCAGGATGAGCGCGGGAACCAGGAGGATGTGGAGCATGTACAGGCGGCTGATGATCATCGTGCCCGGGAACTCGCCGCCGAAGAGGAAGAACGAGGTGTAGGTGCCGATGACCGGGATGGACTTGATGACGCCGTCGATGATGCGCAGGCCGTTGCCGGAGAGCAGGTCATCGGGGAGCGAGTAGCCGGTGAAGCCTGCGGCCATGGACAGGATGAGCAGAACGCTGCCCACCACCCAGTTCAGTTCGCGGGGCTTCCGGAATGCGCCGGTGAAGAACACGCGGAGCATGTGAACGGAGACAGATGCGACGAACAGCAGGGCAGCCCAGTGGTGTACCTGGCGCATGAACAAGCCGCCGCGGACATCGAAGGAGATGTTCAGGGAGGAGCTGTAGGCCACCGACATTTCAACGTTCTTCAGCGGCGTGTACGAGCCCGCATAATGCGTCTCCGCCATGGACGGATCGAAGAAGAACGTCAGGAACGTGCCCGAGAGCAGCAGGATGACGAAGGAGTACAGCGCCACTTCGCCGAACATGAACGACCAGTGGTCCGGGAAGACCTTCCGGCCGAATTCACGGAGGATTCCGGAGCCGCCAACACGCTGGTCGACGAAGTCGGTGATGCGGCCGCCTGTGGTTTTGGCGACGAAAACAGGGGCATCAGGCGTTGTTGTTGAGGACATGCTGCTCACGCTCCCAGTAGGTCGGTCCAACGGGTTCATGGAAGTCGCTCGTGGCGACGAGGTAGCCCTCAGCGTCGACTGCGATAGGCAGCTGGGGGAGGGGGCGGCTGGCCGGGCCGAAGATAACCTTGCACTGCTGGGTCAGGTCGAAGGTTGACTGGTGGCACGGGCACAGAAGGTGGTGGGTCTGCTGTTCGTACAGGGCAACAGGGCAGCCAACGTGGGTGCAGATCTTGGAGTATGCAACGATTCCGTTGTAGGCCCAATCTGCGCGCTCGGGGGAGGGGTTGAGCAGTGCCGGGTCCAGGCGCATGAGCAGAACGACCGATTTGGCCTTCTCGTTCAGCTTTCCTTCGCTCAGTTCGTTCAGCCCTTCGGGGATGACGTGGAACGCGGAGCCCATGGTGACGTCCGCGGCCTTGATGGGGGTGCCATCCGGGTCGCGGGCCAGCCGCTTGAGCCTGCCGTCCGGGGCCGGGGCCCACAGAGTGTGGGCCAGCTTGTCGTCCGGGCGGGGACCGAGGTCACCGAAGATGGCCAGGGCCGGCAGGGGGGCGAGGGCGACGGCGCCGAGCAGGGTGTTGCGGATCAGCGGCCGGCGCTTAATGCCGGTTTCCTCGACGATGTCATCGACGATGCGCACGGCAGCCTGGCGGTCTTCCTCAGTGCGGATCGCGTGGCGCTCTTCCGAGACCTCGTGGTCCGGCATAAGGGCCTTGGCCCAGTGGACGATACCGGTGCCGATGCCCAGCATCGCGAAAGCGGTGCCGATGCCCAGCAGGGCATTCTGGAGGCGGATCGTGGCGATCGCGGAGTCTTGCCCCAGATCGATCGCGAAATACGCCACCAGGAATATCAAGGTGCCAACGACCGAGATGCCGAACAGAAGGGCTACCTGCCGTTCTGCCTTTTTTGCGGCCTTCGGGTCCGTGTCAGCCAGGCGCAAACGGTGCGGGGGAATTCCAGGATCCTGGAACTTCTCCACCTCATTCTGACCAGCCGTAGCTACGGTGCCCGAGTCGTTCGGACCGCCGTCACTATGGTTGCCCATAATTCGCCTCATCCTTCTCTCGTCTCGGCGAGTGCCGAGTTAGGTTTCAATTCAAACTGCTGACGGGTCAGCAGAAAATTCTTACAGGTGCAAGGTCCGCTTATGAAGTGCGGGAAGTCAGCCAAATGGTGAACGCGATGATGACGCCCAGCCCGGCGATCCAGACAAAGAGACCTTCGGATACCGGTCCCAAAGCACCAAGATCGGCGCCGCCGGGTGAACCGTTGGCCTCAATCTGCTTCAGGTAGGTGATGATGTCGCGCTTCCCCTCGGGGGAGATGTTCGCGTCACTGAAAACCGGCATGTTCTGGGGGCCGGTGACCATTGCTTCGTAGATGTGCTGCCCGGAGACACCCGCGAGGGCAGGGGCAAACTTGCCCCGGGTCAGTGCGCCGCCTGCAGCGGCGGCATTGTGGCACATGGCGCAGTTGGTGCGGAACAGCTCTCCACCGTTGGCGGCGTCGCCCTTCTCATCGAGCACGCCTGCCTCGGGGATGGCCGGGCCGGGGCCGAGGGAGGCAACATAAGCAGCCAGTTGCTTGGTCTGTTCCTCGTTGAACTGGGCGGGCTTCTTGTAGGCCTGCGGGCCATTCATCTGCATGGGCATGCGGCCGGTGCCGACCTGGAAGTCAACAGCGGCGGCGCCGACGCCCACAAGGGACGGTCCGGCCTGCGAACCGCTGGCACCCATGCCGTGGCAGGTGGCGCAGTTGGCGGCAAAGAGCTTGCCGCCCTCCTTTACGTCGCTTGCGCTATAGGTGGTGGTGTCGGCCTTGGCCTGGTTGACGGTGGTGGCAACGGCGTACAGCCCACCCGTGACCAAGAGGCCCATCAGCAGCAGTGCAATTGCTGCCAGTGGGTGACGTCGCTTCTGCGAGAGTGCCTTCACGTGGTGGTTCCTTTATTCGATCCTGCGGTGGCTCCGGGAGCCGCTTCTTGAAATTCTGCCTCTTGTAGAAAAAGAGTCAAGCTGACTACTTGAGGACGTAGATGACCAGGAAGAGGCCAATCCAGACGACGTCCACGAAGTGCCAGTAGTACGAGGTGACGATCGCTGAAGTTGCCTCAAAGTGTCCGAACTTCTTCGCGGCGAAGGAGCGGCCCATGATGAGCAGGAAGGCAATCAGACCGCCGATGACGTGCAGGCCGTGGAAGCCCGTCGTTATGTAGAAGGCCGAACCGTAGGCGTTGGAGGACAGCGAGACATGCTCGGAAACGAGCATGGCGTACTCGGTCGCCTGGCCGGCGACGAAGAAGGCACCCATGAGGAACGTCAGGATGAACCATCCGTTCATCCCCCACTGGGTGAAGCTGACGCGTCCGCCGGTCCGGCGCGGCTGGAGCCGCTCGGCAGCGAAGACGCCCATCTGGCAAGTAAAGGAACTTGCCACGAGGACGATCGTGTTAACGAGCGCAAACGGGAAGTTGAGCTTGGCTGTCTCTTCGGCCCACATCAGTCCGGAAGTCGAACGGAGTGTGAAGTACATGGCGAAGAGACCGGCGAAGAACATCAACTCACTGGACAGCCACACAACGGTTCCAACAGAAACCATGTTCGGGCGGTTCAGCGTCGGGTGCGCCGGGGTACTGGGGGCATGGGTCGCAGATGTCACATAGACATTATGTCTATAAAAGTCCGTCCTGCCCAACGCAAACCGCGTTTTCGGAGGACTTTTTCTACAAAGACGCGAATTCGCGCGGAAAAGTTCCCGGCGGGGTTCACATTGGTCTTTGCGGGGCCGACCTCGATAGCATCGGGAGGTGACTTCACAGGCATCTGCACAGGCGGCAGGCAACACCTGGCCGCGGCTCATCAACGCACTCATCAGCGGCGCCGACCTCACAGCCGGGAGCACTGAGTGGGCCATGAATTCCATCATGTCCGGTGAGGCGACGCCGGCCCAGGTGGCGGGTTTCCTGGTGGCGCTGCGTGCCAAGGGCGAGACCGTGGATGAGCTGGCCGGCCTGGTGGAGGCGATGATCGCCAACGCGAACCCCATTGACATTGCCGGTGAGAAGCTGGACATCGTGGGCACGGGCGGCGACCAGCAGAACACTGTCAACATCTCCACGATGGCCGCCCTTATCGCCGCGGGAGCGGGTGCCCGGGTGGTCAAGCACGGCAACCGGGCGTCGTCGTCCTCGTCGGGATCCGCCGATGTCCTGGAGGCCCTCGGCGTCCGGCTTGATCTCCCCATTCCCCGCGTGGCACTCAACGCCGAAGAGGCGGGAATCACGTTTTGCTTCGCCCAGGTTTTCCACCCCTCCATGCGGCATGCCGCCGTCGCCCGCCGCGAACTCGGCGTTCCGACGGCGTTCAACTTCCTGGGCCCCATGATCAACCCGGCACATGTCCAGGCGTCGGCGGTGGGCGTCGCCAATGAGCAAATGGCCCCGCTGGTGGCCGGAGTGCTGGCCAAGCGAGGCAGCCGCGGCCTGGTTTTCCGCGGCAATGACGGCCTGGATGAGCTCACCACCACCGGCCCGTCGCGGGTGTGGGAGATCCGCAACGGTGAGGTAACTGAAGCGATGTTTGATCCGCGCGATCTGGGCATCCGGACGGCCACGCTGGAGGAACTGCGCGGCGGGGACGCGGTGGCCAATGCCGCCGTCGTCCGGGCTGTCCTCAGCGGTGCGCCGGGGCCGGCCCGCGATGCGGCGCTGCTCAACGCCGCGGCCGGGCTGGTGGCGTTCGACCTCGACGCCGTGGGTCCGCTGGCGGAGCGCATGACCGCCGCGTTCAACCGCGCCGAGCAGTCCATTGAATCCGGAGCCGCGGCCGCGGTGCTGGACAGGTGGGTCGCCCTGTCGCAGACAGCCTAAAGATCACATGAGACGGGCCCGGCAGATTTCTGCCGGGCCCGTCTCATGTGAGCTGTTCGTAATTCGGTTGTTCGCTACTGCTCGAATCCGAGGGCAAAGGCCGCATCGAGGTCGTGCTGGGAGTAAGCGCGGAATGCGATCTGCGTTGTGGTGTGCGCGACGCCGGGAACCTTCGAGAGCTTGTCCGCGATGACGTCCGCCAGGTCCTCGTGCTTGGCGACCCGGGCGATGGCGATCAGGTCCCACTCGCCCGTCACGGAATAGACCTCGCTGATGCCGGCGATGGCGGAGATTTCCTCGGCGGTCTCCGGGATGCGTGAAGCGTTTGTCTTGATCAGGACGAATGCGGTGACCACGTGTGAACCTTTCCGGATCGGTTGCGCCGTTTGCGGGCCTGTCGGCGGCCCTTGCACGGGCGCTGCCATCTTCTGCAAGCCTAGTGCATTAGGCCTGGCGGCTGCGTGAACGCAGCCGCCGAACGCCCGCGGCCACAAGGCGGTAGCCCAGGAGGAAAACGGCCAGGCTCAGCAGGGCCACGATGATGAAGGGCAGCACCACCGTCTGCCCGGTGAGGGCCCGCAGGATCATCCCCACGCCGACGGTTCCGAGCCAGACAGCGACGCCGGCGGGCCACACCCGCAAGGGGTCATGCCACAGCCGCAGGGCCAGCCATGCCAGTGCCGCGCCTGCCAGGAACGGCCACGCCGTCGCAAAGACGCCGGTGATAATTTCCCCGCGCTGGTGCGCGTCGCGCCCGATCGCCGCGAACAGCAGAATCAGGAGTGCATCCGCGCATGCTGCCAGGGCTGCTGTCTGCGCGGGCCGGAGGCCGGAATGGGGAGCGTCCTGGGCGGACGGGCGGGGGAGTTTGGGGGTTGGAGAAGGCATACATCCAAGCCTAGTCCCGTCAGGATGGGCTCCGGGCGGGGACCGTTGTGTGTGAAGTCACCTCCGGGCTAGGCTCGGCCCCATGCCGCTGATCGCCGCCGGAGTCTGCCGGCGGCGCGGCAAACGCAAGGGAGCGCTGTGAGCGAAAAGATCACCACCTGCCTGTGGTTCGACAGCCGGGCCGAGGAAGCCGCCGAGTACTACGTCTCCATCTTCGACGGCGGCAAAATCCTCGATGTCTCGCGGTATGGCGACGGCGGTCCCGGGCCTGCCGGCCAGGCCATCACCGTTCAGTTCCTGCTTGACGGGCGGACCTTCACGGCATTGAACGGGGGTCCGGCCTTCACTTTCAATGAGGCGGTGTCCTTTGTGATCGACTGCGCGTCGCAGGAAGAAGTGGACCGGTACTGGTCGGCCCTGACCGACGGCGGCCAGGAAAGCCAGTGCGGCTGGCTCAAGGACCGGTACGGGGTCTCGTGGCAGGTTGTGCCGGCCGTTCTGGGACAACTGATCGCCGGCCCCGACCCCGACGGCGCCCGGCGTGCCATGCAGGCAATGCTCGCCATGCGCAAGCTGGACATCGCCGCCTTGCAGGAGGCCTACGACGGCGCATGACGCCCCTGGTCCGCGTGGCGTCGGGTGCCCCTGTCCGTGACCCCGGTCGGCGTGGCCCCCCGGCCCAGGGACTGTCCGCACATATGATCGTGGCATGAGTAGCGACGCCGTTCCGGAGGCTGGTGTTCCGGTGCAGCTGGATCCTCAGCTGGACGGCCAGCTGAGCATTAACGACATCCTGCTCGAACTTGGCCAGGCTCCCGTGGTGCACCCCTCGCCGGACGCGGCCAGTGAGCTGCACTTCTTCTAGGCCCGCCGCTTCCGGTTCCGCCATCCCGCGCCTGCTCCACAGTTCCTTCTGGTGACCCCGCAGAGAGGCGCTCCCGCGCCGAATTCGGGCCCTTTGGTCCTAACGGGGCACGGCCCGGGGGGGCTAGTTTGGCGCTTAAGGATGCCAGCAGGGCCTCCTCAGAACGGAAGGATGGCTCCCGTGGAGCAATTCTGGAACTTCATTTGGCTGTTCTTTTGGTCATTCGCGTTCATCGCGTATCTTTTCGCGCTGTTTGCAGTTATCTCGGATATTTTCCGGGACCACGAACTCAGCGGTTGGCTCAAGGCTGTGTGGATCATCTTCCTGGTCTTTGTGCCGTTCCTCACGGTTCTCGTGTACCTGATCGCGCGGGGCCGCAGCATGGCCGAGCGCCAGGCCCGCAGTGCCCAGCAGTCCGAAGCCGCAACAACGGAATACATCCGCTCCGTGGCCAAGGCGTCCCCCTCCCAGGAAATCGCAAAGGCCAAGGAACTCCTCGACGCCGGCACCCTGACCCAGGCCGAATTCGACGCCGTCAAGGCCAAGGCGCTGAGCCAGGCCTGACCGTCCCGCTGCGTCCCATAGGTGCATTTCCCGCCCTCGGACCACCGGTCAGTTCGGCCGCCGGTAGCTGGCCAGGCCATGTTCGTAGGCGAAGATGACGGCGTGCACACGGTCGCGCAGCCCGAGTTTCATGAGGATGCGGCCCACGTGGGTTTTGACTGTTGATTCCGCTACGGTCAGTCGTTCCCCGATCTCGGTGTTTGTGAGTCCCAGGGCAATGGCCGAGAGTATTTCCCGTTCCCTCTGTGTCAGTGATGCCACCGCTTCATCACCCGCGGCCGGGGGACCGGAGGGAAGCCTTTGGCTGAAGAGGTCCAGCATCCGGCGGCTGACCCGGGAGGAAATGGCGGCGTCTCCTCCGGCGACGGCCCGAAGGCAAGCGAGCAACTCAGCTGGCCCCACATCCTTGAGCAGAAAACCACTGGCACCGGCCCGGAGGGCCGCGAAGGCATACTCGTCGAGATCGAACGTCGTGAGGACAATGACCCGTGAGTGCGGGCACTCCTCGACAATGCGCCGGGTCGCGGCAATCCCATCCGTGCCGGGCATTCGCACATCCATCAGCACGACGTCCGGTGCCAGAGTTCGACACATGTCGACGCCACTGCTGCCGTCAGCGGCTTCACCGGCAACTTCCACGCCGTCCTGGGCTTCCAGGACCATGCGGAAGCCCGCCCGGACGAGTGTTTGGTCATCGACGAGCAGCACCCGGATCGGGCGTGTGGACGGGGCAGCTACGGCTTCCAAATGGCTCCTTCCGGCAGCGGGAACCGTGCGGTCACGGACCATCCACCGTTGGTCAGGGGTCCCGCGCGCAATGTACCGCCGTAGAGTGCGACGCGCTGGCGCATTCCCGCCACGCCGTGTCCAGCACGGTCGGCAGGGGCGTCCACGGGCTGGCCGTCGTCGGTCACCGAGACCATGATCTCCTGGCCGGTGAACTGCGAGCGAACCGTGACCGCTGTTGCGGCGCGCGCGTATTTGAGCGCGTTGGTGAGCCCTTCCTGGATGACCCGATATACAGCCAGCTGGATCCCGGTGTCAGCCGGAGCGACTCCGGCCGACTGCAGAACCACGGGAAGCCCCGCAGAGCGGAAAAGCTCCACCAGCGCGGGAACATCGCCCACCCCCGGCGATGGTGCTGCCGCGCCGGCCAATTCGCCGGTGTTGTCCTCGTTCAAGACTCCGAGCATCCGGCGCATGTCCGTCACCGCAACGCGGCCTGTCTCGGCGACCTGGCGCATGGCTTGGACGGCGCGGGCAGGGTCGGTCGGGGCGATTTCCGCCGAACCATGGGCCAAGGAAATCATCACCGCCAATCCATGAGCGACGATGTCGTGCATCTCCCGGGCGATCGCGTTGCGCTCGGCGGCGGCCGCAATGCTGGCCAGATACTCCCGTTCATGCATCAGCCGGTCGGCACGGTCCACCAGGGCGGCCACGTAGCTGCGGCGCATGCGTACGTTCAGCCCGAGCAGGGTCGCGATCACTAGTACGGCAATCGCCTGGACGGCTTGGCCAAGGTCCACCATCGACCGGGGTTGCTGGACCGCGGCGGCAAGGAGAATTGCGCTGATGGCCAGAAGGGCAAGGACGGCGTGCCGTGCGGACCGGTAAACGCCGACGGCGTAGAGCGCCATGGCTGTCGCCACCGCTGCGAAGCTGGCCGGAACCGAGAACGTGATGAGCATGATGCCGGCTGTGGCGGCCAAAGAAGACATCGGAGCCTGCCGGCGGAACAGCAGTGCGGTGCCGGAAACCACCGCCGCCATCAATGGCAGAACCAACGCTGGGCCGTCGGCAGTGGGAATGGCAACGGCTGCTGCCAGGGCCGGCCCTGTGTATGCGATGGCGGCCAGGACGTCTGTCATACGCGGACCAGGGCGCCATCCGCCCAGCCGAAGCGCTTCGTCCGACGAAACCGGCGACGTCGGCGACGTCAAGGCCACACCCGGCAGTGTTGCGGGGTGTGCAGTGTTCCTGCGTCGGTCATGCTCCGGACTGTACCGGTCGTGGAGTGCATGAGGGTCCTTGGGTCTTGGCGATGGTGGCGTGCGGCCAGTACTGCCAGGTTGCCGCTCCTGGAGCGGCTGGCACGAGATCAGTGGAGTGCGAGGACCAGGTAGAGGGCTGCCAGGGCCATCGTTGTGGGGGTCATGACGAAGCGTTCGGGTTTGCTTCGGGAGATTGCGTTCATGAGGACTCCGAGCACGAAGTATGCCGTCAGCACCCACACGGTGATCGCAGTAAATGATTCGCTGACCAACAGCGGGACAAAGCCGGACTTGGCCAGCGCCGCATAAGCGAAGAGGGCGTACAGGGGTATGGATGCTGCGCTCCCGATTCTGAGTTTGGCCGGGAGGACGCGGTGTTGTCCGCCCCATGCCATTCTCCCCAGCGGTGCTCCCGCGAGCAGCGCCACTTGGAAAACAGCCAGGCCGGCCAAGAGTGCGCAGGCGAGTATTGCGGAAAGCTGGTCCAACAGCATCTGGATCCATCCCCTTGTCGAGTCCTGGGCAGCAACGCGTGTTGCGCCGTGCGATGCACGCCGTCTTGTGGTGGCTGTGGAGAGCATATTCGTGAATCCGAGGCAATTACGGGACCCGCAAGCCGCGCCCTTGCCTTCGGCGCCGGATGGCGCTTCGAATGACCGCTGGGATTGAACCGATCAAGGTGGCGAGCAGGAGGCCGAGCGCGATCAGTCCGGGAACCCGGCCAGAAGCTTCTCCGGCCGGAAGGTTGAGGTGCGCCGTCGGGTAGTCGATCATCTTAGCTGCCGATACAGCGGTTGTACGGTCGGTGTGCTGCGCCAGATACGTGATGGCGCCGTCGAACCCGAGCACCCCGCCGGCGCCAGCAAAAGCATCCACGGGAATGTCGCGGGACGCGGCCCAGCCGCGCAATTGCGGATCAATGCCCTCGTCCCCAGCCGCGCCAGGGGCAACGACGTTGTCCACCGGAGGTGCCTCGTGTTCCGGGACGGTCAGGAGAATCATCCCGTGTTTGGTGGTGACCGTGTCCGTGGCGGCAACCGCCACCGTCCGGGCAGCGAATGACATGTTGTAGACCTCGAATGCGCTGGCGACGTCGATTTCACCCACCCCGTTGAAGAGGCCGACGGCGATCGTCGGCCGGAACCAGGGGAGGAGGGCGTTGAGCCCGACGGGAATATCCGAGGCGGCGAAGGACTGGTCAGGTATCTGGGCTGCCGCCGCCACCTGCCAACCCGGGTAATTCATCAGCCGGCCGATTCGCTCGGCTTCGGCCGTGCCGGCCAGGTCCTCCAAGACTTTCAGGGCGCCGGGGATGCCGGAGGACACACCGGCCGTCGTGGTGATCCTGCCGTCCTGAACGAATCGCAGGCCTCCCATCCATTGGACCTCGGGATGGCTCCGCTTGAGCGCACCCAGGCGGGACCAGTGGCTCGTAGCCTTACGCCCGTCCAGCACACCGGCTTCGGCCAGGACCATTGATCCGCTGCACACGCCAAGGACGCGGGCGCCGTGCCCCGCTTGTTCCGCGATCCAGTCCCGCATGGGTGCTTCTTTTGCGCTCTCCGGGGCGCCGACGGCCGGGACCACCACCAGGTCAGGCTGCCGCGCCCTGCCCGAACGGATGTCCTCGAACGTGTACGTGGGCACAATCGCCGGACCCCCGTCGACGGCGGCAGGGACGGCCCGCGCTGCGATTGTGTAGACCGAAAAATCCTGGGAACTGGCAAACACTTCGTAGGGGGCCAGAACGTCACTTCCCACGGTGCCTGACGATCCCAGGACAACGGCGACAACTATCGCGCCGGAAGAGGAGGGCCGGTTCGTGGGCAGGTTGGTCAGCTCTTGAGCGGCGGGGCGGACGTGACTTTGCGCGTCCGCCACCACCGCGCCCGCGAAAGCCATCGCGGTCACAGCTAAGAGGGACAGGCCAACCGAGAGAGCGGCGTGAATGAGTCGTCCAGAGAGGGGAGCCATGAGTGAGTCTCGATTCCGTGTGAAGTTGCGGGGCTTGTGCTGTCCATGTCCCCAGCGTTGTTCTTTCACGCTACGGATCGCCCAATCCACACACATCGGCCCCGAGGACACTCCTGAACAGGGACAAGTGGTACCTGGGTACTACCCGGGCGCTCCATCGGATGCTTCCTGTACGTCGCAGGTTGCACGTTCCACTCCCCGGTGACCGACAAGAATCTGGCGTCACCTGTAGGGCGCGCCTTTGATCCACGGCCTGTGCGCAGCTGGAAACAGGGGTACTGTGAGCCGCATGGAGATGCGCCTCGAGGTAGTGCAAGTACCGGTCAGTGATGTGGACCAGGCCAAGTCGTTCTATACGGACATGCTCGGGTTCGTTCTGGACCACGACGTCGAATACATCCCGGGAATGAGGGTCGTGCAACTCACGCCACCCGGCTCCGCCGCCTCTATCGTCGTCGGTACCGGAATGACCAGCATGCCGCCGGGCAGCCTGGAGGGCCTGCAATTGGTGGTCCCCGATATGGCGTCCACGCGGGCTGAGCTGCTTCGGCGGGGAGCCGAAATCAGCGAAGTCCAGGACATGGGTGGAATCGCCTTCGCCTACTTCAGCGACCCGGATGGCAACCGCTGGGTGCTGCAGGAAGCCACGAGGCCGCACGTGAGGGAAGCCGGCTCCTAGGGCTGGACGATCGAGGGCAGCGCGCCCCGCCAGGGCAGGTTTTCCGAAGCACGCGTCGCGTTATTCATGTTTAGCCCCTAAAGTCTAAATAGTAGGGTGACTATTTAGACTTCCGGAGGATCCATGACCCGCTGGCCCGCGCACGGCAGCAAGATGATGCCCTGGAAGTCGTCCGGGCGGCCGCCGCGCGAAGACCGGGAATTCACCGAGGTGGTGGTCTCGCTGCCACCCTTGATCGCCGGGAGCTGGTTCGATCCGGGGCGTGAGACCATCGTCGCCCTGGAAGAGGCCGCCGTCGCCATCGCATCCCTGGACGTCACCGCCGGCACGCGGATGGCCGCCATTAGCGGGTTCCTGCTCCGCAGCGAGGCGGTCTCCTCCTCCAAAATCGAGCACGTCAACGCCAACCGCGACGACTACGCCCGGGCCATGATCGGGCTCAAGGCCAGTGACGACGCCCGCTCCATGGTGGCGGCCGCCGACGCCGTACAAGGAATGATCGACGACGCCGGGCGAACCGGCGAGATCCGGCTGGAGGCAATGCTGGCCGCCCATCGCACGCTCATGAAGGACGACCCGATGGACGGCCCACACGCCGGCCGGTTCAGGGAGGTTCAGAACTGGATCGGTGGCAGTGACCATTCACCACGCGGCGCCATCCACGTCCCGCCCCCGCCGGAGCTCGTGCCGGACCTGATGGGAGACCTGATGGTCTTCTGCAACCGCCGCGACGTGCCGATCATGGCGCAGGCGGCAATCGCGCACGCCCACTTCGAGTCCATCCACCCGTTCACGGACGGCAACGGCCGGATCGGGCGGGCACTCATCGGTGCGATTTCCCGGCGTCGTGGGCTCACCAGGAACACCGTCACACCTATCGCGTCGGCGATGGTCGCCGACGTCGACACCTACTTCAGCCTGGTCAATAACTACCGCTCCGGTGATGCCGATCCGTTCGTGCTCTACCTGGCCCGTTCCGCTGTCCTTGCCTCGGATGCTGCCCGCGAATCCGTCGCCGCCCTCGATGCGCTGCCGGCGATGTGGCTGGAGCTGGCCAGGCCACGCAGAGGATCCGCGGACGAGAAGATCATTCCGTGGCTGCTGGAGCGGCCCGTGTTCGAGGCCCACAGCGCAGCCCACATTGCCGGCGTCGCCGAAAGCTCCGTGTACGCCGCACTGCAGCGGCTCTCCGCCGCCGGGGTCATTACCCCCGTCACCCAGTCCAAGCGCAGCCGTGCCTGGGCGGCGACCGAAGTCCTCGACGAGGTGGACCGGCTGAACAACCGGCTGGCCGACGTCGGGAAGGCTGGCTGACGCCGGGAAGACGGGCTGACCGGACGGGACGGGGCCGGCGGCCGGCACGCGGGGCCGGCGTAGGGTCTTGATCCTCACGCGGGGTGAGGATCTACGGTTGTTCCCATGACAGAGACGAGCGGTGCCGCAGGTCAATGGAGCATCGGCGAGCTTGCCAAAGCGTGTGGCGTAACGGTCAGGGCGCTCCATCACTACGACGAGATTGGGTTGTTGCCGGCAGGCCGGCGGACGGCTTCCGGCCACCGCCGCTACACCGAGGACGACGTCCGGCGGCTCTACCGGATCCGGTCGCTGCAGATGCTCGGCCTCCCGTTGGCCGAAATCGGCGTCGCACTGGGAACCCCTGCCGATGACATGGGCTCGCTGCGCACGCTCCTGGAAAGGCAGTTGCTGCACCTTCGCCTGCACGCCGAGCAGGTCCAGGCGGTCCAGGACCGGATACGCGACCTGCTTTCACGCATCGACGGGGCCGCCATGCCGGCGCCGGAACAGTTCATGGCAACTTTGGAGATGATCACCATGCTCGAAAACTACTTCACCCCAGAACAGCGCCAGGAACTGGCCGGCCGCAGGGCCGAACTTGGCAGCGACAGCATCGGGGCCGCCAAAGTCCGGTGGGCCGCATTGGTCGAGGAGGGTCTCAGGCACGTCGAAAACGGGACGCCGGCATCCGATCCGTCCGTCCGGGAATGGGCCACGGCATGGGACGAGATCGGATCCATGTTCCACGCAGGCGAAGAGACCAAGGCCGCTGCCCGGTCCATGTGGCAGGACAATAAGACTGCCCTCAGTGCCGATCTGCCCTAGACCCCTGAGCAACTGGCCGGACTCTTGGCCTACCTGCAAAAGGCCAGGACGCAGCCCTGATGGCCCGTGCTCTCTGTCGGAGCTTTTCAGCGGTGCTTTTTGATGGTGGCGGATGCAGAATGGAAGGAAGCCGGGCTGATTTCTCAGCCCCCTCCAGCGTCGAGGACGGCACATCATGACGAGCAACAAGACACGGACTGCACTTGTGTTGGCGACGGTACTGATCGGGTTGAGCGGCTGTGCCGGAGGCGGCGGAACGCAGGCGTCGGCGCCCGCCACGACCGCCGGGACCTCTCCCAGCATGTCGATGGAACCGTCTGCCCCGGCCGGCTCCACCGCTTCGGGGCCGGGAAGCGGGGCGGCAAACGCCGCCGCCGCCGCAATCACGATCAGCAACTTCGCCTACGAGATACCGGGTGCGGTGGCTCCCGGCGCGGAGGTGAAGGTGATCAACATGGACACCGCAGAGCACACGGTAACCGCAGACCAGAATGCGACCCTCTTTGATGTCGAGGTCAAGGAAAACGGCGGGACGGCCACATTCAAGGCACCTTCCGAACCGGGGACCTACGCCTTTCACTGCAACTACCACCCCAACATGCACGGCTCATTGACGGTCAAATGAGCGCGACGCCGCCGGCCGGCGCGCGTCCTTGACGATCTCGAACGAGAAAGGTGCCGTGGCGTGGCTTTCGGGACCCCCGCACCGTCGCTTGACCCATCCGCCGTCGATGGCCTGGGCTCGGCGCTCCGGGGCCGGCTGTTCCGGCCCGGAGACGCCGGCTACGACGAAGCCCGGAAGGTCTTCAATGCGATGATTGACCGCCGGCCGGACGTCATTGTCCGCCCTGCCGACGCCGAGGATATTCGCCGTGCCGTGACCTTCGCCCGGGAAAATGATCTCCCTGTCTCCATCAAGGGCGGCGGCCACAACGTGGCAGGGAACGCCGTCGGCGCCCATGGGCTCATGCTGGATTGCTCCGGCATGAAGAACGTTCAGGTCGACGCCGAACGGCGCGTCGCCGTGGCCGGAGCGGGTGCGCTCCTGGCCGACCTTGACGTCGCCACCCAGGCGCACGGCCTGGCCACGCCGCTCGGAGTCGTGTCGGTTACCGGCATCGCCGGTTTGACCCTCGGAGGTGGCATCGGTTGGCTCAACGGCGAACACGGGCTCGCTTGCGACAACGTGCTGGCCGCCGACATCGTGACTTCGGATGGCAGGCTGCTGACGGCGAGCCCCGACCAACACACCGACCTCCATTGGGCCATCCGCGGAGGCGGCGGCAACTTCGGTGTTGTCACGTCTTTCACCTATCGTTTGCATCCGGTCGGGCAGGTTCTTGCCGGAGCGCTCTCATTCCCGGCCGAACGGACAAGGGAGGTCCTGGGCTTTTATCCCGGATTCGCCGCTTCGTGCCCCGACGAACTCTCGATGTCGGCTAGTCTGGGGTGTGACACCTCAGGACGCCCTGTCTTCGGCGTCGGCGTCTGCTGGAGCGGCGGGCATGATGAGGCGGAGCTGGCGCTCCGGCCCCTGCGCGACCTCGGCCCAGATGTGGACGCGGTGGTGCCCACCGACTATGGCGTTTGGCAAAGCGCCCACGACGGCGGCTTTCCGTCGGGCCGGCACCACTATTGGAAATCGAGCTTTTTGACTGACCTCACCGCCGACGCCATCGATGTCCTGCTCCAGTTTGCGGCCGAGATGCCTTCAACGGCGAGCGGCATCGGAATGCAACAACTGCACGGTGTGGCCGCTCGGGTTCCCCCGGCGGCCACGGCATTTCCCCATCGCCGGTCCCAGAGCGAACTCCTCATCCTGGCCCAGTGGTCCAATCCGGCAGAAACGGAGCGACACGTCGGCTGGGCCCGCGCCTTCTTCGAAGCGATGCAGCCCTTTGCTGCTAGCGGGGTGTACGTCAACGATCTTGGCCAGGAAGGGGAGGAGCGGGTGAGGGCAGCCTACGGCGCCAACTACGACCGGCTGGCCGCCGTCAAAGCCGCATACGACCCCATCAACCTCTTCCGGTCAAATCAGAACGTGCGTCCGACCGCATAGGAAATGATGATGATCCGACGTGTGCTCACGGCACTGCCTGCCACGATCAGGCATAGCTGGCTGTAACCCTCCTGGCTTCGCCGTCGAGTTGGATTCGACCGCCGTAGGGGAGGATCCACTGCGGCCGGGTGTGTCCGAAGGGGACCCCGACGCACACGACGGCGTCCGGGTTGTATCGTGCGATTTCGGTGCTGACCACATCGCGTTGTGCGGTGCGGAGCCGAGCCCGTTCGGCGGCAGGCGGAACCTGCCCGTGGCTGCTGACTGGAGGCCTGGCGACCATCACGCCGTCGACCGCCCCCAGGACACCACGCTCGCCGAGCGCTCGAACCCATCGCTTGACCCAATCGGCGGGAACCAGCAGTTCGCTGGATTCGAGGATCAGGATTGTGCCCCGGAGCGCGTCGACGGCGGGCAGCCTGTCGGCGATGGCGAGCTGGTCGAGGACTTCGATGCAGCCACCCCAGGTGTAACCGGAGACCGTGCGTTCGGGACCTGTCCACGTCCAGGGTTCGGTGGGTTCGCGGTCGCCGTAGTCGACGAGTGCCCGCGGCTCGAGCCAATCCGGCCCGAAGTCCTCCGACTCCCCGGGATCGGTGATCTCGAGCTCGCCTCCAGTGAGCAGCGCGGCCCGCAGGGAAGCGAGGTGGACGTCGTCAGCACCCGGTCCGGCGCCGAGGTGGACCTGGGTCGAACCGCCATAATATCCGCGTATCCCGAGTGACCACAGCCAGTTCAGCAGGTTGGTGTTGTCGCTGTATCCGACGAAGATCTTTGGATTCGCCCGGACGGCCGCCTCGTCGAGATGAGGTACGACCGTGATCTGGTCGTCGCCGCCGATCGTCGCGAGTATCGCGTGGATGCTGGGATCGGCGAACGCCGCATTGATGTCCGCCGCCCGTTCCTCGGGACTGGATCCGAGCTTGCGCGTCGTCGGGAATTCCACAGGAATCAAACCCGTAGCCGATGTAAGCCGCCGCATCGCCTGCTCATGCACGGCCGGGGCGAACCCGGGGGCGGCGAACGACGGGGAGAGAACCGCGACTCGATCGCCCGCATTGAGTTTCGGGGCGGACAGCTTCAGTTGCGAATGATCCATGCACTCATCGAACCAGACGGGACGTGGTTCGAGGCAACTCGACGACCCGACGTGTCGGTGCAGGATCCTTAACGTGCTGCCGAGAGGAGCAGACCAAATAGCGGTGCCGATGACACGCCCGATAACTCCGTGATTCAGAAATGGTGTGGGTCAAAGCCGTATCTGGCGCGCACCCATTTTCGGTATTTGGTGCAGCCAGTGCTGTAGGCTCCGATTCGAACCTTGGGGGACTGATGCTGAACTACTTTCGCGAAACGCAAGAGGCACGATTTGCAACCCGTGCACGCCGGATCTATGGCTACGTCTCCGTCGGCTTCGTTGTTGCTGTCGGGGTCTTGGTGATTGCCGGACTGGCGCCGGTTTGGACTTCCTGGACGATCCTCGGCGTTTCTTGCGTTCTGGACGCTTTCCTGACCCGAAAGTGGATCAGAGAAGACGCACTCAGGGCTTATCGAAGCGACCGGGCCGGCTGACGCCGCCCCGGCGGTGGGCAACGGGCAATGCATTCACGGCGGCCGCAACGGCCACGGCCGACACTAAACGGGGGAAGCTATGGACAAACGCCCGTTAAGCCACAAGGGAAAGCCGTCAGTATGGTCCGTCGTCCAGCTGGCCCTCAGTCTCTGCGCGTTGGTGGCAACCAGTGTCGCGGCCATCCTGTGGAATCCGATCGACGCAGACTTCATCAATCGCGCCGACAATGCAGGGTGGGACGAATCCATGCTTCTCCCGCACCAAATGGAACTCTCGCTCGTCCTCAACGCGTCAGTTTTGGCAACGTTTGTCGTCGTCATGACCGCGATCATTGGCGTGCTGGCCTCACGCCGGCGGACCAACGCCACGCAGCCCGGAAATCCGTCCGCTATCGCCTGATCCTTGCCACTTGGGGCTCCCGGCCCGATATTCCGAACGTCCAAATGGACTCGTGAAACGGTGGCCCGAAAGTTGGAGCCGCAATGTCGCGTGGCTCCAGCCTGCGGCTTTTTGGCCAGCGGCAGTCCAGAATTCACCACGTAGTTTCGAGTCGACGGAGGCCGGCGCCTGACTGATTCGAGATGGCTGGAATACTGGGGAAATGACTCTCGCTGAACTGGAACTGCCTGGCGGCCCATTCACCATCAGGAAAGCTCAATCATGTGATGTGGCTTCGATTGTTGGGCTTCTGGCTGCCGACCAGCTCCGGGCCTCTGTCGACTCGATTGCAGACGAGCACCGGCATCCCTACGATCTTGCTTTCCAGGCAATTGATGCGGACCCCGCGCAGCTTCTTCTCGTAGTTGTCTCAACCGAAAATGAAGTGGTTGCGACCATGCAACTGACATTCATTCCCGGCCTCGCCAGAGGCGGAGCGACACGACTGCAGATCGAGGCAGTGCGGGTCCGGTCTAGCCTCCGGAGCAACGGCCTTGGAGGGGCGATGATTACGTGGGCGATCGCTGAAGGGCGCCGGCGTGGCGCAAGGCTGGTTCAGCTCACGTCTGACGAGTCCAGGGTCGCGGCACACCGGTTCTATGAGCGTCTTGGCTTCGAAGCGTCGCACGTGGGCTTCAAACTGCCCCTCTGAGATTGCGTCTCGACGGTAAGCGGCGCAGTTTTGGCGTGGGTAGTGGCCTAGGGGAGGGCTCTCGAACGGCCTCACTCGTCCCGCTCCACGCCTCCGCACATGGGGGCGCCCCGATGCTATTGGGGGATGCATCGGGGCGCCACCCACAACCATAGGCGGAGGCCTGTTCAAGTTCAAACGTGACGGCGGCGGCCGCCGCCGTCACGTTTGGATCGCCATGGCGGACAGTCCAGGCCAGGGGTCCGTGCCGGCGCCCCCCAAAAAATGCGCGCCGACACAGCCGCTCTCCGAGCGGAGTCCCCAATGGATCCGAGACAAGAATAAATGACCACTCACCCTAAAACAAGGCGGTCATCCGGTTTATGGGAGTTGGACTCGCTGAAAGTCTCGCGGATGGCAAGCAAGGCGCCACCTGCCCGGGGCTGCAGTACTCGGTGGCCGTGTGAGCCCGTCACGGTGCTGGTGGGGTGGGATTCCGCGGCGGGTTGGGGCTTCCAGCGGAAACCAGTCCGGAGAGAGCATGGGCGTCACCGTTGAAATCGTCATGCATGATCCCCGGCAGCACGATCTCCCACATCTCTTCGATCCGTTGCATGACGTCCGCTCGGTCGGTAAGTACTCCGGAGACCATCTGAACCCCGGTGAACGAAGCAACAAGGTATCGGGCAAATGTCCCGGCGTCGACGGAGGGCCGGACCTGCAATTCTGCCTTGGCCCGTTCGGTAAGCTGCTCCATGACGGCGATCCAGTCCTCGTAGGGGCCGCGCACGGGCGGACCAAAAGCCGTCGCTTCAAACGTCAATCGGATGCCGGCCCTGACAACTGGCTCGTGCACGAGCTGAAGACCGAAAGCGCGGCACAGCAGGATCATTGCCGTCAGGCCCGGCCAATCCCCGGCAAGGATGCTCTCGCTTTCGGCCACGACGATCCGATGCTGCTCCTCGATGACCGCCCTGGCGAGATCTTCCTTGGACTGAAAGTGGAAATAGAGGGCGCCCTTGGTCACCCCGGCTGTCTCAGAGACCTGGGTCAGGCTGGCACTGCCGTAGCCGTGCTCCTCAAAGACCGCAGCGGCACCGACGACAATGGCACCGCGGGTGGCCTTCGCGCGATCCTGAATGACCATCTGTGAACCTCAACTTCAACTCTGGGATGTGGAAGCAGGATCTTTACCCACCCGCTGCGCGAGTTGATCGGGAGTTCCGCTGGCCTTCTCTGAAGCACCCTGGCGCGCATTTCCGGGATCCACCGGCCGCCAACTGAAAGGTAGGGGACGAAAGACTGGTCCGATCCTAGCAAAACGGTCAACCGTCTTGGTGCGCCAGCCGAGGCCCCAGCTGCCGAGGGTGTACTGGGACCGAGGTTCCACAATTCCTCCTTGACAGGTATTTGGTCCTCACTATAGGAGTTGCAGAACGTATCACTGTTAGGAAGAGGAGATGATGGGCCGCATCGACCATTGGATGAATGTCTCCGCCGAGCTGCGGGTGGAGCAAGTTCCGGGGGACAACCACGCCACCCGCGATGTAAACGAGGCCAGCTCGTGTTGAGGCAGGTCGCGGAGGGTGTGCTGATCCACGAGAGCGAGTTCTGCCAGAGTAACGCCGTCGTCGTAAAGGGCCGGGCTGGCGTGCTGCTCATCGACGCCGGGGTGCACGGCTACGAAATGGACTGCCTCGCGAAGGATCTGTCCGATTCGGGCCAGACCGTTGTGGCAGGCTTCTCGACGCATCCTCATTGGGACCACCTGCTTTGGCACGCCGGGCTCGGCGCGGCTCCCCGTTACGGCACCGCGCGCTGCGCGGCTACCGCCCGGGATCGGCTGTCGGGCGGAGTGGACGCGGTCGCGAAGGCGGCCGGCATCCCCGAACAGGTACCGCTGGACCTCCTCGGCCTTCTTACCGGCCTGCCCGTCGGGACGGTGCAGATTCCTTGGGATGGGCCCCAAGTCCGCATTCTCGAGCATCGAGCACATGCCCCGGGCCACGCGGCGCTGTTGATTGAGGAACGTGGGGTTCTCGTCGCCGGCGACATGCTTTCTGATGTTTTGATCCCGATGCTCGACTTGAACGACACCGAAGACCCGATCGAGGACTACCTCGCCGCGCTGCGGCTGCTCAAGGGCGTGGCGGGCGACGTCGATGTCCTTGTCCCCGGACACGGGTCCGTCGGCGGAGCTGAACAGGTACACGCACGGATCGACCAGGATCGGGCGTACGTGCACGCCTTGCGTGACGCCCATGAGCCCAGCGACCCGCGGGTCGGCCCATCGGCCGCTCCCGGGTGGGACTGGGTGAGCGGCGTTCACGCACGGCAACTCCAGCGCCTCGCCCAAAGGAAGTCGGGAAAGCTCGACACATGACCTGAGCGTTGACCGCGGTCGGCGGTTCGTTTTTCCCCTGTGGCGTTGTCTGGCATTTTCCGTTCGGGGACGCCGTTAGTTCAACCCCGACCGGGCCGGCCTTATAGGTGTCTCAGGTATCTTTCGGGGGAGTCCATGAATGATCGCCAGTTGGAAACCAGATCGAGGTCCGACCATTCCTGCTGCCGAAGTCCCCACGGGCCGACTTCGAGAATCTGCGCGCCTGGAAGCGCTGCAAGAACTGGGGAGTGCGTGGACATGATGACTTGCGAGGAGCCTTCGGCGAGGAGATCTTTCAAGACCGCAAGGAGGCTGAGGCATCCCGCGAAGGACAGCGCTGATTCCGGTTCATCGAGCACCCACAATCCGTGTCCCCGGAAACGATCCACGGCCAGCTCCAGGAACGATTCACCGTGTGACATGTCGTGGAACGAGATGTCCGGACCCGCGGTGCTCGGGTTCTTCTCGAGGTAGGTGAAGAAGCCGTGCATGGTTTCCGCGCGCAGGAAGTAGCCGCGTCTTGTGGCGCCGGCGGTGCGGACAAGCTGCAGGTGATCGGCAAGTATGGACTCCGTGGATCGGGTGCTGTGGCGGGCGCCTGTAGATCCGCCTTCTGGAGACAAGCCATAAGCCAGTGCAATGGCTTCCACGAGAGTGGATTTTCCCGACCCATTTTCGCCTACGAAGATTGTGGCCGGGGTCAGCTCGAGCCCTTGGTCCAGAACCTGTGCGACAGGGGGCAGGTTGCCTGGCCACCGACGCCGGTCGAGGACGTGGTCCGGGTCTTCGGCCAACCGTCTGATCGGAAAACTATGCGGGGGCATGCCCCATTCTTACAGGCACCTCTCGCGGTCCTGCCCCACCGGGCAGGGTCACTGAGGAGTTCGCAGCGGCCCATGACGAAAGGTCCTGGAACATACCAGTCATTTCGAACTGAAACTCCGGGACTACCGAAATAGAGCGAAGACACGCACGGGTTCCGGAGCGAAGTTCGACCCTTCCGTAAAACCCATGGCTTCGTAGAAGGCGCGTTGCCCTGGTTCATTGTCAGTGATGAGCACTGTTTGCCGGACATGCGCGTATCGTGCCGTGACGTGCTCCACCAGAGCCCGGCCTACGCCCGCGCCTTGGAAAGGCGGCCGTACAAGGATGTCCTGCAAATAGCAGATGGTCGCATCGTCGGACACAACCCTCGCGAGGCCAACTAGCTCACCATCCCCATTCCGGGCCGTCACGACAAATGAGGAACTTCGGATCGCTCTGGCGAGCAGTTCCGGATCCCGGGTATAGGCGGCCCACCCCACAGATTCGTACAACGAGAGAACCTCGGCATCGGAAAACCCGTTGGATGTGAGGATGCTGAACGCCGGCATCCGACCAGTGTTGCATGGCCTTGCCATTTGTTCATGGACACCGTGCGCACCTCCGATTACGGCGCCGACGAGAACGATCCGAAGGTCGCCCAGATCGAGCGCGAGGACCCGCTCGGCGGGTCCGGAGCATCCACATTCTGATTAGCTGGAACCCTCGGCGCTGAGAGGCACCCGGTGGCAGACTTTCTGCCATGGAGCCCATGGATTGTCTGGTCATTTACGTCCCCACCGACGCTGCGCCCGCGGTCCGGCAGGCCATTGGCGACGCCGGGGCGGGCAGGCTCGGCAATTACTCCCACTGCTCGTTCAGCCTCGACGGCACCGGGCGTTTTACCCCGTTACCCGGCGCGACCCCGTTCGTCGGCGTCGTCGGTTCCTCCGAGGAGGTGCCGGAAACCCGGATCGAGGCAATCTTCCCCCGCTCCCGGCGTAACGCCGTCGTCAATGCCGCGTTGTCCGTTCATCCGTACGAGACGCCGGCGTTCATGACCTACCCGGTAGATGCCAGCCGGCCGGACTGAGCAACACCGGGGGTGCAGCGCGGCGGAAACTGTGAGGTCACCCGCGCCGGGTGGCACGCACGACGACGTCTTGCCGCGGCAACGCACGGTCACCGGGTCCGGGGAGTGTCCGCGTGATCTCCTCGGCACTCGTGATGCTCCATACGGCAGCGTTGAGACCCCCGGTGATGTCCGCGAGGGTGACAGTCGCTTCCGGGGGCGGGCGGTGCCCGTGCCCCGGGGAGGCGGGAGCGTGCAGGTGCCCGACGATCAACAGCGTGCCGCCGGGGGCTACCCAATCCGAGATGCGTTCGTAGAAGGCAAGCTGCGGCATCGCCGGATGAGCGTAGTGGGTGGTCACAAGGTCGAACCGATCTCCCGGTTCCCATGACGTCAGGTCCGCCTCGACCCAGGTCACCTTGCCGGACATAGGCTGCCCTTCGGCACGCTCGGCCGCTTGGGCGAGGGCAGCGCCGGAGATGTCGGCGCCGGTGACCTGCCAGCCGTGCGCGGCGAGCCAGGTCGCCTCTGCCCCTGTCCCACACCCGGCATCCAGCGCTGTTCCCGGTGCGATTCCGCTGGTTTCGCGGATGAGATGCGGGTTCGGGGCAGCCCCTCCCGAATCTGCCTGGGCGGGATCGTGGGCATGCTCCCAGTGCTGTTGCCAGTAGTCCTTGTCGAAGCTGTGCGTCATCGCGTCACCGTCGCGTCCGCCCGCTGCTTCCCCTGGCGATGTCTTTGCCGTCCCGGCCATGTGGAACCCCTTACGATCTGATGTGCCTTCAGATTCCATGCTCCCGGGCCGGCAGGTGGATGTGCAAGCGGTATTGCCGAATGGCAAAATAGCCTCATGAATGACGATCTCGACCACACACTCAGCGCCGTCGGGCCGCGCCTCAAGCGCCTGCGACTCCGCCGGGACGTCACCCTCGCAGACCTCGCCGAGCAGACAGGCATCTCCGCCAGCACACTCTCCAGACTCGAAGCAGGCCTGCGGCGGCCCACTCTCGAGCAGCTGCTCCCGCTGGCCCGCGTGCACGGGGTAACCCTCGACGAACTCGTCGATGCGCCGCCGACCGGCGACCCCCGGCTCAATCTGCGTCCCGTCGCCGGTCCGGACGGGTCGACGATCTTGCCTCTCACGCGACGCCCAGGCGGCATTCAGGCCTACAAGTTCATCTTCCCCAAGGGCAGGGATGGGCAGGAGCCTCAGCTGCGTACCCACGAAGGCTACGACTGGGCCTATGTCCTCAATGGCACCTTGCGCCTGGTCCTCGGTGAACATGACCTGATCCTCAGGCCCGGCGAAGCCGTGGAGTTCGACACCCGAACCCCGCACTGGTTCGGCGCAACCAGCGCCGGTCCGGTCGAATTCCTCAGCCTTATCGGCAAACAAGGTCAGCGCACCCATGTCCGGGCGGCACCCAAGCGCGATAGCTAGGCGCATCCTCTGATGTGCTCTCCTTAGGACCCTGCCGGCGCCATTCGGAGGGCCAGCATCCCGCCTTCGAGGAGTTCAAGTTCGACGATCCGCAATGTGTGCCGGGTTCCGTCCTCCGGCAGCATTTTCTTGCCACGCCCGTTCTCCCGCTCGCGAAGCTCGCGGACCTGGCCGGGTATGTCGTCGGCGATAATCGTGCTGTTGTTCCAGCCGGCGTGGTCCAGCGTGGTCGACACGACATACTTCGGCATGGCGTTGAATGTGCCGGCGGTGAAGTCACTGTCAGCTTGCCCATGAAGATCTCCTTCAGGTTGCGGCGCCTGGCTGTTATCCGCGGTTTCGGAGCCGGAGTGTTCGGGCCTCGTGGATGGCGGCCAGGGCAACTGCGCTGGCGGCGAGCCTGAGGGCGTGGACCCTGTACCACCGCTTCAGCAGGGGGTTGCGGCGCGTCTCACTGAGCGGTTGCGGGCTGAAGAACAGGTCGGGGTTGATGGACCGGAGCAGATAGGCGGTCGCGGCCGCACCCGTCGTCGAGCTGGCCGCAGCGACTAGCAGCCATGGCCTGCTGTCGGCATGATTCCAGCCTGCCACGAGGGCACCGATTGCCGCCGGCGCATTGATCGGTGCAATCGGTGCGTAATAACGGCCCGGGCTTCCCGCCCCAAAGGGCGAGCGGGGCAGTTCACGGCTTGCTTCCGCCGCCGCGACGCGGTGCGGGATTTTGACGAGGACCTCATAGAGATTGCCGAAAAACCAATGCGCGTGACTGAACTCCGCCACGCCCAAGATCCGATCAGCGAATAAATCCCGGCGGCCCGAGGAAGCCTGTCCCATGCCCACAATCTACCGCCGATGCCCACCGCCGGGCCATGGTGACCAGCTCGCGCGCCCCGGGGCGGAGAGTGCAGAACCCCGCGCTGTTGCCGTCAGTTCTGCACCCGCTGACGATAGTCCCGGGGGGTTTCGCCTGCGTCATTGCGGAAATGCCGGTTGAAGTTGGACAGGTTCGTGAAACCCACTTCGTAGCAGATGTCCGAGATCGATTTGTCGCTCCGCTCCAGCAGGCGGCGGGCGTGGGCCAGCCGAAGTTTGCGCACCAGATCACTGAAATTCTGGCCGGTCGCGCGCTTGAAATACTTCGAAAATGTCGGTTCCGACATACCCACCAGCGCCGCCGCCTCGGACATCCTGACGCTGCCGGCGTGGTTGCTGAAGACATACTCGAGGACGAGGTCCACCACCGCCGCGGCCTGCCCGTCCAGTTGCGGCCTGAACCATTCGTCGGCGAGGTAGCGCCGTTCGGACTCTGGCGCACGCGAAAGAATCGCCAACACGTCAAAGAGATGCTGAAGCCGCTGCAATCCGGTGGAGGTCCCCATCGCCTCCAGGGAAACGGCGGCGGCACGGGCTGATCGTCCGAGGAACTCGATCCCGCGCGAGGACTGCTCCAGCAAGAGTTTGACCTCGGCCATTTCCGGCAGAATCGAGGCGGCCCTCTCCACCCATTTTCCGTCGAACTGAATAAGGACGTCCCTGCCCTGAAGCACTTCTCCGGGTCTCAGGTCGCTGACCCAGTCGTGCGGCAGCCCCGAACCCACCAGGGCCAGGTGCCCGGCCTCGAAAGTGCCGATGTGGTCTCCCACGATGAACTTTCCGGTGCCCTTCCGGATAAGGTGCAGCTCGTATTCAGGATGGTAGTTCCAACGTGCGACCGGGCTGGGGTAGTCGTGCTCGTGCCAGCGCACGGAATGGTTGGGGTCTTCCGGAATCACCTCACGGTTGGCCCGCATCCCCAGGAGTCTTTCGGCAAGCCTGGCCGCTGCGCCGTCATTGATGGCCGAGCCGCCGCCTGGGTCCGCCGCGCTCATCGTGGTTCTCCCTGCGTTCGGATCATGACAAATGTGCGGCATCTGTGCCGAGTCTTCCCAGAATAGCGCCCGGACGGGGCCGCCCCCGGAAAATTAGTATCAGAATTCTGCAAGCATCGCGCTAGTTGTGCCCTATGCCACAAGCCTAATCTTGAGGAACACCAGCGAGGAACCAGGCATTGAGGCCCTCGTCCCGCTCACCGCCCCGCACCCCGACATAGCAATCGGAGTAGGGCAGCATCGCACCCCCTGAAGAACAAAGGAGTCCTTAATGCGCGCTAAAACACGCGTCGCCATGGCGGCAGGCGCCCTGTGCGCGGCACTCAGCGCCTCGGCCTGTGCAGGCGCCGGCGGCGGCAATTCCGCAGGCGACCCGAACAGCATCAATGTCCTGATGGTCAATAACCCCCAGATGGAGGACCTGCAGCGGCTCACCGCTGATAACTTCACGAAGGAAACCGGCATCCGGGTCAACTACACCGTCTTGCCGGAAAACGACGTCCGCGCCAAGATCAGCCAGGAGTTCTCAAGCCAGGCCGGCCAGTACGACATTGCGTCACTGTCCAACTACGAGATCCCGTTCTATTCCGCCAACGGGTGGCTGGCACCGCTGGACAACGTGGCCAAGGATGCCGAGTTCAACCAGGCGGACATCCTGCCGGCCTACACGGCGTCGCTGACCGGCACGGACGGCAAACTCTACGGCGAACCTTTCTACGGGGAATCCTCCTTCCTGATGTACCGGAAGGACATCTTCGACGCCAAAGGACTGACTATGCCGGAGAAGCCGACCTGGGACCAGGTCGCCGACCTCGCCGCCAAGGCTGACGGGGCGACGCCAGGGATGAAGGGCATCTGCCTGCGCGGCCAGCCCGGCTGGGGCCAGGTCTTCGCACCACTGACCACCGTGGTGAACACCTTCGGCGGGACCTGGTTCGACAAGGACTGGAATGCGAAGGTCAACGCCCCCGAATTCACCGCAGCCACGGAGTTCTACACCAAGCTGGTGCGGGAGCACGGTGAAGCGGGCGCCGCCCAGGCCGGGTTCACGGAATGCCTGAACAACATGAGCCAAAGCAAGGTCGCCATGTGGTACGACGCCACCTCCGCGGCCGGTGCCCTGGAAGCCGAGGCCTCTCCCGTGAAGGGAAAGATTGGTTATGCCCAGGCGCCCGTGAAAGAGACCAAGTCCTCCGGCTGGCTGTGGACCTGGTCCTGGGCGATGCAGGCGGCCTCCAAGAAACAGGACGCTGCCGCCAAATTTATCGCCTGGGCCAGCTCGAAGAATTACGAGGAACTGGTCGCGTCCAAGCTCGGCTGGTCCAAGGTCCCGTCCGGTAAGCGCATTTCCACGTACGAAAACACCGAGTTCCAGCAGGCCGCGCCGTTCTTCAAGGCCGAACGCTTCGCTATTGAGAACGCGGATCCGACCAACCCCGGTGTCCAGCCGCGGCCGGCGGTCGGCATCCAGTTCGTCGGTATTCCCGAGTTCGCGGCCCTGGGCACCCGGGTGTCCCAAGGTGTGAGCTCCGCCATCGCCGGCCAGGGCTCCGTTGCCGATGCGGTGGCCAAGGGCCAGGAAGCCGCACAAAAAGTCGGCGACAAGTACAAGAAGTAACAACCCAACCGCAGGAGAACATTATGACTACCGAAACGGCGCGCGTCTCCCGGCAAGGGAGCAGCACAGCCAAACCATCCAGGAACGCCAGGGCGCGGGAACGCGCAGTGGCTTGGGCACGGCGGGCACCGCTGCTGCCGGCCCTGATCTTCCTCATCATCGTCACCCAGCTTCCATTCGTGGTGACCCTGATCATTTCGTTCATGAACTGGAACAGCCTGAGCCCGGACAAGACCGGATTCGCCGGGTTCGAGAACTACATCCAGGTGGTCACCGACCCGTACATGCTCCAGGCAATCCTCACCACCATCGTCGAGACCGTCTCGGTGGTCCTGGTCAGCCTGGTCCTCGGCCTCGGCCTGGCCCTGCTCCTGGACAAGAAGTTCATTGGCCGGGGCCTGGCCCGGACTCTGCTGATCGCACCCTTCCTCATCGTTCCGGTCGCGGCTGCGCTCATCTGGAAGCACGCCATCCTCAACCCGGTTTACGGTCTGATCAACGGCTCCCTCACCTGGATCTGGTCGCTCTTCGGCTCCGACGCCCCGCCGCAGCCGGACCTGCTGTCGTCGGCACCCCTGATGGCCATCATCGTCTCCCTGGTCTGGCAGTGGACCCCGTTCATGATGCTCATCCTGCTCGCCGGCCTGCAGTCCCGACCCATGGACACCGTTGAAGCTGCCCAGATGGACGGTGCCACTCCCTGGGCAATTTTCCGCCATCTCACCCTCCCGCACCTGCGCCAGTATCTGGAACTCGGTGGACTGCTCGGGGCCATCTATATCGTGCAGAACTTCGACGCCACCTTCGTCATCACCTCCGGCGGCCTCGGCACGGCCAACCTGCCCTACGCCATCTACGAGACGTTCTATTACGCCAACGAATACGGCCTGGCCTCAGCGGCCGGCGTCGTGGTGGTCATCGGCACCATCTTCGTGGCGACCTTCGCACTCCGCACCGTATTCTCGCTCTTCAAGAAGGAGGCAGCACGATGAGCACCCTCACCCCCGCCGGGCCCAAGTCATCAGTCCCCACCCCGTCCACCCCGACCACGGGATCACGACGCCGGGGCAAGTCACGCATGGACCCCACCCGCAACAACACCGCCGCCGGCCTTGCCGCCTGGCTGCTGGCCCTGCTGTTCGCGGTGCCGGTCCTGTGGATGATCCTGACCTCATTCCACTCCGAAATTGACGCCGCCACCAACCCGCCGTCGATCGCCGCCGACCTTAACCTGGACGCCTACAAGGAGTTCTTCGGCGCAACTTCCGGCGTCAGCCCCTGGCCGTCGCTGATTAACTCCGCCACCGCCTCGATCTTCTCCACCGTCCTGGTCCTGCTGCTGGCCATCCCCGCCGCGTACGCCCTGTCAATCCGGCCGGTGAAAAAGTGGACCGACGTTCTGTTCTTCTTCCTCTCCACGAAGATGATGCCCGTCGTCGCCGCAGTCCTGCCGCTCTACCTCTTCGCCAAAACCGCCGGCGCGCTGGATAACATCTGGTTCCTGGTCCTGATGTACACCTCGATGAACCTGCCCATCGCCGTGTGGATGATGCGGTCCTTCCTTGCCGAAGTGCCCGTCGAAATGCTTGAGGCCGCCCAGATCGACGGCGCCACCCTGCTGCTCACGCTCCGAAAGGTCATCGCCCCGGTGGCAATGCCCGGCATCGCCGCCACCGCGCTGATCTGCTTCATCTTCAGCTGGAACGAACTCCTCCTGGCGCGGGTCCTCACCGGCGTCGTGGCCGGCACCGCCCCGGTCTTCCTCACCGGCTTTGTCTCGGGCCAGGGCCTGTTCATTGCCAAGGTCTGCGCCGCCGCCGTCGTGATCTCCCTGCCGGTGCTGTTCGCAGGGTTCGCCGCCCAGGACAAACTCGTCCAGGGTCTCTCCCTGGGTGCAGTGAAATAGCGCCGTCAAATAGCCCGCCACCGCCTCTACAAACCGCAAAGGATCCCTTCGATGACCACATCAACCGCACAGTCCCGCACCCCCGGACATCCGGAAGTGCCCGCCACCATGCGCGCCGCCGTCCTCAAGCGCCAGGGCGACATGGCCATGGAAACACTGTCCGTCCCGGAGTTGGACGCGGACCAGGTTCTGGTGCAGGTCGCCGCCGTCGGTGTGTGCGGCAGCGACGTCCATTACTATGAGCACGGCCGGATCGGCGACTTCGTCGTGGACCACCCGTTGATCCTGGGCCACGAGCTCTCCGGACGCATCGCCGCCGTCGGCAGCGACGTGGACCCCTCCCGCGTTGGCCGGCGGGTCGCCGTCGAACCCCAACGGCCCTGCCGCACCTGCAAGCAGTGCAAGGCCGGACGGTACAACCTGTGCCAGGACATCGAGTTCTACGCCACCCCGCCGATCGACGGAGCTTTCACCGAATACGTGAGGATCCAGGACGACTTCGCTTACGACATCCCAGACAGCGTCAGCGACGAGGCGGCAGCCCTCATCGAACCACTCTCCGTTGGCCTCTGGGCCTGCGAACGCGCCCAGATCAAGCCCGGCAGCCGGGTCCTGATCGCCGGAGCCGGCCCCATCGGCATCATCGCCGCCCAAGCGGCCCGCGCTTACGGGGCGACCGAAATCTACATCACGGACATCGCAGAAGAAAGGCTCGCTTTCGCCCTGGAACACGGCGCCACCCATGCCTTGAACGCCTTGACGGACAGTACCGAAGGGCTCGACGTCGATGCCTTCATTGACGCCTCCGGCGCCCCGCAGGCCGTCCGTTCCGGCATCAAAGCCGTTGGACCGGCCGGCCGGGTCATCCTGGTCGGGCTCGGAGCCGACAACGTCGAACTCCCCGTCTCCTACATCCAGAACCGCGAAATCTGGCTCTCGGGCGTCTTCCGCTACACCAACACCTGGCCGCTGGCCATCCAGCTGATCGCGGACGGAAAAGTAGATCTGGACATCCTGGTGACCGGCAAGTTTGCGCTGGCCGACTCGGAAGAAGCACTCAAAGCGGGCAAGCAGGCCGGTCAGCTCAAAACTGTCGTCTACCCGGGCCGCTGATGCGCATCACCGACGCCACCCCAGCGCCCCGCCTCCCCGCGGGGGACGGTGTCCTGACGGTCATTGGCGAATCCCTTGTCGACATCATCCGCGACCCCCGCGGTCCTGCCGGCGGCCAGGCCCACCCCGGGGGCAGCCCCCTCAACGTGGCAGTGGGGGCTGCGCGCCTCGACCTCAGGACAATCCTGGTGACCCACTATGGCCTTGACCCGCACGGACACCTGCTGGAAGAGCATCTGCAAACGAACGGCGTCCAGGTGATCAACGGCGGAAGCGCGGCCACATCTACGGCCCTCGCCACCCTGGGATCTGACGGTGCCGCCGAATACGCCTTCTCGATCACCTGGGCAATCAGTGGGGCGTCCCTCCCGGCCCTCGCTGCCGTCAAAGGTTCCACCCACATCCACACGGGATCTATCGCTACAGTGCTCCCGCCGGGGGAGCAGGCCACCCTTGCCCTGGTAGAGGCCGCCCGGGAGCACGCGACGACCAGTTTCGATCCCAATTGCCGGCCCGCGATCAGTCCCGATGCGGCTGCGGCACGCCGGCAGGCGGAAGTGTTCGTGGCGGCGAGCGACATTGTCAAAGCCAGCGACGAAGACCTGCGCTGGCTCTACCCGGACCGGGCACCGGAAGAATCCCTGCAGGCCTGGCTGGAACTGGGGCCGGCGGTGGTGGCCCTGACGCGCGGAGCCTCAGGCCCGGTCATCCTGTCCGGAAACGGGCGGGTCGAGATGGCAGCTGAACCGATCCGAGTGTCAGATACTGTGGGCGCCGGTGATTCCTTCATGGCGGGGCTTATTTCCGGACTCGCCAAACTTGGAGCGCTCGGGGCGGAGGGAAGACGGCAACTGCAGACCCTGACCCTGGATCAGCTCCACGCAGTCGCCTCGTACGCGAACCGTGCAGCGGCGATCACCTGCTCCCGGAAGGGCGCCAATCCTCCGTGGTCGGCGGAACTCGGGGAACTGTCCTGAGAACGCGGTCAGTCTGCGACCGTGACGGTGCCGGCGTCGCCGTCAACGCGGATCCGTTGGCCGCTGGTGAGCCGCTGGGTGGCCACGCCTGTGCCAAGCACGGCCGGGATGCCGTACTCGCGGGCCACGATCGAGCTGTGGCTCAACGGCCCGCCGACGTCGGTCACCACGGCGGAGGCCATCGCGAACAGCGAGGTCCAGGCCGGGGTGGTGATGCGGGCTACCAGGACGTCCCCGGGCTCCATCAGACCGAAATCCTGCGGGCCCCTCAGGACGCGGGCCGAGGCGGTGACCCGGCCGGCGCTGGCGCCGACGCCCTTGATGACGTCGCCGAGCTGGTCCCGTGGGCCTGCCGGCATCATTGAGCCGAAGGCCCGCTCCATCCACCGGCTCTCCGGCAACAGTTGCGGGGCAGCGGCCTTGGCCTGGCCCCGCCACAGCATCTTGCGCTCCTCGACGGCGCCGGCGCGGACGGGCCGGTCTGCCCCGGTAATTGCCACGGCTGCCGGTGTGCCCGACCCGGCAAGGCCGAACTCGACGGCGCTGCGCAACTCCCGGTGGCGCAGCCAGAAGACGTCGGCGGGCTCGGCGATGACAGCGGAGCCGACGAGCCGTCGTCCGAGCTCGAACAGCATCCGCCGCAGCAGCGGCCACGCCAGCCCGACGTCGGCCAGGGCGTCCTCGCGGATCGGAGCCGCACTTTGCGCCCACCGAAGCAGCCGAAGGAATGCGGTCCGGCGCCTCGGCCCGAGCCGGGCGATGGTTTGGCTGGTTTCATCTTCGCGACGGGCGGCCGAGAGCCGCTGGCGCTCGTAGGGGTCATTGCCATGTCCCCGCAGGTAAAACTTCACGGTCTCCAGCAGCGGCGAGGGATCGTCAGCAGGCACCGGACTGACGAAGTCCAGGTTATAGACCGCATGGCCGAACCGGCCGAGGTGCTCCTGGAAGCGGGCCTGCCATTGCTGCCAGGGTGCCGGGTCCACTCCGGCAGGCGTGGACCCGGTGCGTTGCGGCCCGGCCAGCGCAGCGGTGGGGGCGTTGAGGATCGCCGGGGCCAGCCCCGGCACGTCCCGGGCCCAGGCCGCGAGGTCGTACAGCGACTTCTCTGCCCGGATGGGTTCGCTGTCGTAGCCGAGGAGGAACGTCAGGGCGGGGGGATCCCCGTCGCGCCGCACGAACTTGTCGTAATAGGCCCGGAAGGAGATTTCGCTGGTTGCGGCGATCGGAATGACGGACTGCACGGCCGTGTAGTACACGGTGCCGGCGTCCAGCAGTGTCTGCACACCCTCCAGCAGTTCCTCGCCGGAGAGCTCCCCGACGGGCTTCGCCGACCAGTCCTTAATCAGCTCCTCGTAACGGGGATGCGAGAATTCCCGCCAGCCGGCCACTCCCATGTGCGCCTTGCCGCGGGCCAGCGCGCGCATCGCGGTCAGCGACTTGCCCATCACCCGCCACATTCCCGAGTTGCGGTAGTAGTAATAGGCGTAGCCGTTAATGGTGGGCAGTCCGACGTCGTCCTCGCGGATGACGTCCTTGCCGACGGCGCCGGCCATCAGGGCCCTCAGCGACCGGGACACCGAGCCGTCAATGAGGTCGGCGAACAGCGGCGAGAGCGGGTCGGGCAACTGTTCCACGATGCTCGCCCGGAAGTAGAGCCCGTGCCGGTACGGCACCGTCCACGTGTCCGGGATGTCGGCTGCCGGCTCGGGCAGTGCGGTGATGGGCCGAGATTGCAGGATGAAGAACTCGCCACCGGCCCGTGCCCATTCGATATCCTGCGGCGTCCCGAAATGTTCCGCAATCCGTGTTCCGCAGCCAGCCAGTTCGGCCGCCGCCCGGTCGTCCAGTACGGGCTGGCGACGGCGGACCGCCGGCACCGGCTGCTCCAGGGTGCCGCGGTCCGCGTAGACAGTCATGACCTCCTTGTCAGCCGTCCGGCGCGACAGCACACGGCCCGTCCCAGCTTCGACGACGACGTCGTCCGTGGTGACCGATCCGCTGACGACGGACTCGCCCAGGCCCCATGCGGCGCTGATCACTGTCTGGTCGCGGCGCCCGTTGGCCGGATTGGCGGTGAACATCACCCCGGCTGCCTCGGCCTCGACCATCCGCTGGACCACGACGGCGAGGCGTACCGCGTCCGGCCCGATGCCTTCACGGGCGCGGTAGGCTATGGCGCGCGCCGTCCACAGGGAAGCCCAGCAATCGGTCACGGCCGCGGCCAGGGCCTCCGCCCCGCGGACGT
Source organism: Arthrobacter sp. 01L42 (assembly GCF_056400005.1). Classification (NCBI taxonomy): domain Bacteria; kingdom Bacillati; phylum Actinomycetota; class Actinomycetes; order Micrococcales; family Micrococcaceae; genus Arthrobacter; species Arthrobacter sp. 01L42. The sequence goes on along the minus strand of NZ_JBFTSL010000003.1, from coordinate 66,039 downwards.
TGAGGTAGGTGTCCTGCTGCCCGGCGAAACTGGCCGAGGCGAGATCCTCGGCCGTGGCGGAGGAGCGCACCGCCACGGCTAGGTCCCTGCTGCCGAGACTCCCGTAGGCGGCGCCGAGTTCCGCCGCGATCGCGGCCGGCATGGTTCCGCCGGTGAACAGGGCACGAATCCGCTTCGAGGCATCCTCATAGTCCTGTGGTGCCGCGTGTTGCGACAGTACGGCAAGTTCATGGATGCCGGCCTCGAGATGGTTGGCAGTCACATAATCCGCGTAGGCTGCGGTGTTCAGCACGAACCCCGGCGGGACCGGCAGTCCTCCCTGGCTGAGGCCGCCCAGTCCGACGCCCTTGCCGCCTGCCACGGCGGCGTCGCCGCGCCCCACATCGTCGAAGTTGTTGATGTAGGTCATGACCTCGAGTCCTTTCCGCCCGGAGCCGGGGCTCCGTGGTTCAGCCTGATTCCCAACATACTGGCACTGCCGCAGGCGAGAGGCCATAGCCGTACCGGTGGGCAGGGGATCCAGTTAATCCAACCGGCCGAGGGGTGTGGCCGGGGGGCCACCAATCGCTCGCACCCCCGTTCCGACAACAAAATGCCCGGGGCTATGGGTCGCAGCCCTTGCCCCGGGCATCTAAAACAATCCGCATGTTCAGCCGCGGCTGGCGTCGGTTCCCTCGGAGCCCTCTGATCCCTCGCTGTCCTCGCCGTCAAAGTGTTCCTTGTGGACCTTCTCACGGATGGTGACTTCATCTGCGACCGTTTCAGTAACGATGCGGACCCGTTCAACCGGGACGGTCTCCTTGGTCACTATGACTCGCTCTTCGTGAAGGATTACCTCGTCGTCGCTGGCCGGACGGTTCGAGACCTCGTCGCGGTCTTCCTCGGCAATCGGTTCCCGCTCGATACGAACCTCTTCGCGCTGCACTGGCACCGTCCTGGTGACGGTTTCCGTCGTGACGTATTTGCGCAGGCGCCCCCGGCCCGTGGCGTCGCGGGTTTCGGCGCGGTCCTTATCGGTGTCCTGTGGTGTGGCTGGGGTAGGGGCGGTGTCGGTGGCCGGCGTGGTGGTGCCGTATCCGGCTGTGCCGGCGGCGTCGCGGGTTTCGGCGCGGTCCGTGTCGGTGGTGTCCTGCCGTGTCGTGGGTGGCGTGGCGGCGTCGGTGGCCGGCGCGGTGGTGCCGTATCCGGTGGTGCCGGTGGCGTCACGGGTTTGGGCGCGGTCGGTATCGGTGGTGTCCTGTGGTGGGGTGGCTGCCCGGGCGGCGTCGGTGGTGGGTGTCGCTGTGCCGTATCCCGCTGTGCCCGTGGCGTCGCGCGTCTCGGCGCGGTCCGTTCCGGAGGCGTCCTGTCGTGTGGCGGATGCTGCGTCAGCTGTATCCGCGTCCGTGTAGGTGCGTCCGCTGTCCATCCGGTAATGCTGGTAGAGCCGATCTTCCTCGGCAGGCTCCAGAGGCCGATCGGCGTCGATCCTTGGCGCGTCCTTGACCTGATTTTTGTTGTACGGGACGACGATGTCATTGCCCTCCAGTCGAGCACCCTCGAGGGGAACAAATGATTCGGACATCCCGAACAGGCCCGTACGAACGGTTACCCAGCTGGGCTGTCCGGCTTCGTTGTCTACGAAGACCTGGCCGATGGAGCCGATCTTTTCTCCGTCTCCCGACAGGACATTTGCGCCTTGGCTGAGCAGACGGTCAATTTGTTCGGTGGTGAGCATGACGTCTCCTTGGATCTCTTAGGTTGAAATAGTGGGTCCGATCGGGAGCCCTTGATGGGTCGCCGGCCGGTACCGGACAGGTCGCTTTGGTGCTGTCCGGTGCTTGGGAAGCGTACGCGGCAATGCGAACCACGGGAGGGGGCGATGATTAGTCGGCAGTGCGCTCAGCTGAGGTTTTCCGAGGCCGACCCGCAGTTCTGGCAAGGTTGGGGTCCTGCGCGAGACCTTCGCGAGCGGGGGCCTGAAGTCGAAAGGGAGCGCAGACTGGGGATGAACGTTGTCGCCACCGCCAGTCCGGCTTGGAGCCGGTGGGAAATGTCCAATGGAATGCGCCGCCATTCGATGAGGAGGCTGGGACCGGTCCCGTTGCGCACGGCGTTCTCCCGCGCCGTTTTTCGTGTTATATCACGAGCCCGGCTGGATTAGGAAGCCCCCTTATGAATAGGTGAGCTCCCGGTGGTTGGGCTCCGCCGGAGGGCGCGTGGGGAAGCCCGGCCCCCAAGAGACGGCACGGTGAGGACACCCGCGGCGGGCATTCCGGGCCGTACAGGTGGGGTCCTTGCGCGAGGCGATGGCGGAGAGAGAATTGTGCTGGACCAGGTCTAGTCTTGGTCCAGTTCGTCGAGCAGAGACTTCGCTGCGGCGGCGACGTCATCGTAGTTATTCTGGGCGGCCCGGCTCTGGATGGCGAGAATCGCGCAGCGATGCAGCCGGCGGAAATCACCGAAGGGAAAGCTGTAGCGCCCCTTCGTGTCGTGCGTCTTCTCGGCGTCTTCGCCCAGATGCCACGTGCCGTACTCCTTGTACCCGTGCTTGTCGATGAATGCATTTTCTGTCTCAGCGTCGGGCGCGTGCTCGCTCCAATCGTCACGGGTATCCCGGGCAAACCTCGAGTCCTTGATGAGCTGCCGAGCATGACGCAGCGCCGCGTCGTTGATCTTGATAGTCATGAGATGGTTTCCGCTCTGTGGCAATTTTCGGAGGCGGGGGCTGCGGAGGCCGCGGCGAGGCTGGGCACCGGTGAACCAATACCGATGGCCCCCTTCGCCCTGCCAGAAGGCACCCGCGGTCGCTGGTGGGTGCCGGGCGAGTCGAGTGCCGGAAATGCCGTTCAAGTCACGAAGTTCTCTGGTGCTTCCGGTGACTGGTTTCCACCGCGGGAGACGTGGACTTTCGTGGCGGACGGTCCGGACTGCTCCGGGATTTGGGCGCGGATTTCCAAGACACCGTCGATGTAGCTGGCCTCGACGGTGTCAGGGTCCGCGCCGCGGGGCAGCGGGACGCTTCGCGAATATTCGCCGTACCGCACTTCGCTTCGGTAACCCGGTTGATCCTTGTGCGCGGGTTCCGTGCGCCGGGCAGCGATATTCAAGTTGCCCTCGGTGACGGTGATATCGATGTCCTTGTCCGGGTCGATGCCGGGGATATCGGTTCTGACCACCAAGGTGTTTCCGTCCCGGTATTCCTCGACCCTGAGCCAGGTGTCCGTCTCGCCTTGCAGGAAGCGCCGGACTGGTTCGGGCACGTCGATGCCCGTGCGGCGGAATAGGTTGTCCATGTCTATCTCCTTGCTGTTTAGCATCTCTGGTCGCATGGTGGCGGATGCGCGCGGAGCAATGACTTCTGCCGCTTTGGCGACTACCACTAACGACTGCGACGCCGGAACCGGCCGCCGGAGCTGCGCCCGGAGGCTTTCAATGCTTGTTCTCGACGAGGCGCTGCGGGCGGGCGCCCGGCATGAGGTGAAACGTCATGAGGTTGCACTCGGCGGCGCGGGCCGAGAAACGCCGGGAGTTTCCTCCCGGCGTGTTCCGGGGCCGGCCCGCAACCGTCTGGCAGAAGTCGCAGGGCGCCCTCAGCGGCAACCCTGCATCCGGAGGATCGAGGCTGCTACGCCCTGGTCCTGCGCCCGGCAAGAGCCCCATAGATCAGGAGCACAATAACGGCCCCGAGGATGGAGAGGAGCCAGGTCCGCAGGTCAAAGAAGTCAGCGAGCCCTCCGCCGAAGATCAACGAGCCGATCCAACCTCCGAGGATTGCGCCCACGACGCCAACAACGAGTGTGATCAGCCAGCCGCCCCCCTGCCGGCCGGGAAGGATCGCCTTGGCGATAGCTCCGGCGATAAGCCCGAGAATGAGAAAAGCGAGAATTCCCATCTTTGTACTTCCTTTCGGTAGACCGGTCGTGGAATGCGGCCGTATCGGCGATTTAATCAGCATGCATAGTAACGCGCAATACCCGGCTCAGCGGCCTTCTGTCTTGCTCGCCCCCTTGCCTGCCCGAACGGCAATGGAAGCGGGGACTGGCCGTGGGCGCCGGGCGGGGAGGCCCAGAGGCACCCAGCCGCGGGAGGCTAGTTCATTGGCGCCTGAGGCCGTCTTGGGCGGGGGAGGGCACGTGGAGCCTGGAGTTCCCGTTCGTGGAGCCTTGGGTGCCGGGCCGTGGAGCCTGGAAGAAATCCACAAACCGGGCGAGTTGCTCAGACAGGGCCTCCCATCCGTCGAAGTCGGCAGGAACGGCTGCGCGCTCAGCCTGGGAGGCTGCTTGCAGTGCGGCTGTGCCGGCGTCGGTAATCTCGACCTGAAATTGGCGTCGATCGTCCGGGTTGCGCGTCCTGGTGACCAGACCCGCGTCCTCGAGCCGGGCAAGGACGCGGCCGAGCGTTTGGCTTTGGACATGAACTCTTGCGGCGAGCTGTTCCTGGTACATGGGGCGGGGAGCCACGGCTTCCAGTGCGATGACGGCGGCACGCGTCAATCCCAGTGGCGCCAGGGCATCGTCGTGGAGGCGTTGCACTAAACGGGCCGCTGCGGTTAGAAGCCGGTAAACGTCCCGGGCGTGGGGCTCGCGGGCGAGGATCACGACGACGACCTTCCTGATTGGGTGGCAACGAAAGTCACGCTGCCTGCGACGGCGGCACAAAGCGCCGACGCTGGACCCCCACCATATGCATGCCGGACTCCTTTTTGGCAAGTATGCTTACTATTTTTCACGCGCGGCTTGCAGTGCGCGCCGCGCGTCACCAGACGGGCGGGAGGCGGCCCGTCCGATTTTCGATCGAGGCCTTGCGCGACATATAGCAAGTGTGCTTAGTATTTAGTTAGTAACCGTGCTTACTAATTTCATCCGGTAGCGCTAGTCACGATCCCAAGCGGACCATTCCTGAAAGAGAGCAACGATGACACAGAACCCATGGGCCCAGGCAGCACCCGAAGCTTCCCCGGACCGGTACGCCGGCGTTGGAGTTGTGCCCCCACAAGGCACGGGACGCGCTGACTCCAAACAGGAAGCGGCCAAGGACGAAGCTGCGGACGTAACGCGGCACGCGGCAGATGCTGCCCAGAACGTCGCCGAGACGGCTAAGACGGAGGCAGTCAACGTTGCCGCCGAGGTCAAGACCAATGCCCGGGACCTGCTTCATCAGGCCAAGTCCGATCTCACCGAGCAGGCAGGAACCCAGCAGCAGAAGGTCGCCGAAGGTCTGCGGTCCGTCGCCGGCGAACTGCATTCCATGGCTGCCGCCTCCGACCAGCCCGGCGTGGCCACCGACCTTGTCCGCCAAGCTGCCGAGCGGTCCTCCGCTGTTGCGTCCTGGCTCGATGGCCGGGATCCGGGTTCGCTGCTGACCGAGGTTAAGTCCTTTGCCCGCCAGCGCCCGGGAACCTTCCTCCTGCTCGCGGCCGGAGCCGGTGTTCTGGCCGGGCGTCTCAGCCGCAGCTTGAGCGCCGGCGCCCCCGAAGCGACGGGCGCCACCGCTACGGGCACGTCCACTGGCGGCCGGATCCCCGATACCGGGGTAGCGGTTCCGCCGCCGCCGGTACAGATGCCCGCTCCGCAAACCACGACGGCGGGCCTAGCCGACACCTACCCGCCGAATCCGCTGGACTCCGATATGGGAACCCCCGATCCGCTCCGCGACGCCGGGCAGGGCCGCCGGTCCTCAGAGTCCGTGGCCGGTGAGCCATTGCAGCAGGCTGATCCGCTGCGCGATGACCCCTTTGACGGTGGCCGTCGATGAGCAGCGAAATGCCTCCCACAGCCGCGCAGGCGAAGGCTGAATCGACTTCCCTGGGTGACCTCCTCGGTGAGGTCACACGGGACATGTCCACCCTGATGCGACAGGAAGTGGAACTGGCCAAGGTCGAACTTAAGCAGTCCGCCACCCGGGCAGGCAAAGGCACCGGCATGCTCGCCGGCGCCGGCGTCGCTGGCCATTTCGTGCTCCTGTTCCTGTCTTTGGCGCTCTGGTGGGCGCTGGGGATCGTGATGGGACTGGGCTGGTCCGGCGTTGTTGTCGCCGTCATCTGGGCAGTTGTAGCCGCCGTTCTGGCAGCCATGGGCCGCAAGGAACTGAACGCGATCAAGGGCATGCCGAGGACGGCTGAAACCCTCCAGGAAATCCCGCCCACCCTAAAACCCAACTCCTAGATTCAGCGAGGAAACACGATGAGTGAAAACCCGGATGTCATCCGAGCAGATATTGAAGCAACCCGTGCCCGCCTGGGCACAAACGTGGACGCCGTCGCTGACAAAGTCACGCCGTCGCATATCGTCCAGCGGCAGACGGACAGAGTCAAAGAGAACGTCAAAGACGCCGTCTTCGGAGTGAAGGATAAAGTCATGGGAGCCGCAGACCACACCGCCGACCACGTCCACTCCACCACCGGAAGCGTCGGCTCGCATGTGAGCGACGCGGGCTCCGCAGTTGCGGGCGCGCCGGGCCAGCTGAAGAACAGGACACAGGGGAACCCACTGGCTGCCGGGCTGATCGCCTTTGGTGCCGGCCTGCTCGTTTCCTCCCTGATCCCGGCCAGCCAGAAGGAGCGTGAAGCCGCTGATGCCCTCAAATCGGCGGCCGAGCCACTCACCACGGAACTGACGGACGCCGCCAAGCAAGTAGCCGAAGGCCTCAAGGCGCCCGCCCAGGAAGCCATGGAGAACGTCAAGGCCACTGCCGCGGACGCAACCGATCACCTCAAGGCAGACGGGCAGGCCGCTGTGGAGGACGTCAAGGATCGGACCGCCGAAGCCAAGGACAACGTTCAGCAGGCCTGAGGCCGCGTCTGAATAAGGCCGGCTGCCCTCGCTGATGCGCTGGGCGGCCGGCCATTTCCCTTAACCCCACGAAGGAATTTCCAATGGCCAAGAACCCAACCAAGGCAGAAAATGAATCCATGACCGACGCCGAAACGGACGAGAGCAGCACCGCCAAGGCCCGGACGGCACCTGCCCCGGACGACTCCCGTAAACCGGACAGCCCGGCCGACGTCACTAAGCCCTCGTGGAAGTACATCGCCAAGAAGACCCTGCGTGAGTTCACCAAGGACCAGTGCCCGGATCTCGCCGCAGCCCTGACCTACTATTCGGTTCTCTCAATTTTCCCGGCGCTGTTGGCACTCGTGTCTTTGCTGGGCATCTTCGGGCAGGCAGAGAAGACCACGTCCGCGCTTCTGGAGGTCGTCCAGGGTTTCGCGCCTGCTGAAACTGTGCAGGCGATCAAACAACCAGTCGAGCAGCTCAGCAGTTCCTCCGCTGCCGGACTCACCCTGGTACTCGGCATCCTCACCGCCCTCTGGTCCGCCTCCGGCTATGTCGGAGCCTTTGGCCGGGCAATGAACCGGATCTACGAAATTGACGAGGGGCGGCCGTTCATCAAACTTCGGGGCACGATGCTCGCCGTCACCATTGCCACCGTGCTGATCGTTCTTGTGCTTTCGGCCATGCTGGTGCTGAGCGGGCCGGTGGCCGAGGCCGTCGGCAACGCGATCGGCTTGGGCGGGGCCGTCCTGACGGCGTGGAACATTCTCAAGTGGCCGGTGATTCTGTTGCTCGTGATTCTGGCGATCGCCATCCTTTACTACGCTACGCCGAACGTGAAGCAGCCCAAGTTCCGCTGGATGAGCCTGGGTTCCGCTATCGCCTTGGTCATCTTCCTGCTGGCGTCCCTGGCCTTCGCTTTCTATGTGGCCAACTTCAATAGCTACGAGAAGACCTATGGTGCGATCGGCGGCGTCATCATCTCGCTGCTGTGGCTCTGGATCCTGAACATGTCGTTGCTGTTCGGTGCCGAGTTCGACGCCGAGATGGAGCGTGGACGCCAACTCCAGGCCGGCATTGAGGCCGAAGAGACCATCCAATTGCCGCCACGGGACACGAAACAGAGCGACAAGCTCCAGGCCCGCGAAGAAGAGGACATTCGCCGCGGGCGCGAACTGCGGGAACAGCACGGGATCCAGCCTGAACGGCAGGAAGGCAATACCCAACCCCGGAACACGGACGGAGTGGGGCGCCCCTAACCCGCGGAACTGTCAGGCATCACTAAGGCGGCGAGTTTGACGTTGTCCTTCTGACCTTCCCAGGTGCCGGTCAGAGCGAGCGGGCCGACCGGTTGCTCATCCAGGTCCAGCCGCCGGATAACAAGCAAGTGAAGGTCAGCAGTCTCGATGGCGGTGCCGGCGTCGGTGGCGCGCGGTGCCGCTGAAGAGACGTCAGGGACTGCCTCGAGTTTCGGTCCGGTGCTTCGCACGAAGACCGTCTGGGCCAGAAGTTCCAGATTTTCCCCCTTTTGGAGGTATTGCTCTGCCTGCGGCCGGCCCAGCATGATGCTCGCCGCCAGCGCTGCCACGTAGATTGGATCGGCGCAGGCATCGTAAACCCACCTCGGGCCGAGAACCGAGTGCTGCATGGTTCCGACCAACCAGGATTCCGCTCCGGCCAAGGGCTGGGCCCTGTACGTGAGTGGGACTTGAAAAGTGGAGTTGCCCACCGACACGATGATGGTTTCTATGCCGACCTCGCCGGCGGGGTCGTCGAACCGGTAGGAGCCTACTTTGTGCAGCGCTGCCGTGCCGGGTTGCGTGAACCACGGCTGGCGGGGCAGCCACTGTGCGAGAAGTTCAAGTTTCGTCGGCTGCAGTTCTGCCTGGTGGATGATCGCCATGACTGCAAGCCTAACCGTGCACTGGCGACACGTTGATCAAATAACTAGCGGAAAGGTACTGACCACTGGTTGGCGATCGCCCGGCCGAGTGTCGTTGTTCCAGATCCACTGGCTCCCATGATGAAGGGTTGAGGGTGTTCAGCATCGTCGCAGGCTACCTCTTCACGCCCCCTGCGGTCTTGAGCACGCCGGGGTGCGGATAGCAGAGCAGCGCGTTAGGTCTCCCGGTCGATCTGGAGGTAGCTGAGTCCGCTGACATCGAGCCAGAATTTAGTCGGAGTCTCTACGAGACGCAGCAGGACGCCCCCGCAGGAACTGCAGCGCACAACCATTCCTGGGGCATCGGCATAGACCGCTGCTTCCCCGAAGACCCTGACAGCGCCACAATTCTTGCACCGACCGATCGCTGCAATGATGTCGATGCGGAACAGTTCCCACAGGGGTCCCGCTGCCGCGTTCCCGTCAAGATGAGGTATCGGATTGCCGCCGGTCCCGGCGATGTCCTGGTCCTCGAGGCGCGGGTCCTCAGCACCAGGGGAAGCGGAGCCGTTGTTGCCAGTCACCGTATTCCTCCCGTTCCGCCAAAGCGTTCGGTCTTGATCGAGGCGGCCGGATAGCCCGCCTGCACCATCCACTCTGTGACCGTTTCGACAAACATCGTCTGACCGCAGATGAAGATGTCGGGTGCCATGTCCGCCGGCAGGATGCTTGCCAACAGTGTTTCAGCGGTGAGTCGCTGCGGGACCATTGGCCAGCCCTCCGGGACTTTGCGTGTATAGACATAGTCGACCGTCAGCTTGGGAGATCCCTGGTTCAAGGTGAGCAGCTCCTCCCGATAGAACCCTGCCTCGGGCGATTTCAGCGAGTACAGCAACCGGAACTGTGAAGGATTCCCGGATGCCTCGTGGGCGCGGATCATGGACATGAGCGGGACAATGCCGGACCCCCCGGCGATCAGCTGAACCGGGTTGGGGTCGGTCGGAAGCCAGACGAACCAGCCGCCGACGGGCCCCCGGATCTCCAACTGGTCCCCGACCATCAGGTCTCTGACCAGGTAGGGGGAGACCTCCCCGTTGGCCAGTTCGTCGACCGTGATCTCCAGGAGTTCGTCCATGCCGGCTGTGGCCACTGAGTAGGACCGCACTGCCGTGTATCCGTCGTCCGCCGTGAGCCGGATATCGATGTGCTGGCCGGGAAGGTTGCCGTTCAGCCCGTCCACGCGCAGGCCGATGGTTCTGGAGGATTCCGTTTCTGGAACGCCACGAATCACCTCGGCGACGCGCCACAGGGTGCTCATCTGTCCTGCCTCATGAGTAACGCTCCTCGCGCCACGGGTCGCCATAGATGTGGTACCCGTTCGATTCCCAGAAGCCGGGAACATCGTGCGGCATCAGCTCGATGCCATTGATCCACTTCGCACTCTTCCAAAAGTAAAGATGGGGTATCAGCAGGCGGGCAGGGCCACCGTGGGCCCGTTCCAATGGCTCACCGTCGAATTGCCAGGCCACCCATGCCTGGCCGTCCAGCAGGTCCTGCAACGGGACATTGGTCGAATAGCCGCCGTAGGAGTGAGCGGTAGTGAACTCGGACGTTGTTTCCACATCCGCGAACAAGGTGTCCAGGGACACCCCGCGCCACGAGGTGCCTAGCTTGGACCAGCTGGTCACGCAATGAATATCGGTCCGGATATCAATCTGCGGTAGCGCCAAGAGCTCGTCCCAGGACCAGGCGCGGCGCTGCCCAGTCTCCGTTGTAATAAAGAATTCCCAGTCAGCCCGGGCGATATAAGGTGCAGGGCCCGCCGTCAGTACGGGAAAGCTTGGCGTCTCGTATTGGCCGGGTGGTAACGCTGGATTGCCGGTGCGCCGTTTTCCATGAAAACCAGACGAGATGATTCCCATCATGTACCTCCGATGCGGAGCTCCGCCGGTCGAATGTAATCGGTGCCCCAACGATAGGGCAACGGCGGGACAGAGACCAGACATAAAAATATACTCCGGTGCCGCCAGGATACGCCGAGTACGTAAACGCAGCCGACGGCGTCGTCTGTCGCCAGAGCGACGGGCTGAACGTCCTTCCATAGGTGAGTCCGGCAACCGCCGGGGCGGGTGTAGCTTGAAGGATGAGTTCCCTACCGTCGGCGCGTACGCAGAGGCTCGTGCTGTGGATCGCGATTCTCGCTTCCTTTGTGTCGTTTCTCGACGGCAGCGTCATCAACGTAGCGCTGCCGGCCATTTCCCGTGAACTGGGCGGCGGACTGACAACGCAGCAATGGGTTGTCGATGCCTACCTGATCACCCTGGGTTCACTGATCCTTGTCGCCGGTTCGCTCTCTGATTTGCTGGGCCGGGTTGTCGTTCTCCGGGCAGGCCTGATCGGGTTCGGCGCGACATCAGTGATGTGTGCGCTGGCACCGACAGCGGACTGGCTGGTCCTGGCCAGGGCGCTTCAAGGCGTCGCGGGCGCCTTGCTGGTGCCCAGTTCCCTGGCTCTGATCACATCAAACTTCGACGAAGCGCCCCGGGCGAAGGCAATCGGCCAGTGGACTGCCGGTACAACCGTGGCTTTCATCGCGGGACCCCTGCTCGGCGGAGTGCTCGTTGATTCGGTGGGCTGGCGTTGGATCTTCGGAATCAACGTCCTGCCCATTGCCGTGACCTTGTACCTGCTAGCCGTGTTGCGGGTCAAGGATGTTCGCAAGGAGGGCGTGCGGATCGACTACGCGGGTGCCGTGCTCTGTGTGCTCGGGTTGGCGGGGCCGGTCTACGCGTTGATCGAACAGGGCAACTATGGCTGGGGGAGTCCGCTCATTCTGATGCCCCTCGCCCTCGGTATCCTGTGCCTCGCCGGGTTCATTTGGCGGGAAAAGACCGCGAAGTACCCGCTCCTGCCGCTCAGCCTCTTCTCCGTCCGAAACTTTGCCGTAGGCAACGTGGCTACGGCCTTCGTCTACGCCGCGCTGTCGATCGGCGGGTTCATCATCGTGCTTTTCCTGCAGCAGGTTGCCGGGTTTCCGGCGACGTCGGCCGCTCTGGCCTTGCTTCCGGTCAGCCTCGTCAACATCCTCTTGGCGTCATGGTTTGGCTCACTGGCCGGGCGGTTCGGGCCGAGGTGGTTCATGGCCTTCGGACCTGCCCTCGCCGGGGGCGGCTATCTCCTGATGCTCGCGTCGGAAATCCCGGTCGATTACTGGACCCAGCTGATGCCCGGGATCCTCCTGTTCGCAGTCGGGCTCTCGGCGACAGTCGCGCCGCTAACCGCCGCCATTCTCGGTTCGGTGTCGGAACAGCAGGCAGGTATCGGTTCGGCAGTGAATAACGCCGTCAGCAGGGTTGCCGGTCTGGTCGGCATCGCGCTGGTGGGCCTCGTCATGGGCGGCAAACTTGATCTCGACGGATTTCACCGGGTGGTGACCGTGACGGCGGTGTTGCTCATCCTCGGGGGCATCGTTTCCGCCGTCGGTATCCAGAACCCGCCTAAGCGGCCTGCACTTCGGGCCAGGCAGAAAGTCCCATCCCAAGGCACCCGGAGCTACCGTATTTTCAGACCGGGCCGATAGGGCTAAGGGATTCCATCGGACCGACCGAACGTACCGGCCGAGGCCCTCGGGTATCTGTGCCGTCCAGGGCAGTCGGTGATGTAACAGCTGTTACTTACCTTGTTGTAGCAGTATATGATTGGCGCATGGATTGGTTGGTTCTTGTTGTCCGGTTGACTGGTGAGGCCTCACGGACGAGGGTCGGTGTGTGGCGGGAGCTCCGGAGGATCGGTGCTGCGCCAGTGGCCTCAGGGGTGTGGACCGTTCCGGACACGCCGTTCTTCTCGGAAGCCGTGCCGAGGGTCGTGGAGCTGGCCGGCCGCGGAACCGGCAGCGTCCTTGTCCTGCCCACGCCGGGCAGCGGCGATGCGGGAGTGGAAGGCCTGCGCTCGGCATTCGAGGAGCTCAGGTTGGATGAGTGGAAGGAATTCTCCGGCGATTGCGGGGCGTTCGAGGCCGAAATCGCCAAGGAAACCCGAAGCGGCAAGTTCACTCTGGCGGAGCTGGAAGAGGAAGAGCAGAGCCTGGACCGCTTGCGGCGCTGGTACCGTGATCTGAAAAGCCGTGACGTTCTGGAACTGCCGGAAGCGCAGGCCGCCGACGAGCGGTTGCGCGAGTGCTCCGCTGTATTCGACGAGTACGCCGAGAAGGTCTACGCGACTCTGCATGCCCCGGCAGGCCATGGCCTGCCTGAGGCCGGGGAGTAGGGGCCGTGCAGTGGTGGCAGACGGCGCTGGGTATCCTGGCCGGGCTCGTTGGCGTCTACGCGGTTCTTCTGCTGGGGTTGTGGGTCTATGCGAGGTCCCATCCGGAGACGGTGGGTATGCGGGACGCGTTGCGGCTGCTGCCGGATGTGTTGCGCGTGCTGAGGCGTTTGGCGGCCGACCCGGCGGTATCCCGCGGCGCCCGGATCAAGCTGTTGCTTTTGCTGGGATATCTGCTCTTGCCGCTGGATCTTGTACCGGACTTCCTCCCGCTGATTGGCTATGCCGATGACGTGATCATCATGGCCCTGGTTCTTCGTTCCGTGATCCGCTCCGCGGGTCCGGAGTCTTTGCGGCGGCATTGGCCGGGCACCCCGGCCGGGCTTGCCGTCATCGAACGGCTGGCCGGCCTGCCGGCACCCATCGCCGGAAACGCCGGGGGCGCCGGGAAAGAGAGCACAGATGCTGCCTGAAATTTTGAAGCGCCCTGAGATGGCGCGCCTGAGACGTCGCGGGTTCATCCTTGAGGGCATCACGTTGGGCTGGAACGTCGTCGGAGTGGCAGTTCTTGCCGTCACTTCCATCACGGCCGGATCGGTGGCGCTGGCCGGCTTCGGCCTGGACAGCCTGATCGAGATCGGTGCCAGCACCGTGGTGATCTGGGAACTCTCCGGGACCGGGGAACGGCGTCAACGGTTCGCGTTGAGGTTGATCGCCGGGGCGTTCGTTGCCCTGGCCCTCTATCTGCTCATCCAATCCGGACTTGCCTTGGCGGCCGGGCACCACGCACGGCCGAGCCCCACCGGAATTATCTGGACGGCTGTCACGGCAGTGGTCATGTTCGCCCTCTCAGCCGGAAAGGCCCGCACGGGCAAGGCGCTGGGCAATCCCGTTCTGATAGCAGAGGGCAAGGTGACGTTTATCGACGGTCTTCTGGCGGCCGCCGTGCTGGCCGGTATCTTGCTGGACACCTTTGCCGGTTGGTGGTGGGCCGACCCCGTGGCCGGTATGGTCATCGTCTACTACGCAGTCCGCGAAGCCGTGGCCATCTTCCGCCACGATCACTGATCGTTCGGAAACAGCCACCTGGGTGGCTTAGGCTTTCCGTATGGGACTAATAATCACACTGCTTATCATTTGGCTTATTCTTTCGATCCTTGGCTTCGCTGTGAAGGGTCTGCTCTGGTTGGCCATCATCGGACTGGTGCTCCTGGTGGCTACGGCTGTATGGGGCTGGGTGAAGCGCAAGGCCAAGGCCTGACGCAACCCTGATCTTCATTCGGCGGCGGCCGGTCCTCTTCAGGACCGGCCGCCGTTTTCGTGAAATTCGCGGGGCCAATGTGCCAACGCGGTGACGTCCTCAACAGGAGCGGGTTGGCTTTCTGCCGGATAGGGAACTGCACCTGTCCGTCGAGGTCCGGCGCGCCGCTACGAGCTGGTGCTGGATGCCAGTACACCCAGGCCGAGCGCGGCGATGATGCCGCTGCTGCCGCGTTCGAGCCAACTGCTCACCCGGGGGCGCTGCAGCCAGGCCATCGCCTTCGCTGCCGCGACGGCTACAGCCGCCAGGTAGAGGAATCCAATGGCGCTTTCGATGGCACCGAGCACCATGGCTGTATCCAGCGTGTTGCCGCCGTGTGGAATGAACTGCGGCACGACGGCGAGGTAGAACAGGCCGACCTTGGGGTTGAGCAGTGTGGAGAACGCGCCGGCGCCGAAGCCGGTCCTTCGGCTGTAGCTCCGGCGGGGAGCGTGCCCGGCCGCCGGGGATGCAGTTGTGCGGCGCGCCCGGATCAGCGACGAGATTCCCAGATACAGCAAGTACAACCCGCCTGCGATCTTCAGCCAACGGAACACTTCCGCCGAGTCCTCCAGCACGGCGGCGAGCCCCACTCCCACCAGCGCGGCCCAGACCAGGGATGCCAGAGCTGAGCCCAGCGCCGCCGCCAGGCCGGCCCCGGCACTTTGCAGCGAGATCCTCAGCACCAGGAAGGTATCCGGGCCGGGGGTAACGGAAAGCAGCAGGCACAGCCCGGCAAAGGCCAGGAGGGTCACGGCGGTCATGGGCACCATTGTCCTTTCGCTGGCCGCCCGACTGCAATCCGTCGCGATGGTTTGCTGCTTACCGGGCATTGCATGACGCCGGTTGGACGCCGCGGACGCATCGCCTTGCCCTTCTTCGGCGGAGCCATGACACAGGGATTCCGTCCGCATGCGGGCGCCACTGCCCGCTAGCTTTTGTTGTCTGACGCCTCACGCACGCGCATGAGCCAGTCGGCGGCAAGGGCTCGCACGAGGTTGGGTTGCTCATGGATCAAGGCGTGGCCGGCGCGGTCGAGTACGGCCAACGTAGCGCGTGGGTAGTGCAGGATCAGCTCCGACGGTCCTGTGTGCCCGGCGGTGGCATCCTGTCGCCCGGCAACGACCAACACCGGATGAGGATAGGCTTTCGCGGCTTCCGGCCGATCCCGCAACTCCCAGTGCGAAAAGATCCGCACCAGGCTCGACTCGTCAGCCAGGGACGTTGCGGGAGCCACATACTCCTGGAACCGACGCAGCGTTTCAGGCGTCTGCACAACGAAGTAGCTGCGGTAAGTAGCCTCGAGATCCGAGCCGAGTGCACCGGTCAGATCGACCGACGAAACAAGGACCTCGTGCTGAGGCACGTCGCGCGTCTGTTGGCCAACAGGGCAGATTAGCGCCAGCCCGACGGCCTGATCAGGTCGCAGACTCGCAATCGCACGGGCCAGGTAGCCGCCGTAGGACTGACCCACGATAAGAAACGGTTCATCACCAATAGTGCTGGCGATAAGGCCGAGCAGAATGTCCACGACGTCGTCATTGCTCGTGATCGTCTCAGGCGCCGGGGTCCGGCCCATCCCGGGCAGGTCCGGATACAGGCGCCGGTAGCCAGGCACGTCGTCGAAAATCGGTTCAAGGGCACCGGCGATCTCGCGATGATCCACACCGGCGCCGTGCAGAGCGAGAACCGGCGTGCCACTGCCGTACTCGGCGTAATGCACAGAAACTCCGCTAACCGTGGTCTCCATCACGCTATGTTAAAACGCGTTGCGACGATACCCGCCATCATCGACGGCACCTGAGACCGCTCCAGATAAAGCTGCGCTGTGGTGGGAGGATGATCTGATGACGCCAAGTGTGGACGTATTTCTGCGGGGGCCCCGGGGGCGCCGTCTGTGCCTCGAACTGGCGATGCAGCTGGATCCGGAGGTCAAAACGGCGGCCTTCTGGTTGGGATACGAACTTGATAGTGGACCGGGGACCTCGCGGGTCCTGCTGAGCGCTGCTGCCTCCGGGGAGACCGCGATGCCGGCCTTTGCCGCGTCACCAGAACAGCTGGCTGCCAGGCTCGCCTCACTGGATTTTACCGACCTTGACAGCGACCTGGTGCAGGCGGCCCTCGAGCGGTCCGTGGACGCTGCAAGGTACTGGCAGGCACCCGATGGAGAGGACGTGCTCGCGGATCTCCCGGGTGTGACGGCGGCCCTGTCGCCCGTCGCGGAACAGGTCATGGCGCTGCCCGACATCCAGTGGTTCTGGCAGCCTCGCCGGGCGGAGCAGTGGGCCATCGACTGGCGATCGACAGACGGCCAGGCACTGCTGCCGAAGAATCCGCGACAAACACTGGCTGGGTGGGGCCGAGACGAACGAGCCGGTGAATTGCGGGCCGCGCGCGAACGCCCGGGCGACCCTCGCGCCAACTGGTCAGGAACCTGGTGGTCGATACCGCACGGGCTAGTCCACACCGTTGGGCAGGTCCCGGCCGCACTGAGCCTCGTGGAAGATTCCCTGGGGTGGGAGCAGGCGACCACGGTTCCAGTTCAGGGAGCGGGCCGGACACTTGAGATCGGCACAGCAAAAGACTGGATAACGCTGTGCCGCAGGTTCCCAATGGAGGTCACTGCATCCCGGCGACACGACTGGTTCCGCCTGACTGGACGCGACGGCCGGTGGGTCATCCCGGATTGGGAACAAGTGGCAGGGGAGTGGGACGCCGCGCACCTCTCCGTCCTGGGTTACCTCGACGGCGCGACGCGCCCACTACAGGTCGACGCCGAAACGGCGACGGTCATCGCCGGATGGGCCCCGGACAGCACGATCTGGCTGACCGATGTCTCGCACGAATCGGGTGGCCCGCGGCAGGCATGGCACCGCGCCTCGCACGGCACCCCTGGACTCTCGCGCCGTAACAGTCGAACACCGACAGGTTTCGGCCGTCACCGCCAGATTTCGGCGACCAGCTCCGCGAGGGCTCTGCCCTGGCTGTAACCAGCTCGAGCCGCAGGCGGACGCAAGGACAGATCCATCGCATTGGCGCCGAACATGTGCTCGGCGGCGCTATCCGGGAAGATAGTTTGGACCCTGCTGCCCCCGGCGCGCAGTTCGTCGACTTGGGTGGCGAGATCCATGCCCCACTCGAGCGGCATCCGCGACCTGCCGCCGAAGGGTGACAACACCAGCACAAGCCCGTATCCAGCCGCCAGGTCGGCGTTCTCACTGCGTCGATAGCCGCCGTTGATGTACCGGCTCCCGCCGATGCGGTAGCCGTTGCTGGTGCTGGCGGCGACGGCGTCCACCAGATCGATTCCGCTGTTGCGGTCGAACACGACCGGTTCCCCGGTATCCGCATCAACAGCCGCGATCAGTACGGGCTGTTGCGGCCAGTGCCGGCTGGGAAGCCGGGCCGCGACGATGTCGCGCCAGCGCATCTGGGCAGAGCCGTCGGAAGCTTCCATCTCGAGTGCCGCGGCGCCCATCCTGCGGCGCATGTCGGAGGCATCCGCAGCAGAACCAATGATTCCGTTGGACCACTCCAGATAGGTCTGCCCCGAGAAATTCGTTGCGCGTCCCTTGTCCGGTCCGGAATGGCCGGCTTGTGGCCGAGGCACCTCGGCGAGGATGGCGGCGTACAGTTCGGCCGGCCGTGTCCCGCTGGTGATCTGGGCAGCCACTGTCGATCCTGCCGATGTCCCGATGATGAGATCGGCCTCGGTGACATCGATGCCGGCATCGGACAGGCCGGCGATGAGACCGAGTTCCCACGCATTGCCTGCCGCTCCGGCGCCGGCGAGCACCAAGGCCCGCGTGTGTGTGTTGCCGGTCCGTCGTGCGGCGCCGGTCTGTTGGCCGGGAACGGGCCAATTTCCGGGCTTTGGTGTCCGCGTCACTGCAACGGCACCGGATGCGGTCGCCGAACGGATGCGCGGAGTTGAAGAAGATGTTGTGTTCATGGGAGTCGCCTTTCGCGAATTTGCCTTGCGGCACTCCCGGAGACGACTACTTCAGTCGCGCGACCGTGGACTTCGGGGGAGCGCCCATTACGGAAACTGCGTTCATGGGTCTCACCTCCTGAAGATTGATCACGATCACCGGAAAGCTATCACGCCGGCAAGGCGGGGCACAACGGGCTTCAAGCCGCCAGAGCGAGCACCGGCTGAGTCGCCACACGCACCGGCAGCAAGTCTTGCCGGCGTAAGCGCGATGTGCTCACCACCCGGCCGTGCCCGGGCCGCCCTTGAAAGGACCAACGATCTGCGTGGTGATCCAACCGCCGTAGAAGTCACCTTCCTGGAAGGTCACCTGCTCGCCGTCGACTTGGCAGGAGTCCATGTGAGCCGGGTAGAGGGCCACCCGGGAGCTGAGCGCCCCGAAACCCAGGGTGGGTTCGGGATAGGTCCACCCGCCACGGGGAACGACGACTCCGCCGGCAACGACGTCGAAGTAGTGCGCTTCTCCCTTGAACTCGCAGAAGCTGGTGCCCCCGACCGGGACGAGTACACCGGCAGGGAATGAGTCCAATGGCAAGTAGTAGACAGGCGGGTGACTTGTCTCCAGGACGCGCACCGCATCGGTGGTGTCGGCAATCACCTGCCCGCCAAGCCGCACGATAACCCGTTCGGATCGGGGCTCCACCCTCGGCGGCCGCGGATAGTCCCACACCGATTCTTGGCCCGCCTTGGGTTTGATGGGCTGGGGACGCCGGAAAAGGCCTGAAGAACCGCGTGCAGGAGTCATGTCCCCATGGTGCCATCTTCTGCTGGGATCCCACCGTGAGCGCGACGCAGCCGTGCGTTCGCGCATCCGCCGACCGCGAGCCAGCCGCTAGTCGCCGGCGGCTTCGCGGCCGCGGCGCACGATCAGCCGGTCGGGGCTGTGGACCACTGACGTGTCCTTGTCCTCGTAGTCGAACTGGTTGAGGAAGTAGCGCATGGCGTTGATCCGACCCCGCTTCTTGTCGTTGAACTTGATGGTGATCCACGGCGCATGGTCCGTGTCGGTCCGCAGGAACGTCTCCTCCTTGGCGGCCGTGTACTCCTCCCACCGGTCCAGGGAGGCGAGATCGATGGGCGAGAGTTTCCAGCGCCGCACCGGGTCGATCTGCCGGATCGCAAAACGGGTGCGCTGCTCGTGGCGGGTCACCGAGAACCAGAACTTGGTCAGGTGGATCCCGGAATCCACCAGCATCCGCTCGAAGAGCGGGGCCTGAACCATAAAGGTGTCGAACTCCTGCTCCGTGCAGAAGCCCATGACCCGCTCCACATTTGCCCGGTTGTACCAGGAGCGGTCGAACATCACGATCTCCCCGGCCGTCGGCAGGTGCTGGATGTAGCGCTGGAAATACCACTGGCCCAGTTCACGGTCAGAGGGTTTACTCAATGCCACTGCCCGGGCCGAGCGGGGATTCAGGTGCTCGGTGAAGCGCTTGATTGTTCCGCCCTTGCCGGCCGCATCCCGGCCCTCGAAGACGATCACGTGCCTGAGCTCCTGGTCCTGGCCCCAGTACTGGAACTTCAGCAGTTCAACCTGCAGCCGGTATTTCTCCAGCTCGTACTCTTCGCGGGACATCCGTTGCTCGTAGGGGTAGTCTTCCCGCCACGTCTGGACGGCCGAGCCGCCGGGGTGAATCAGTTCCGGATCTTCGCCTTGCCCCCCGCGCACCGTGTACCCCATCTCCACCAGGTGGTCGATGGCCTCACGCAGGTTTTCCCGGAGCCAGCCCTGGTCCTCGGGTGTCCACGTCCTGTCCGCCGGCGTCATCCCGGCCCCCTTCCGGCCCCCTCGAACCAGCTGCCGGCCTTCCAGATGCCGGCGGTGTTCGATGCTCAACTGCGTTCATAGAATGCGACCAGCCTAAGCCGACAAGTGGAGCTCACGATAGGGACGGGCTGGGGGATACTTTCCGCCACCTGACCCGCCGGCAGGGACTACCTACCCTTGCGTGCCGGTCGGGCCGGGTCGATGGTTCGCTTCAGAAGAGCGTGATGCCGGTGAGTTCGGCCAGTTTGTCGGTGAGATTGTCCTGGAAATCAGCGTCGGTGACCTCCGGGGCCGGTTTCCGCGGCCGGCGGTGGTGCCAGTACATTCCGGAGACCTGGGCGACCGGGTCAGGGCTGACGGCGAGCCAGCCCTGGGTGTCCTGGCCCAGGGCGAGGTCGTCGGGGGCGCCGGCGCCGCCCATCTTGGTGGGCACCCAGCCGGGGTCAACGGAGTTGCTGAGCACGTTGGTCCACTGCCGGGCGACGGCAGCGGAGAGCGCGGAAACGTAGAGCTTGCTCTCGGAGTAGGCGGCGCTGGCGTCCCAGCGCCGTCGGGTCCAATCGATGTCCTGAAGGTTTCCGCCGGCCGCGCGGTGCATCCCGCTGCCGAGGTAGATCAGGCGGTGCGGCCGCTCGATCAGCGCGGTGAGAATGTAAGGGGCCAGAACGTTGATGGCCAGGGTGCGGGAGTGTCCCTCCGGGGTCGCGACGCGCCCCGGCGAGAGGTAGACGCCCGCGTTATGGATGACGGCGTCCATCCGCCCGTGAGCGTTCACCTGCGCGGCCAGTTCCCGGGTTTCGGAGGCCCTGCTGAGGTCACCGATCACGATGCCGATGGCAAGCGGCGCGAGTTCTTCGAGGGTGGCGGCGCGTTCCCTGGAGCGGGCGTGCAGCAGGACCTCGTCGCCGCCGTTCAGGAGCGTCCGGGCGGTGGCAAGGCCAAGTCCGTCGGTGGAGCCTGTGATGAAAATCCGAGCCATGAGGATGGTCCTTTCTTCACCGTTACCTATGAAGGTTGCTGCTTGCCACTTGATGGCCTTAGCTGGGACGGGTCACACTCAAGAATGAACGCCCTGCGCCCTCATCTAGGCGGATTCGAGAACGTTCTTGAGATTGGTCAACTGAGCGACCTCGGCATTCATGGTGCGGACAATCACCGGGCCCACGAGCTTCATGAGTCCCTTGGGCTCCAGGTCCCGGCTGAAACGAACGGTCGTTCCGCCCGGCGCTTCACTGAGCCGGTACGCACCGGCCGGACGGGCCGGACCGGCCACCACCTGGAAGCCCAGGAGCTTTCCGGGGTCCGCCGCGGTGATTTCATAGTCCCCGACGATCGGCCGGCCGCCGGGGCCCGAGAGGGTCTGGCTGTACACGGCACCGAGGTCCCCGGGTGTTCCACTCTTCAGTGCTATGTCCTGAACCCCGGAGCGCCATGCGCGGTTATTCAGCCCATCCGCGAGGAACGCATAGACGTCCTCCGGTGATCGGTTGATGGTGGTCTCGTTCTCGGCGTGAGCCATTGCTACCCCTGCTGGTTTTAGTCCGGACGCGTCCAGGCCGGTCGATCGATGTTGTCCATACAGTCCGGCGTGCGCCGGCATTTAGCGGATTGCTTCTTCAGGCTCTTCAGCCATGGGGCTCAGGGTCATCCGGGTGGTGACCAGGAGAGATCCGAGCAGGGATCGGGCGGCCGCGAGCAGCACATTAACCTCAGGGCTGGCCAGTTCATAGAACAACCTGCCCTCGCGCCGTGAGGGGACAATCAGGCGCTGGCGGCGGAGAATGCTCAAATGTTGGGAGAGGTTCGACGGCTCAAGGCCCGTGTTGTCGCGCAGTCGGCTTACGGCAACTGGTCCGTCGGCGAGCATTTCCAGCAACTGGATCCGGGCAGGGTGGCCCATGGCCTTGAACAGTTCTGCCTTCACATCGGTCTGGACCGGACTTGCAGGAAGATCATCCGGCATGGGTGCCTCCCTCCTTCACATTCAACTATTCTGAACCGTGCGTCTGTGCAGACCCCGGCGACAGGAAAACTAGCACGTGCAAGACAGAAAAGTCTGTCTTGCACACCCATCAATTGGTCAGCCCGCTTACATATCGTAGCGCCGGACCGCTGCAGTGTCGTCGCCGCCGCCGGACAGGGTGGTACCTCTTGCGCAGGTGAGTTGCATAGTTCAGACTTTCATGAATTCATCAATTCGATCCGGCCGGTACGAGTGACTGGCATCGTTCGGGTGGATTCTGCTGTTCCCGGTGACAACGGCGTCGCCGGGAACAATCGGGTCCCGGCTTCCAGGAGGGTTCTATGACAGGCATGTTCGAACTGTTCACCGATTCCGACACGTCCTACCGATTTCGACTTACGGCCCCGGACGGGACCGTCATGGCCCTCTCCAGGCCCTTTCCAGACCTGCCGGCGGCGGTGGCCGGGATCGCAGCAGTACGGGAGTATGCCGGCATGGGGCTGGTCTCGGAAATTTCGGCACCGCGAGATGACGCGCTGCTCCAGTCCGTAGCCGAGGGCATTCCCGTGGAACCCAGCGCTCAGAGGCGCGGAGTTCACGAAGCACACGTGAAGGGCCAGCGCGCCCGGGCGAGACCGGCCCGCGGCTGGGCGCCCAGGTCTCCTGAAGGGCCGCCGCGCCTCCGCATCCCGTCCGCAGCGCGCTTCTTGGGCCGACTCGCAGGGACCCGGAACCAGCAGCTGATCGTGCGGTGGCGGCAGGCATTGGAGACGCGGACTGCGCAGGTTGGGCTCAGTTCGTGCTGACCGTGTCCCGGGACAGGGCGTCCGCCGCCGCCGGCGGGCCGGGCAGGCAGGCCCGGCCATGACGGAGTTGAAGGCGTTGCAGGCCTATTCCAGCGCGCTGGCCACCGAGGGCTGCCTCGCCGGGACCTTTCGCTACGATGCTGCCTCGGGGGAGCTGCAGTGGTCCGAGCAGATGTACCAGATCCACGGCTATCACCGCGGCGAGGTTGTGCCCACGGTGGGTGTTCTTATGCAGCACGTGCATCCTGACGACCGGAAGCCGTGCAGGGAAATCTTTGAGGATGTGTGCCGGGGCGGAGGTTTTTTCGCCAATTATCATCGTCTCTTCGACGCACGCCGGCGTGAACGCCGCGTCCTGACGGCGGGGGAGGGTGTGCTGGACAGTGACGGGAAGCTGCTGTTCGTCGACGGGTTCATCCTGGACCTCACCAGAACAGTTCAACTTGAAACGGACCGGTCCGCCCGCGAGGCCGTCGCCGGAGCCATCGGCACCCGAGGCCTGATCGAACAGGCCAAGGGCATCCTGATGGGAATACTCCACATCGGTTCCGACGACGCCTTCGAACGGCTTTCCGCCTACAGCCAGCACCACAACATCAAGTTGGCCCACACGGCTTCGGCCATCGTCCGGCTGGCCAACAGCACGCACGAATCCGCGACCCTCCGCAGCTTCGTCCACGCACTGGACGGTCGTTTCTCACAACGCCGCGATGGCGACCGGGTTCTGCATCCCTAGGTGGGGGTAAGGCGCCGGGCGGGTCCTCGGCCGGCCCGCCGGCGTCGTGCTGGCCGAAAGCGCCGGTGGAATCCGGCGGAGACTGATAGCACACTCCGAGGCAGACCGGTCTGTACGCCTCGGTCCGGTGTAAAATTTTTTTATCATGACTGTCAACGACGCCGAGGGTCCTACGCTGCTGCCCGCCACAGCCATGGCCGGACGCGACGAGCCGGTGGACCGTATCCTCGCCACTGCTTACGAGTTATTCTCCCGCCGCGGCATCCGCGACGTAGGGGTCAATGAGCTGATCAGCAGTTCAGGGGTATCCAAGGCAACCTTCTACCGGCACTTTCCGTCCAAGGACGCCCTGGTGCTGGCCTTCCTGGAACTCCGCGACCAGGTGTGGACCGTGGACCTGATCGTGGCCGAGGCCAGCCG
Source organism: Arthrobacter sp. 01L42 (assembly GCF_056400005.1). Lineage (NCBI taxonomy): Bacteria > Bacillati > Actinomycetota > Actinomycetes > Micrococcales > Micrococcaceae > Arthrobacter > Arthrobacter sp. 01L42. The sequence continues at coordinate 42,155 of NZ_JBFTSL010000003.1, read as the reverse complement.
GCGGGGCAACACCCCCGAGGAGAGGCTGCTCGCCGTCTTTGACGTGTTCGGTGACTGGTTCCAGCGCGAGGATTTCGAGGCGTGCTCGTTTATCAATGTGCTGCTGGAAATGGGCGCCGGGCACCCGCTGGGCAAGGCGAGCATCGATTACCTCAGCCGCATCCGCGGGCATATCCAGGCGCTGGCCGAAGAAGCCGGGCTGGACCGCCCCGAGGAATTTGCCCGGTCCTGGCACATCCTGATGAAAGGCTCCATCATTTCCGCCACCGAAGGGGACGCGCTGGCCTCCAAGCGCGCCCAGCAGATGGCGCGATGGCTCATCGAGCACCACCGGGGCCTCTAGCCGCTGCGCCCGGGGATTCCCCGTCCCGGTTACCGGCATCTCTTTAACCCGGGACGCGGTAACCCGGCACGCGCCATAGCGCCCTGACAAACCGCTCCGATAACAGCTGCGCCATGCCCGGGCCGCGATCCGCAAGGGTGCCGGCCTGCGTTCCCTGATCCCTCTGACTGCTGGGCACTTGCGGAATACGTTAGTGATCACTAACGTATTAGTTGTGTTGGATGCCTTGGAGATTGCTGCGGAGCCGAACCGGCGACGCCTGCTGCATCTTCTCGCCAGCCACGAACAGGCTGTCGGGGAGCTGGCCGCCCATTTCACGGTCAGCCGCTCCGCGGTGTCCCAGCACCTGCTGCTCCTGGAGCAGGCCGGCCTGGTATCTGCCCGCAAAGAGGGCCGGAACAGGTACTACCGACTCGACCCAGGCGGCATGGGCCGGCTGCGTGACCTTGTCGAACAGTTCTGGACCTACGAACTGGACCTGCTGGCATCAGATGCGGCCGCACTTGCCGCCCAGCGTCACCGGCCCCCTCAACATCACACGACCACTTCCGATGCTTCGCCTCAAGACAAGGGACCACTCTCATGACGTTCGATAAAACCATTCACCTGCCCGTCAGCGCCGACGAGGCCTTTGCGCTCATCACCGAGCCGGAACGTCTGCGCCGCTGGCAAACGGTGGCGGCCCGCGTTGACCTTCGGATAGGCGGCGACTACCGCTGGACCGTCACTCCCGGCCACCACGCCGCCGGCACATTCCAGGAGATCGAGCCGGGCAAGCGCATCGTCTTCACTTGGGGCTGGGAGTCCGGAATGGACCTGGCGCCGGGCGCGTCCACCGTGACCATCACGCTGGAGCCCGACGCCGGGGGCACCACGCTCCGCCTGGTCCATGCCGGCCTCAACGCCGAACAGGCCGCAGCACATGCCGAAGGCTGGAACCACTACCTGGGCCGCCTGATCGCCGAGACCTCCTCCCCGGACGGCGCCGGTCCGGACGCATGGTCGGCTGCCCCGGACCCGATCGATCACCTCAGCTCGGCCGAGGCTTCGCTCGCCGTGCTCCTGGGCGTGCTGCGCAAGCTCACCCCGGAGGACCGTGAGAAAGCCACTCCCTGCGAAAATTTCACGGCCCACGAGTTGCTGGAGCACCTGGCCGGTTCGCTGAAGCAGATCGGCGGGGCGCTGGGCGCGGACGTAAGCGACGACGCCGGGGCGGGCCCGGAAGTTCGCATCGCCGGACTCGCGCAGGCCACCCTGGAGGCGTTCAGCCGCCGCGGCTTCGAAGGCACCATCGACATGGGCTTCGCCGAGCTGCCCGCGACCGTCGTCGCCGGGATCGTCAACCTCGAGCTGCTCGTCCACGCGTGGGACTTCGCGAAGGCCACCGGCCAGGAACTTGTAGTTTCCGACGTCGTCACGGATCACGTTGAGGCCCTGGCCTTGGTGACCATCTCGGACCAGGTCCGCGCCAGCGGCAGCTTCGCCGCTGTCCAGCCGGTCGCGGAGACTGCGAGCAGCCTGGAGCGCCTGATCGCGTTCACCGGCCGGACCGTCGCCGTCTGAAGTTTTCCAACCTAAGCCCGTCAAGACCGCCAGGAAAGCAGGAGTAACATGACCAAGTTCGTCTTCCTCTATCACGCCCCGATGACCCCCGCCGAGGCCGCGCCGCCCGCGCCGGATGACATGGCAGCCGCCATGGAACAGTGGAACAACTGGGCCGCCAAGGTCGGCAACGGCCTGATCGACTTCGGAACGCCGCTGGCCAACGGTGTCCGCGTTTCCGCGGGTGGAGCCACTGCGCCAAGCCAGCGTGAAGTCGCCGGATACAGCATCATCGAGGCCGACAGCCTTGAGGCGGCCGTGGAACTGGCCAAGGTGCACCCGCACCTGAACATGCCCGGCGGCTGCGAAATCGAGGTTCACGAGGCGCAGCAGATCCCCGGAATGTAAGCAGCGGCTCGGCCCGATGCTCAAGGCGTGTTCGCCGCTGCTTAAGAGCAGCGGCGGACACGCCTTTATTCGTCCTGTTGTGCGCCTGGTCGTGCTGGGCCCTGACCGCCGGTACCGCGCCGGCGCGCAACATTCGGCCACATCTCCAGCAATCTTTCGTCCCATGCACGACAGTGGCGCGGCGCCGGCCCCTTCACGCGCCGTCGCCGGGCGTCACCAAGACTTCACAGTGCCGGGCCGGTGTGGCACGGGTGTGTCCCAGGATGGGCGCAAATGACCGCGTGAGTCTTGCCCTGTTACGGACTGCTTCGCGCTGCGTCCGATCGGGTACCGGGGGTGCGTCCATGGCTGTTTCCGTCGCCGGATTACGCGCGGTTTCCTCGGGTTTCGAGGCACCTGCGGAACGGATTCGACTCTGCTCTGATGGTGGGCACGGTCCGGTAGCCCCGGTCCGCACCATCGAATCCAGAAAGAATCCGCTATGAAAAACCGACACTTACCCGCAGGACTTTTCTCCACCTTGGGCGTTGCTGCCGCCGTGGCGGTCTCGCTGGTGGTCTCCGGTTGCGGCGGCCCTGCGAGCGCCCAGTCCCCGGCCGGAAATACCCCCGGGGCACCCGAAGTGACCGAACTCCGCTACGAGGGCTCGGCCAACAACGTGAGCCTGCCGGAGCTGGCCGAGGACCTCGGCTACCTCGGCGACGTCAAGCTGAACTGGGTGGGCAACACCATCAGCGGGCCGGCGAGCATCCAATCAGCCGCGACAGGAGCCACCGACTTCGGCGGCGCCTTCTCCGGCGCCGTGGTCAAGCTCATCGAAGCCGGCGCGCCGGTCACTGCGGTGATCAACTATTACGGCGAGGACGAGAAGACGTTCAACGGCTTTTACGTCACCCAGGACAGTCCGATCCGGACGCCGCGGGATCTGATCGGCAAGAAAATCGCCGTCAACACCCTGGGCGCCCATGCGGACGCCGTGATCAACAGCTACCTGAAGAAGAACGGACTGTCGCAGGAGGAAATCAGGCAGGTCCAGCTCGTCGTCGTTCCGCCCAATGACACCGAGGAGGCCATCCGCCGCGGCCAGGTCGACGTCGGGGCGCTCGGCGGAGTGCTGCAGGACAACGCTGTCGCCACGGGCGGCCTGCGGTCCCTGTTCAGCGACTTCGAACTCTTTGGAACCTTCGCCGGCGGCCAGTACGTCCTGCGCAAGGACTTCATCGAGAAAAATCCGGAAACCACGAAGATCTTCACGACCGGTGTCGCCAAGGCCATCGAATGGGAGCGCACCACCCCCCGCAACGAGGTGATCGCGCGGTTTACGAGCATCATCAACAAGCGTCAGCGCTCCGAAAGCACCGCGGCGTTGAAGTACTGGAAGAGCGTCGGAGTCCCGTCCAAGGGGGCCATCAGCGACCAGGACTTCACCCGCTGGTCAGCATGGCTGAACGACACCGGCATCGTCAGCGGCGGGATCACCCCGTCCAAGTACTACACCAACGATTTCAACGGACTGCTGAACGGGGCGGCGTCATGACCCGCGGTACCGGACCGACGCCGAAAATCAGCCTCCGCAACGTCGGGAAACAGTTCACCGTCCGGCCCAGCAAGGACCAGCCCGAGGGCTCCACCCTGACGGCGCTGGAGGGCATCACCCTGGACGTCGCCGCGGGCGAGTTCATTACTCTGGTCGGTCCGAGCGGCTCCGGCAAAACCACCCTCCTGGACCTCCTCGCCGGGCTCACCCGGCCGGACGCCGGCCAGGTGCTCGTGGACGGCAAGGAGGTGACCGGGCCCGGCCGCGACCGTGCCGTCGTCTTCCAGCAGTACGCCCTTTTCCCATGGCGCACCGCGGCCGCCAACGTCGCCTTCGGCCTCGAAGGAACCGGCAGCGACGGGCGCCGCCCGAGCCGGAGGGAACGTGCCGACAAGGCCCGCCACTACCTTGAGCTCGTCGGCCTGTCCGGTTTCGAGGACCGGTATCCCCATGAGCTTTCCGGCGGCATGAAGCAGCGGGTTGCCATCGCCCGGAGCCTCGCGTACGAGCCGGACGTCCTGCTCATGGATGAACCGTTTGCGGCGCTGGATGCCCAGACCAGGGAACAGCTCCAGGAGGAACTCCTGCGCATCTGGCGCTCCACGGGCAAGACCATCATCTTCATCACCCACGGCATCGACGAGGCCGTGTACCTGGGCCAGCGGGTCGCCGTGCTCAGCTCCCGCCCCGGCCGGCTCAAGCAGATTGTCGACATTGACCTGGGGGAGCGGAGCGGTGACCGGGACATCCGCTCCGATGCCGTCTTCGTCGAACACCGCCACGAAGTCTGGTCGCTGCTGCACGACGAGGTCCGGAAGGCCCAGGAAGCCGGGCACGCCAAGATCCTGCCCGACGGGTCCGCGCCCGACGAGGCACCCCAGCTCAGCAAGATCGAGCTCAGCAAGGGACAGCTCAGCAAGGGAAGGGCCGCCTGATGACCGCACCAACACTGACCAAAGAGACCACCGCGCCTGCCGCTCCTACCACCCCTGCCGCCCCCGCGGCAGCCGCAACCGGGCGGCCCCCACAGCCCGCCGCCGCAACCCGACGCCTTCCCGCCCTGGTCCGGTCCGGCGCCCGCAGGGCCGGGCGCGGGATCTGGGCCTCGGGCGCGATCGTGCTGTTCCTCCTGCTCTGGGAACTGGGGCCCACCTATCTCGCCTCGGCCTCGACCAGGGTATTCCTTCCGCCGCTGCACGAGGTCCTGCGGGCACTGGGATCACTCATCGCCAAGGGCCAACTGCAGAACCATCTGGCAGCCAGCCTGACCCGCTCCGCCAGCGGCTTCGGCATCGCCGTCGTGGCCGCCGTCGCCCTTGGCCTGCTGGTCGCCTGGTACCGGTCCCTTGACCGGTTCCTCAACCCACTGCTGGAGGTCTTCCGGAACACCGCGGCACTGGCGCTGCTCCCGGTCTTCACCCTCCTGCTGGGGATCGGGGAGACCTCCAAGATCAGCATCGTCGCTTACGCCGCGTTCTTCCCCGTGCTGCTGAACACCATCGCCGGCGTCAGGACCGTCGACCCGCTGCTCGTCCGGGCCGCCCGCTCGCTGGGACTCTCCAACTTCCGGCTGTTCCAGAAGGTCATCCTTCCCTCGGCGGTGCCCACCATTTTCACCGGCATCCGGATGGCCGGAACGTCCTCGATCCTGGTGCTCATCGCCGCGGAAATGGTCGGCGCCAAGGCCGGACTCGGGTACCTGATCGTCAACGCACAGTCCAGTTTCCTGATCCCGGACATGTACGCCGGGATCCTCACCGTCTCGCTGCTCGGCCTGCTGGTCAACTACCTGCTGGTCGCCGTCGAACGGCACTTCTCCCGGTGGCGGACCGCCGTCGGATCCCAGTCCAACTAACCCCCACAGACCAAAGGACACAACCACCATGTCGACAACCACCGAAACCCGGCTCGAATTCCGGCAACTCAGCGCCCGCATCGGCGCCGAGATCCGGGGCCTGGACCTCAGCAATGACCTCAGCGACGCCACCATCGCCCAGATCCGTGCGGCCCTGAACACCCACAAGGCCCTGGTCTTCCGTGACGCCAACGTCCACGACGACGAAGCCCAGGTCCGCTTCGCCGCCCGCTTCGGCCCGCTCACCCAGGCACACCCAACCGTGGCCTCCGTCGAGGGCAAACCTGCCGTCCTGCCGGTGGACAGCGAAAACGGCAGCGCGAACAACTGGCACACCGACGTCACCTTCGTCGTGAACCCGCCGCAGGCCTCCACCCTGCGCAGCATCACGCTGCCGGCCTACGGCGGCGAGACCCTGATCGCCTCCGCGGCGGGTGCATACCAGGACCTGCCGGAGGAACTGCGGAACTTCGCCGACACCCTGTGGGCCATCCACACCAATGATTACGACTACTCCGTACCGAAAAACCTCGAGCACGCCAACGCCGGTGAGCGGCGGAAGGAATTCACCCGGATCCACTTCGAGACCGCCCACCCCGTGGTCCGGGTCCACCCAATGACCGGCGAGCGCGGCCTCTTCATCGGCGGCTTCGCCCAAAGGCTGCGCATCGTGGGACTGTCCAACACCGAATCCAAGGACATCCTGCGGCTGCTCCAGGCCTACGTCACCCGTCCCGAGAACGTGGTCCGCGTCAACTGGGAACCGGACCAGCTGGTGCTGTTCGACAACCGCATCACCCAGCACTACGCCCCGGACAACTATGACGGCCAGCCCCGGCAGCTGAACCGGGTCACGGTGGCCGGCGAGGTACCCCACGGCGTCGACGGACGCAGCAGCACGTCCATCCAGGGCGACTCCTCCGTCTATTCCGACACGCTCGAACTGCGCGCCGACGTTCCCGGAGTTCAGCTGTGAGCGGGGCACGGCAGCTGCACCTGAACGCGTTCCTGATGAGCACCGGTCACCACGAGGCCTCGTGGCGGCTGCCGGAAAGTGACAGTTTCGCCGGGACGGACGTCGCGCATTTCCAGCAGCTGGCCCGAACGGCGGAACGCGGCACGTTCGATTCGATCTTCTTCGCGGACTCACCGGTGCTGCACGGCGACGTCGGCCAGCGGCCCTACGGCACACTCGAGCCGACCGTCCTGCTCGCCGCCATCGCCGCCGTCACCGACCGCATCGGGCTGATCGCCACGGCGTCCACAACCTACAACGACCCCTACAACCTGGCCCGCCGGTTCGCTTCCGTGGACCACATCAGCGGCGGCAGGACCGGGTGGAACGTGGTCACCACCGCCGGAGACGCCGCCGCGAGGAACTTCTCCCTGCGGGACCAGCCGGCCCACGCGTTGCGGTACGAGCGGGCCGCGGAATTCCTCGACGTGGCCCGCAAACTCTGGGACAGCTGGGAGGACGACGCCGCTCTCGGCGACAAGGAAGCCGGGACCTGGGGAGACAACACCCGGGTCCACCCGGTCAACCACTCCGGCACGTACTTCAGCGTCCAGGGGCCGCTGGACGTGCCACGCTCCGCCCAGGGCCACCCGGTGATTGTCCAGGCCGGCTCCTCAGAGGACGGCAAGGACTTCGCCGCACGCTACGCCGAAGCGGTGTTCACGGCGCAGCAGACGCTGCCGGACGCTCAACGCTTCTATGCCGACCTGAAGCGGCGAACCGCCGCCGCCGGCCGTGACCCGGGAACGATCAAGGTGCTCCCGGGCATCGTTCCCGTCATCGGCTCCACCGAGGCCGAGGCGCGGCGGCTGGAGCAAGAACTCGACGAGCTTATCCACCCGGAGCACGCCAGAAGGCAGCTTGCCGGGGTGCTGCGGGTCCCCGCAGCATCCCTGGCCCTGGACGCCGAGCTGCCGGACGACCTGCCCTCCGAGGACGAGATCGAAGGGGCCAAGAGCAGGTACACGCTGATCGTGGACCTCGCGCGGCGGGAACGGCTGACCGTGCGCCAGCTCATCGGCAGGCTCGGCGGCGGCCGCGGCCACCGCACCTTCTCTGGCACCCCTGGGCAGGTGGCCGACGCGATCCAGGAATGGTTTGAGGCCGGGGCGGCGGACGGCTTCAACATCATGCCGCCCGTGCTTCCGTCCGGCCTGGACGCCTTCGTGGACCACGTCATCCCGATCCTGCGGGACCGCGGACTCTTCCGGAGCGCATACAGTGGACGGACGCTCCGCGAACACTACGGGCTGCCCCGGCCGGCCAACACCTTCGTCTCGGCTGCCCGCAGCAGTCCGGCTGGCCCGGGCCCGGCGGGTTCCCAGGACCCCACGCCGGTGCCGGTCGACGAGGTCCCGGGACTCCGTTCGGCCTGAAGGACTTGGTTCACATGAGGCAGCGACGCGCGCAATGGTGTACGTTGGCTTCCCGTCAGAACTAAACACAGGAATGAGAGTCACCCCCGTGGCAACCGATTACGACGAAGTCCGATCCGACGTCAAGGAGTCGCAGGATAATTCCCTGCAGGCGCTGCAATCAGCCAACGCCCCGGATGCCCGCAGCGTTGTCCGTGAACTGGATGAAGCCGACGCTTTTGACGATGCGATCAGCCCGGGCGGGGAAATTGTCGCCGAGGAACTCATCGTGCAGGTCATCCCGCAGGCGCAGGACGAATTCACCTGCTACTCCTGCTTCCTGGTCCGGCACCGGTCCCAGGTTGCACGCGAAAAGAACGGCCACGCTTACTGCGTCGAGTGTGTTGGCTAGGGCCATGGCCTCCCGCGTGTCCGGCGCCGGCGCGGTTTTCCGTGCCGCGCCGGACAGGCGGGTCAGCACCGTCCCCGGCCGGCCCGCTTAGTCTATGCTCCGTCTGAAACGCCTTGCCGTGCTCGGCCTGTTCGTATTTTGCGTCATCACCGGGTTCTTGTTTTGGGTCTTCCGGTTCTCCGGGGCGGAGACCCGCGTGGCCCTGCCCGCGCCGCCGCGGGCAGAGGCGAAACTCGAATCGCTGTCCGCCGGCATCACCTCCGCCGTGAACATCACCCGGAGCGCGGACGCCGAGTGGCTCACCCATGCCGCCGCGCAGACCGGCATCCCCGCCCGGGCGCTCCAGGCCTACGTGGCGGCGGCCACTGCGGCCAACACATCGGCCCCCACCTGCGGGATCGGCTGGAATACGGTGGCAGCGGTGGGCTTCGTCGAATCCGGCCACGGAACGTACGGCGGCGGCAGCCTGACCGCCACCGGTCAGGTGAGCGGGCCAATTGTCGGTCCGAGCCTGAACGGTGACGGTTTCGCCGCGATCCCTGATTCGGACGCCGGCGCCCTGGACGGTGACGCCCGGTGGGACCACGCCGTCGGACCCATGCAGTTCATTCCCTCCACGTGGCAGCTCGCAGGCCGGGACGGGAACGGGGACGGAACAGCCGACCCGTTTAACATCGATGACGCCGCGCTAAGTGCCGCCTCATACCTGTGCGCACACGGTGGTGACCTGACCACCGCCGCGGGCTGGGCCGACGCGATCTACTCCTACAACCAGTCTGATCCGTACGTGGACCATGTACGCGACCGGGCCACTGCCTACGCCGCACAGTCGGGCACTCCCGGATAGCGCAACCGTGCAGCTCGACTTAGTCTCCGGACACCTTGCCGACTCCCATAGTGATTGGCAGCGGCTGGCCGCGCTCCGGCCGGGCCCTAAGCCCATGCCCTGGCAACCAGGTCTCCTGCAGGACCGAGAATGAAGTCCACATTGAGGGATGCGCTGGGCCCCTCACCCATAGAGATCTTCTCGTCGAAAGACCCAAAGGTTGCCGGCAAGAAGTACCCCACGTTGTCCCAGTAATACTGGAAGACATACAGGAGGGGATCTTCGATCGTGTCCAGGTCCTCCCCAAGGCGGTACACAACAATGGCCTTCTTGCGGACCTCTTGGGAATTCGAGCACCAGGGCAGAATCAGCCCTCCCGCATTAGCCATATTTCCGGGCGGAACCTGATCCGTGTCCCTTGGAATGATCCCCGAGGGATCGCCCGGGCCAAAGAGGGGATTCCACTCAAGGTCCTCGTAGAACAGGTTCACGCCCACATCGTCTGGCTGTCCCGGCAGACGGGTTCGGTTGGTGAGCCTTTCTAAGCCTGAATTCCACAGTAGTGGTCCTCTGCGGTCCTGGGCACCGTACGAAACCTTCTTCCGCGACCCGGAAATGGACGCCCCCGCCGCGTCTTTGGCGGCCCTGGCCGCAGTTACCGTCTTGGGGCCTTGGGCCGGTTGCTCGAGATCCATCCTTACTTCTCCTGTCCAAGAGGTGACCGGAGCGCTCCCGTTGGTGACCGCAAGCGGCTCCGCCGGGGAGGGGCTCAAGGGATGCAATATGCTCCGCCGTGCAGCGGTTGTTGCGGCATGAGGGCTCCGTCCGGACGGTTATCGGCCATCTGAGGAATGACTCTCGTGTGAACTTTGCGTCCGGTGCTTGCCATGCGTCAAGGGACTATGCGAAGTGGCGGTGTATTGTGATCGCGATTTGCCGATGAAAAGGATGCTCGCGGCGGCTCCCAGACCGGCGCCTCTGGCATCGCCAGCCTGCCGTCAGGGCAGAATGGAAGGCATGACATCTACGACGTTCGCCCTCATCCGCCATGGCCAGACGGACTGGAATGCACAGCGCCGGCTGCAGGGATCCACCGACATTCCTCTGAACGACGTCGGCCGCGGTCAGGCTCGCGACGCCGTCGCCGTCCTGTCCGGCTATGAATGGGACGCGATCGTGTCGTCACCGCTGAGCCGTGCCGCGGAAACCGCCGATCTCATCGCCGCCGGGCTCGGCCTCAGCGTGGCCCGGCGCGTGCCGGAGCTCGCCGAGCGCAGCTTCGGACCCGCGGAGGGCCTTCAGGACGGTCCTGAACTGGACGCACTGCGCATCCCCGACGGGTTCCGCGGCGCAGAAAGCGAGGACGAGGCCGCCGGCCGAGGGTTGGCCGCGCTTGAGGCGCTGGCCGAGGAGTTCCGTGGCCGCCGCGTCCTGGCCGTCGCCCATGGCACGCTCCTGCGCGTGAGTCTCAGCCGCGCCGTCGGCCGCACCCTGGACAGCATCGACAACGCCGTGCTCAACCTGGCCCACCACCATGCCGTCGACGGCTGGCAGCTCGAATACTTCAACGGCGAGCGGGCCATGGCTGCCGTTTAGGGCTGCCGCTCAAGGATATGTTGGTATCGCGATGTACTGGTTGATGTTCGTTGACTGGAAGGTCGCAAAAGCCAGCGTGGTGTGGCCGCCCTCCGGGTCACCTACCACAACCGTTTGGTCGAAGGGATTCAGACCCAGCAATGCGTAGGAATGGTCGGAGACCAGCTCGCCGTCGGAGTTGGACGTCCCAAAGGTCACGAGGCCTTTCGTGAAATCCTGCTGCATCTGCTCAAAGCTCACTCCCGTCATGGGGCCGCCGGGGTTGCGGTCGACGCCCACTTCGCCGGTGATGGCATAGAGAGCATTGTGTACATCATGATCCTGGGCGTTGCTGAGGTCGGTGCCATCGATGCCGTTGTAGCTGTTGCCGTTCGCGGCCGCCCACCCTTTCTCGATAATCGCGGCCCATGACACGTTTTTGCCATCGATATTTTCGATGCCGTTTTCGAAGGGCTTGCCGCGGCGGTACGGAAGATCACCGTTGACCGTGACCGTCACCGGATTGGACACCCCGTCGTACTTGCTGTGGAAGGAAATGGTGTACGTGCCGTTGCCGTTGTCATGGACCATGTTCAAGACGGTCGCAGGGGCCCGGGACGCCACGGTCATCAACGCTGCGAGGAAATAGCAATCGCCGGCGTCACCCTGCTTGATATTCGTCAAGTCTCCGGAGAGATCCGGGTTTCCGGAATCATCAAGCGCAAACAGAACCTGATTCGGGACCTTCTGGAAAGCCGCACGTCCCGATACCGAAGGATTACTCACCGGGGCCCCGGACGCTCCCGGAGGCGTCGTGACCGGTGACCGGGTAGTGACGATCCACGCAATTCCAAGAATTACCATCACCGCCACCACTGAGAAAATGACGGCGGCGCGAATTTTTGCCGGCCTGGATCCTGCACGTTCCATGTTCCGAGCCCTCCCGTCCTGCGGGGTTCCAGCCCCGCAACGGCACCGCCGCGGCAACCTTCCGGGGGCTGCCGCCGTCGGGTCTCTCCCGGTTGATCAATTCATCAGCTGATCAACAGCTTGCCGCAGGCAACCAGTCTGGGGCAAGGGGCAGCGGGCGATTCACAGGTGAGCACCGGACGCTCACCGGCGTGCGCGGCAACGGTGCAGTCGTCTGTTTTCGTCGCCAAGCCGCTTATTGCCGCGGGCGGCCGAACCGCCGACGTATGCTGAATCGCACAAGCAACGGACAGGAGGCCGAGGTGGCCCAGACGACGGAAACCGGAACGACGGCGGCCGAGGTGATGGCCGAGCTGGCTGACCTCGAGGACCCGAGGATCCGGGACGTGAACGCCAAGCACGGTGACGACCACGGGGTGAACCTCGGCAAGCTGCGGGCGTTGGCCAAGCGGCTCAAGACGCAGCAGGAGCTGTCCCGTGAGCTGTGGGGGACCGGTGATACCGCGGCGCGGCTCCTGGCGCTCCTGATCTGCCGTCCGAAGGCTTTCGACCGTGATGAGTTGGACGCCATGTTGCGCCAGGCGCACACTCCCAAGGTGCAGGACTGGCTCGTCAACTATGTGGTGAAGAAGAACCCGCATGCCGAGGAACTGCGCGTGGCCTGGTTTGCCGATCCGGACCCGCTGGTGGCAAGTGCCGGCTGGGCGCTGACCACCGACCGCGTTGCGAAGAAGCCGGAGGGCCTCGACCTGCCAGGACTGCTCGACATCATCGAGGCGCAGATGAAGGACGCCCCGGACCGCTTGCAGTGGGCGATGAACCACTGCCTGGCCCAGATCGGGATTGAGCACCCCGCACACCGCGCCCGCGCAATCGGCATCGGCGAGCGCCTCGAGGTGCTCAAGGATTACCCGACGCCGCCGAACTGCACCTCTCCGTTCGCGCCGATCTGGATCGCCGAAATGGTGAACCGACAGGACGCCAACTAGGACTCAGGGCGGGGGGGCCTTTCACCCGTACTCACCCTCATCGAGCCGCCGCACCAACCTGCGGATCACCCGTGACACCACGAAGGCTTGACGTGACACCACCGTGGTGTCACTATGGTGGCATGGAACTCGGACAATACGTCAACGACCTACAGCGGCAGCTAGTGGATGCCGCGGAGAACGGCTCGGAGGACACCCGCGCCGTGGCCGAGCGGCTCGCCGCCGGACTGGACGCCGCGACCCGGCTCGTGCTCCTCGACGTTCTCTCGGCTGCGGTCGGCGAGATCACCCGCGACCTCGCACCCGGATCAGTCGACATGCGGCTGCGCGGACGCGACGTCGAGTTCGTGGTGACCCAGCCGAACCCGGAATCTGACACCGACGAGCGGCCGGCCGCACCCCTCGACCTCGACGACGCGAGCACCTCGCGCACGACGCTCCGCCTGCCGGATGCCCTCAAGACGCGGGTGGACGAGGCCGCGGCCGCTGACGGCCTGTCCGTCAACACCTGGCTGGTCCGCGCGGTCGCGGCCGCTCTCCAGCCCAAGCAGCGACGATCCGCGCAGCGCACGCTGCGCACCGGCGACAACTTCGCCGGCTGGGCGCGCTAAACCGCCCACCGCACCGCACCCACCAACCACGCGGACCCGCGGGGTCGATCAAACACACCCAAAAGGAAGGCGCCAGCATGCCCACCTACGACACCCCCACCCCCATCGACCTCGCCATCAAACTGCAGGTCGGCGCGATCGAAATCATCGCCACTGACCGCGACGACACGGTCGTGACCGTCGCGCCGACGAACCCCGCGAAGGCAGTCGACCGCCGGGGCGCGGAAGAGACCAGGGTCGACGTCGACGGCCAGCGGCTCATCATCACCGGCCCCCGGCCCCGCATCAGCTGGATCGGCCCAACTGAGTCGGTCGATGTGAAGGTCGAGCTGCCTGCCGGGTCGAGGCTCACCGCCGAGATCGGGGTCGGCGGCGTGCGCGCCGTCGGACGCCTCGGCGCAACCCGGATCAAGAGTTCGATGGGCCGCGTTGATCTCGACTCCACCGGAGACCTGTGGCTGCGCGCCTCGCACGGCAACGCGACCCTCGGCACCGCCGAGGGCGGGATCGAGATCACGGCCGACCACGGTCAGATCCGGATCGGCAAAGTCACCGGCGACGCGATCCTCAAGGCGTCGCACGGCACCATCCTGATCGGGGAGTCCGGCGGCGACCTTGAAGCGAAGCTCTCCTACGGCGACCTCGAGATCTCGAAGGCACTCGGCTCTGTCGCGGCGAAGACCGCCTACGGCAGCATCCAGCTCGCAGAGGTCTCGAGTGGTTCCATCCAGGTCGAGAGCGGCTTCGGCCAGGTCACCATCGGCGTGCGGCCCGGCGTTCCCGCCTGGCTCGATCTGTCCTCGAAAGAGGGGCACGTCCGCAACCAGCTGGACAGCGACCGCGCTCCGGACGCGTCCGAACAGACCGTCGCAGTGCGTGCACGCACCCAGCATGGCGACATCAGCATCCAGCGCGCTCAATGACTCCGGGCCACCAACAGAAGGGAACCAAGCACATGAACACGCCAGCAATCGAAGTCCGCGGGCTGCGGAAGTCCTACGGCGCAAAGGCAGTGCTCGACGACGTCGACCTCACCGTGGACGCGGGCACAGTCACCGCGCTGCTCGGCCCGAACGGCGCCGGCAAGACGACGACCGTGCACATCCTGTCCACCCTGGTGCGGCCCGACGGCGGCACGGCACTGGTGAACGGATGCGACGTCGTGCGCGACCCTGACGGCGTCCGCGCCGCGATCGGCCTCACCGGCCAGTTCTCCGCGGTGGACAAGCTGCTCACCGGCGAGGAGAACCTGCTGCTGATGGCCCGGCTGCGCCATCTTGGAGCGAAGCGCTCGAAGGCCCGGGTGGTCGAGCTGCTTGAGCAGTTCGACCTCGTGGAGGCCGCCCGTAAGCCGCTCGCCACCTACTCGGGTGGGATGCAGCGCCGCCTCGACCTGGCCATGACCCTCGTCTCGGCGCCCAGCGTCATCTTCCTGGACGAGCCCACCACGGGCCTGGACCCGCGCAGCCGCCACACCATGTGGGACATTGTCCGCAGCCTGGTCGCGGACGGCACCACCGTGCTGCTCACCACCCAGTACCTCGACGAGGCGGACGAACTCGCGGACCGCATTGCGGTGCTCGACGGCGGCCGGCTCGTCGCCGAGGGGACGCCGGACGAGCTCAAGCGCCTGGTGCCCGGCGGACATATCCGGCTCCGGTTCGCTGACGCCGGGCGGCTCGACGCCGCCTCCCGCCTGCTCGGCGAGTGCGCCCGCGACGACGCCGGGCTCTCGCTCACGGTGCCGAGCGACGGCGGTGTCGGCGCGCTGCGCACCGTGCTGGACCGCCTCGACACGGCCAACCTGGAGGTCGACGACCTCAGCATCCACACCCCGGACCTCGATGACGTGTTTTTCGCGCTCACCGGCCGGGTCGAGACGAAGGGAGCCGAATCATGACCACCATCGCCGCCAAGCGCCGGACGGCCCAGGGCACCCGCCAGCAAGCGCACGTCATTGCCGACTCGGTGACGATGTTGCGCCGCAACCTGCTGCACATGCTGCGCTATCCGGGCCTGTCGGTGTTCACCATCGTGGGGCCGGTAGTCCTGCTGCTGTTTTTCGTGTTCGTGTTCGGCGGCACGCTCGGGGCCGGCCTGCCCGGCGCGGATCCGGCCGGCGGGCGCGAGGCGTATGTCGCCTACGTCATGCCGGGCATCTTGCTGTTGACCATCGCCGGCAGCGCAGGCGGCATCGCGACGACCGTGTCGATGGACATGACCGAGGGCATCACCGCGCGGTTCCGGACGATGGCGATCTCGCGGGCCGCGGTGCTCGCCGGGCACGTGCTTGGCAATACCATCCAGGCGATTATCGCCGTCGTGCTTGTGCTCGGCGTCGGCCTCCTGATTGGCTTCCGCCCGACCGCCGGGTTTGTCGAATGGATCTCCGCCGCAGGTCTGATCGTGCTCATCGCGTACGCGATCAGCTGGCTCGGGGTGGCCATGGGCATGCAGGCGAAGTCGGCCGAGACCGCCAGCAACCTGCCCCTCGTGTTGACCTTCCTGCCCTTCCTCAGCAGCGGCTTTGTGCCGACCGAGTCGATGCCGGAATGGCTGCAGTGGTTCGCGCAGTACCAGCCGTTCACGCCGTTCATCGAGGCCATCCGCGGGCTGCTGCTCGGTACCCCGCTCGGCTGGAGCCCGGTGCTGGCAATCGGGTGGTGCGTCGTGATTGTGGTCGCCGGGTACGCCTGGTCGATGGCGATCTACGAGCGCAAGTCGGTGCGCTGAGCCCAGGGTGCACCCGGTTTCTGCGGGCGGTCGCGAGCGCATCGCGGCCGCCCGTCCTGTGCTTCAGCCGAGGTGGCGTTCGGCGTCAAGGCTGCCCCGCGGGTGAGTGCCGGCCGGACCGGCGTCGTCGCCGTCGCACTGGCGTTGCAAGGCTGGATCCCGCAAGTGTCGACGGCGCGGTGCCCGGGGAATCTGTCACGAGGGGTCAGCGCCAGCCGAGCTGCGGCGCCACATACTTCAGGATCGACTCGATGACGTGGGCGTTGTAGTCGACACCGAGCTGGTTCGGGACCGTGAGGAGCAGGGTGTCTGCCGCGGCGATCGCCTCGTCCTCGGCCAGCTTCGCGGCCAGCTCGTCCGGGGCACCGGCGTAGGAGCGGCCAAAGACCGCGCGCGTTTTCTCGTCGATGTTGCCCACCTGGTCGGAGCTGTGGCGGTCGCGGGCGAAGTATTGCCAGTCGCGCTCGTCCGTCAGCGCGAAGATGCTGCGGCTGACCGAGACGCGCGGCTCCCGCTCGTGCCCCGCCTCCTTCCAGGCCTGCCGGTAGAACTCGATCTGCTCGGCCTGCTGGACGTGGAAGGGCTTGCCGCTCTCATCATCCTTGAGCGTGGAGCTCTGCAGGTTCATGCCGAGCTTCGCCGCCCAGATGGCCGTGGCGTTCGAGCCGGAGCCCCACCAGATGCGCTCGCGCAGGCCCCTCGATTGCGGCTCCACGCGCAGCAGGCCCGGAGGGTTCGGGAACATCGGGCGGGGGTTCGGCGCCGCAAAGCCCTTGCCAGTGAGCACCTCGAGCAGACGCTCGGCGTGCCTGCGGCCCATGTCGGCGTCCGACTCGCCCTCGGCGGGGGCGAAGCCGAAGTAACGCCATCCGTCGACGACCTGCTCGGGTGAACCCCTGCTGATGCCCAGCTGCAGCCGGCCGCCCGCGATCAGGTCGGCCGCGCCAGCGTCTTCTGCCATGTAGAGCGGGTTCTCGTAGCGCATGTCGATCACGCCGGTGCCGATCTCGATGCGGCTTGTCCGGGCCCCGATCGCGGCGAGCAGCGGGAACGGGGAGGCGTATTGCTGCGCGAAGTGGTGGACTCGGAAGTAGGCGCCGTCCGCACCCAGCTCCTCGGCCGCGACCGCGAGGTCGATCGCCTGCAACAGCGCGTCCGACGCGGTGCGCGTGCCGGAATCCGGGTGGTCGGTCCAGTGGCCGAAGGACAGGAATCCGATGTTCTTCACACCGGAAACGAACATGGTGGCGGCGGTTCTTATTCCCACTGGATCGTGTCAGGTATTTCTGGCCCCAGCCTCGCACCCTTCCCGCGGCACGCCTGGCGCCCCTTAGGCGGGACCGGGGGATCCGCCGGCCGAGTAGGGGGTCCGGAAGAGGGTGATTCCCCATTCCGGGTTGTGCAGCACGATTCCAGTCTCCCGCTGTGCAAACTGAAACGGAGCCTGAAGGTATCGTTTCATCCGCGCCTGTTCCTGGTCCCACGGGAAGTTGCACGTGCCCAGGGAACTTTCCAGTGTCCCCACATCCGGCGTGATCGTTTCGCCGGCAATGCTGACCGTGACCGCATACGAAGCGCAGGGGATACGCACGGTCATCAACGTGCGGCCGCCAACGCTGCCGAACCGTATCGCGTAATCGCCGGAGCTCATTCCCGGATCACGGGGCACAGAAGCCGGCGTCATGGAACCGGATGTGAAGTACTGGCACTCCAGCGCTCCATTGCCTACGACTTTCTCTGCACGCTGTGGCCGGCATTCATCTAAACCGTGCCCGGGGGCAGGCGGAATCGGCGGAGCCGGGGCGAGGGTCATGCCTGGTGACAGTCCGGCGCCCGTCGATGGTGCGGCCGTGGCGGCGGGCGGTTTGGTGACGGTTTGCTCGCCTGCCGACGTGCTGAGTGGGGGAGTTGACGCGCAGGCCGCGGTTAGCGCGACGACGGCGAGGAATACTACGGACAGCAGTGTCGGCGTCGTGTGCATTCCATAACGAGCGGGTCCCCCGGGCGCGGCCATGATCCGAACCCTAGGGGTTCGGGGCTTGTCCGTGCAACAACCCCCAGGCTAGGGGACCGGGGCCGGTGAGCTCTGCTGCACGTGCTGGTCCAGGACGTCCCGGGCGGTGGTCCACGTCCGGCTCCCGTACCGGTCGTTGCTGACGTAGTTCAGGGTCGCGTCGCCGCTGAACATGCTGGCGAAGTACTGCATGCCCTGCCACGGCGGGAACGGCTTGTCAGAGGCCGGCATGAGGGCTTTGACGGCCCGGCTCATAGCAGTCAAGGAGCCGACGCTGCCCGCGTAGAGGAGCCCGAATTGCGTTCCGGTCAGGTCGGACATGGTGGCTGCCAGGGTCCTTGCCGTGACCTGGTCTCCGGCGATCTGAAGGACGCGGGGCGTCCGCTCGTCGAGGGCGGCGGCGGCGGTGTAGGAGGCAGTGTCATCCTTCGTGGTGAAGTCGAGCACCTGGTCGGCGTCGGACCAGAAGAGCACCCGACGCCGCGAGAACAGGATCATGGGGGCCTGCCCGGAGAGCATGTCGGTGAAGGCGCCATTGAGGATGGACGTGGCCCGGATTTCGGTGGCATCCAGCCGCTGTGCAAAGTCTCGGCGGAACTGCAAGTTCCGGTTGCTTCGGGGGCGGATTCCGCGGTAATCGATGGAGTAATCGGAAGGGATGAAACGCGGTACGCCCACCGCGGCCGCCGCCTCCAGCAAGCGCGATTGGGCGTCGAAAATTGCGCTGTCCACGCCGTTGATCGCGGAGACTACGCAGTCAACATCCGCGCAGGCCCTTCGGAGGGCCACCGGATCGTCGTAGCCCGCCTGGATCACTTCGACGCCTTGGGCGCGGAGCTGCGCAATGCGCTCCGTGCTGGTCCCAGGCCGTGTCAGGACCCGAACGGTGGCCCCCAGGGCGACCAAATTCTGCAGGATACGCCCGCCGAGATCGCCGGTGGCGCCGGCCAGAAGGACAGTGCCCGGAGTGGGAGTCGTCGGGATCATGGTTCGCACCTCAAGTGTCGGGCGGAAAGGGATGGTGGGCTAAAGACTACCAACGGCAGGGCAGCTGCGATTCCCGCGTGTGACTCAATGCATCCCGGGCCGGACTGATCAGCGGAACCGTTGGACGTCGGTTCGCGGGTCGGCCTCTACTGCCAGCGGTGGGATTCCAGCGCGCGAAACAGGGGAGCGCGGCCGCTTTTCAGATGGTCAACGGGGCGGGACCCGCCGAGTTCCCGGCAGGGTGTAACCATCCAGGCCGTGAAGTAGTTGTGCGGAACCTTCAGTTCTATGGCGCGCTGGAAGAGGTCGACGACGGTCGGGTGGAGGTGGCCGCCGGCGACGAATTGGAATCCCGGGCAGAACGTGCCGTCGTCGATGAAGACGCGGACGAGCTGCTGCATTACAGGGTCGGGGTCGTCCATCAGTTCGGCGAGGCGGCGGCGGACCTGTTCCAGGGCGGGCAGCGTGAATTCTTCCCTGATCCCCGCCCAGATCTGGTCGTTGATCGGCTGACGGTGCAGTGTCACCGTTGCCTAGCCGCCGTCGCTGATGTCGTCCAGGAGCCACTGGACGGAGCGTGGATTCCGGCGCAGCGTGAAGGTGCGCAGCGCTGAATTAGCCCCCAGCCGGGCCTCGACGCGCCAGTATTCGGTACCGGCCGGGTTGGCGCCAGCGGCGGCCGTGCATCGGGTGCCCCGCCCGGCGTCACCGCCGATCCAGTGCCGGGATTCGGTGGCCGGATCGACAAGCCAGATCCGTCCGTCGTGCCGGATGGCAAGGGGCTTGCCTGCCGGGTCGAGCCGGACTTGAAGGTCAAGGGTTCGTGTGGGGTTTTCGGTGCTGAGGGTCATGGGGGTGGTCTTTCGTGGTGCGGTGCTGCGGGGGCGTGTTGGCGTTAGGCGGCTTTGACGAGGGGGAGTTCGTCCCAATGGGTGGTGTAGCGGGGGGAGAGCATGTCCCGTTTCATGGTCCAGTCCGGTCCGCCCCGTATGCCGGCGTGGCCGAGGCCGATGGAGCCGCGCCCGTATCGGCGGGTCACATCCTCCAGGAGGGTTCCGATGTGGCGTTCCTCGTGCGGGTTCTGGAACAGGGCCAGCGGTGCCTGGTTGCCGGTGGGCCGCAGGTCGGTGACCATGATGCCGGCCCGGGCGTATTTGATGCCTTCCTGGATGTGGGGCAGGAGGGCGTGGGCGGCCCGGGTGAGCAGGACGGGATCGGCGGTGGGCATCGGCAGCGGCACGCACACCGAGGGGTAGGAGGTGTCGTTCGGGTTGAAGTGCGAGGTGCCGGCGAAGGCGGTGAGGACCTTGGCCTGGAGGCTGTATTTGGCCAGCCGCGCCGATGCCTGCTGGCCGTAGACGGACAGGACCTGCCGCATGCCGGCGGCGGTGGTGATGGGGGTGGCGAAGGAGCGCGAGAAGATGAGCTGGTCCCGGCCGATCCGTTCTTCCTCCATCGGGATGCACGGCGTGCCCTGCAGCTCCAGGACGGTGCGCATCATGACCACGGAGAAGCGGTCCCGGATCATCACCGGGTCGGCCCGGGACAGGTCAAGGATGGACTGAAGCCCTAAGGCATTGAGGCGTTTGGTCAGGCGCGTCGCGACGCCCCAGATTTCGATCACAGACAGCCGGCCCATCAGCGCTTCCCTGGTGGCGGCGGGCACGGAGTCCCAGTGGCAGACCCCGTCGAAGGCCGGGTTGTGCTTTGCCCATTTGTTGGCCAGTTTCGCGAGGGTCTTGGTCCCGGCGATCCCGACGCAGACCGGAACCCCCACGTTGCGCCGCACGGCTGCCTTCATGGTCTGGCCCAGGACCAGCAGGTCCTCCGGCGCGCCTTTGACGCCCAGGAAGGCCTCGTCGATGCTGTAAACCTCCAACCAAGCGCTGTAGCGGCCCAGCAGTTCCATCACCCGGGCGCTGATGTCCCCGTAAAGCTCGTAGTTGCTCGAGAGGGCAACAAGTCCCCACTCCTTGGCCCGCGGGGCGAGTTTGAACCATGGTTCACCGAGGCCGATGCCGAGAGCCTTGGCTTCCGGGGACCGGGTGACGGCGCACCCGTCGTTGTTGGACAGTACGACGACGGGCCGGCCTTCGAGGGACGGGTCGAATGCCCGCTCGGCCGAGGCGTAGAAGCAGTTCACATCCACGTGCGCGATCTGCGGCATCCGCCGCATCGGGGAGGGCTTAGACATGGTGTGCCTCAAACATGGTGCAGGCAGCGGGTCGCGACGCCCCAGATGACCAGATCCGACACGGACGGAACGCGGATGTCCGGGTAGGCCGGATTCTCCGCCTGCAGCACCACCCCGGTTCCCGTGATCCGCAGCCGTTTGATGGTCAGCTCCCCGTCCAGGACCGCAACGACCACGGACCCGTCCACCGGTTCCAGGGCACGGTTGACGATCAGCTCGTCGCCGTCGCTGATGCCGGCGCGTTCCATCGAGTCTCCGGAGACCCGCACGACGTACGTGCTGGTGATGTCCTTGATCAGATGCTCGTTCAGGTCAATCCGCCCATCGAAGTAGTCCTGCGCCGGCGATGGATACCCGGCCGCGACGGGGACCGGAGAGATCAGCACCGACAGCAACGACATGCCCGCGTCTATCACGCGGGGACCGACAACAACGCCCACAACACACCCTTATTCGAATATATGTTCGATACATTCAGTGTAGCCGGATGGGCCGACAAAAGTTGGACTCTGCCCATATCCCTCGGCTGCGTGGGCAGCGCGGTTTCTCCTCAACATCGCAACACCTGACTGAAGGGGTGCTGTATATGGGACGCTCGGCGCGTCGTCTGCGGAAGGTGGGGCCTGCGGGCTTGGTTGAGCGTAGGCGCTGTTATCGGCGTTTGGGCAGCCAACTTTTGACAGTTGAGCCGCAATTCCCTTAGAACAGCGGCCAGGGCACCGCCGACATCTCACCGCTCGGAGCCGGAAACCGCCCTGCCAAGCGCAACCGTGCGCAGCGCGCGGCGAGCGATGCGATTTCTTCGGCGCTGAGCAAGTCCGCCAGGTTTCGGCCCAGCCCACCGTGCAGTCCTTCGCTGACACGATCGATGCCGTCGCGTTCCTCGGCGGTCAGAGCGTCTCCCAGCCATCCCCACAGCACCGTGCGCAGCTTGTGGTCACGGTGAAAGGTGAGCCCATGGTCCACGCCGTGCCGGTGTCCGTCCGTCATGGCAAGAATGTGGTCGCCTTTGCGGTCGGCGTTGTTGACGACCATGTCGAACACCGCCATGCGTCTGAGCGCTGGCGAGTCTTCGTGAACGAGGGCGACCATCCGTCCGTTCTCATCCCGTCCCTCGAGAACATGTTTCCAGCCCGTCTCCGGCACCTGGTCCGTCGCGACCAGGATCACGGCGCTTTGGGCCGGGTCTTGCTCCTGCCAGAGCTGCACCATTCCTTCGCCCATAGGACCATCGCGCAGCCAGGTGTGCGGCACGACGTCCCAGCCTAAGACTTGCGAGACCAGGTAGGCGGCAACCTCCCGGTGAGCCAGGGTGCCGTGGGGAAAATCCCACAGCGGACTTTCGCCTGCTATCGGCTTATAGACGACCACCACGTCGCCGATGCTGCCCAGAAATGTAGCGTTTGAAGCCGTCGTGATGCGGCCGGTGAGCGTCAGCTCGGCGGTCACTAGGTCCGGCCCTGGCATCAGACCTCGGGAAGGGTGCAGATGTGCCCGTCGGCGTCGATGGGGTAACCGCAGAGCGGACACGTCGGACGCCCCGCGCCCACGATCTCACGGGTGCGCTTGGCGAATGCGCGGGCGGTGCCGACCGGCATGCGCACCAGCAGCATTTCAGGCTCGTTAGCGCCGTCCTCATCAAGCGATTCGTCGTTGTCATCAGCATCAGCATCGACGTCGGTGATGGGGTAGGCCTCAATTACGACCTGGGCCGTGGTTGGGTCCCAACCTAAGCTCATGGCGCCGGTGCGAAACTGCTCCTGAACGGCCTCGAGCTGGTCATTGTCGACAAGTTCAATGGGAGTGCTCGCGGGAATGCTGAAGGGGTTGCCCTCGACGGTGATGAGCTGGTCGAGAATTTCGTCGATCTTCTCCGCGAGCAGAGCCGACTGCTGCTTCTCCAGGGCAATACTCACGATCTGCGTCCCTGCGCGCACCTGCAGGTAAAACGTGCGCGCCCCTGGAAGGCCAATGGTGCCGACGACGATTCGATCAGGCCAGGCAAACTCGTGAACACGTGTAGGCATGTCAGTATTTTAGGCACATGAGGTTCATGGCGCTTTCTGCCCTGCACCGCCGCCCACCGGCGCATCGCCAGAGTGGAGGCCGTTCGACAGCCACGACAGATCACCCGCGTCGGTGTTGGTCGCGTAGACGCTCGGCCGACTAGCGCCGTAGCGCACGATCGATACGGAGGCGGGGCCCACGTTAATACGCTGGAACAGGTCAAGGTGCATGCCGAGCGCGTCGGCGAGGATTGACTTGATGATGTCGCCGTGACTTACTGCCACCCACACGGCCCCTGGCCCGTACTCGGCTTCGAAGGCTGCATCGTGGCGTCGAATCGCTGCCACCGACCGAGCCTGCATCGCGGCCATGGATTCACCGCCGGGAAAGACGACGGCGGACGGTTGCGACTGCACAACCGGCCACAAATCCTCGGTCGCGAGATCACTGAGCGTGCGGCCCTGCCACTGGCCGTAGTCGCACTCGGTGAGATCGAGATCGACCGGCGCGTACGGCGTGCCAGCCTGGCGATCGAGGATGAGCTGGGCGGTCTGCTGACAACGCTCAAGAGGGCTCGACACCACCCCGACTACGGGCACGGCCGCGAGCCGGTCTCCGGTCAGAGCCGCCTGGTCGCGCCCGATCTGGTCCAGACTGACGCCGACGGCCCGACCGGCCAGCAGTCCAGTGGCATTGGCCGTGGTGCGGCCGTGCCGCACGAGAATAACTGTCGCCATTCACCCAGCCTAACCACCCGGTCGATGGCGGTGTGAACCGTACCGGGTCGCGCCTCGAACAGGCAGATAAAGCCCTGGCGGAACCCTTCAAACACACCGGCACGCTCAAAGCCGCCCAGACGGACTCGGCACGGATCAATCAGCTCATGGCCGGCGCAGCAAAACCGGAAGAACCGGCACAGCCAGAACCCCCGGCCGAAACCGACCCCCGCATGGAGGATGTCCTGTACCCGCTCCGCGCCGGATCCAGTAGTTCCCGCCCTCTCAGAGCGGGGCGTGTGCTGTGGGTTGTGGCGGACCACGCCGATCCCGCGCCGTGCGCCCAGAACCAGGGCGCGGCACTCTTTGGAGAAGACGGCGGGCGACGCCGCGGCCCGAACTGCCCGCCTCAAACGCCTACTAGATGGCGCTTGCGCCAGCGCAGCGCCCATCTTGGTTTGGAACTGCTCGAACTGCTCGCATGCCTGGCGAAGAGAAGTCCCAATGGACTTCATGTCCGCGACGTAGGAGCGGGTCATAAAGCGTGGGGGAGCGTTTTGACCGTCCGGTGGGGGCATATCCCTAACTGACCCCATGGCTGCACACATCATCGGCTGCGCCCGGGCCACCAACGAACAGGACCTCACCGCCCTCGGCGTACCCGAAGACCTGGCAGCTGTAGCTGTTGAGCCACCTAAGCGGGACAGTTTTGCGGGCGGGGTATACGCGAATCTCGGATTCCCGTATATGTATGGGATTTTCGCTGAGAGGGAGCGGTTCGAGGCTGTTGCGGCTGGGGACCGTCTTACGGGCGGTCGGAGGGAGCACTCGTGGCTGCAGTCCACGTTGCGATCAGCCTCCGTGTAGTCCCGTGAATGGTCGTTTACAGAAGACCCGAGTCCACGTCCTCCAAGAGGACTGTTTTCAACGATTTGTCCGGCGGGTACCGTCACGATCTATACCGGGGTCCATTAGAGTGACCGCCATGACTGAGACCGTCCTCCCTCCCTTTGTCGTAACCGCGGCGGCTATCCGTCAGCTTGAGTTGATGGGAGGTCACGCTCGGGTCGATATCCAGGCTGGGGGCTGTTGCGGTAGTACGTACGTATTCACTCAAGAAGTGGGCAGTAAATCGGATGCTAGATACGGATGCATTGGAGCGGAATTATTTGTCAGCGATGCTGCGCGGGCAGTGCTAACGGGGGCAACGCTGGACTACAGCGCAACGATAAAGCCGGCGCGTTTCCGAGTACTGAGAAATCCAAGCACTCCCAAGCGGTGTCCTTGCAACCGCTCGTTCGGACGGGATTGGCCAGGCAAAGGACAACCCGGGTGTGCGGCCCGAAGCCCCATGCCTTGGGACGCGTAGCTTTACGAATCGCTCGAACCGGCACCCACGATGACATCGGGCATCAGTTGGTGGGCCTGCTTGGCTCACGCCGTGGCAAAGCCAAAGGCGATAATGGGCGCCAGACCAATCCGTAGACGTTCGATGACGTATCGCTCGTGAGGAACTAGGGCAGAAGGCAGGTCATCAAGGTGGAACCATGCAAGATCGGCTACCTTGCCACGTTCCATCATCTGAGGTTCCCCTTCCCAAGTTGTGCATGTGAAGAAGAAATCGACCCGTTCATCAATGGCCTGGCCGTTTCCTTGCGACCGGTGCATCGTGGTTAACGGGACTAACTGGTCGGGCTCAATGGACACGCCGAGCTCCTCATGCGCCTCGCGTACTGCCGCTTGGGCAGCAGACTCGTCAGGTTCAACATGGCCTGCCGCAGCAGTAGCCCAGTATCCATCCATATACCCGGTGCCCTGGCGCAATTGAAGCAAAACGAGCTCCCCGCGTCGAAAGATGACTTTGCTGGCGGGGACTACCTGGAACCGATCAACCATCAGAAACTACCTTCTTGAATCGATATCGCCGGGGGTCTCGCCGCGGGGCAAGGGATTATCGTTCATTATTGACTATTAGAAGTGCACACTCTGGACCCGCACCATAGACCGTCCCGTAGAGGATCCTTCACCGGACAGGTTCGATGCTCGACGTGCAAGGATGGGGGCCATGCTGACGGATTTCGTGAAGGCCTGGAATCAGGGCAAGAACCCTGACTTGTACGAGCTGGAAAATGCGGCCATGGACCGCGAAGGTATCGTTTGGGATGCGCTCAGCGCCATCGCACCCTGGGCCGGGAAGACCCTTCTGGACCTTGGTTGTGGAACGGGATTCTGGCTTCCGGGATATGCGACTCACGCCCGGGAAGTATTTGGGGTCGAACCCGACGTCGATCTCTTGCACTGGGCACGTTCACGAACGCCGGAAGCTCGGGTCCTTCACGGTTCTGCAGAACATATCCCACTCGGCGATGCGTCAGTTGACGTGGTCCACGCTCGATTTGCGTATTTCTTTCCAACACCGGGAAATGACTGCTCGGCTGGGCTTGCAGAGGTTATGAGGGTCCTGCGTCCGGGCGGCACGCTGGTAGTTATTGACAACGATCAAGCTAACGGTGATTTCGCCGACCTCCTCGCAGTCAGTTCCGCTGCCGAGACCCAGGGACATGAAGACTATGTACGGGAGTGGTGGTCAGCCCAGGGAGCACACACCACCGCCCTGATGAGCACTTGGGATTTCGACACACCACGAGACCTTCGTGCTGTCGTTTCTATGGAGTTTCCGAGTGGCACCGCACAGACCTGGCTGAACGCTGATCCGGATCGGCGTGAGCTGGCCTACGGATACTTGCTCCACCATGTCAGCCGCCCTGCAGCCCAAGGCGGTACACGCTAAGGACAGCGGTGCCTGTGTTTTCCGTAGCGGACAAGCGCTACTTCGCCGACCTTGGTTCCTCACGGCCCTCGTACAAACGCAAGACAATTATCCATTCAGCAAGCCCACGGGAGATGCTTCGGAGAACCGCCCGTAAGCCGGTGGCCCAACGTACGCTCCTGCGTTCGATAGGGGATCCCTCAACGGACACTGCATACACTGGGTCGCCATCACGTTGTCGCGCCAGCTTCAATCCGGCTGTGTTTCGCAACCCTTGCCCGGGGTTGCCCCGTGCCGGCTATTAGGCTGGCGCCATGGAATCGTTGCCCAATGCTGCGCCCGGTGAATGGCTCAAGCCTCTGATGGATACCGTGTGGCTTGACATGCACGCTGTGGTGCCACGGGGCTTCCCCGCCTACGCCAGGATCTTTCATCCGGTGGCGCGGGACCGCCCGCAGGACACCGGCTCCTGGTACGGACATCCCCGAACGGACGTCTTCCCCCTCGACGAGCAACAGGTCCGCTGGTCTGACGTGGCGGGTGCGTTCGGGACCAAGATGCACCCATTGGCCCAATTCCACCGACTCCTTGGGCAAGTACCGAGCCGTCAGGAGATATTGGACAGCGAGGGCTGGCGATATTCGGAACCCCTAACCGGCAACCTCGCACCGGACACACTGGCAGCAGTGGCTTCCCGCCTCTGTGAACACACCTCCACGCCAAACAAGGGCGTGTCCGCCATATGGGAAGGATGGGGAGGTCTTACAAGTTCCATCGGTTATGCCCAGCTCACTTTTTCAGACGACTGGACTTTCGTGGAAAACGCTCCCGATTCCGCCGCGCTGGACAGCGGACCTGGTTCGGGCCTGCTAACGGCAGAGGTGGTCAACGGCGAAACACTGACCCTTCCGGGCCGCGCCTATTACCTCTTCAATGCCGCGCCACAGTTTTACCGCGACCCCGGGTGGGTGAATCATGTGCCCTGGCACCATTCCCCGCAATTCCCGCAGACACCGAGCATCCTGTGGCCGGCGGACAGAAGCTGGGTCATGGTGACCGAAATAGACTTCGACTCCACGGTGGTCGCCGGCAGCCATGAACTCGTATCGGCACTAGTGAGGGACCCCGCCATCGAAGCGCTGCCCCTGAATGAGGGAGCAGACCTGACGTGGGACGCCGACGTTCCCAACCGTCCCGGGCAGTAGCCAAGCCTTTCGCTTCAAGGCCACGCCAATGGTGCCGGCACCGTGGCACCTAAATCCGCAGGCCGCCCACTTCAGCCATCCCGAATGTGGATCCCTCACCGGACGTCCGCGCTTGCCTATGACAGGTGTGGATGGCACCGGGAGGATGGTTATTTCTGGCTACTCTTCGTGACTCGCCGGGCACTTTGTGACGGTTTAGTGGCTCCGCCTTCAACGGTGGGTTCGTCAGTGGATGGATGCGGCCGGAAGGCTGGTCTGGATGGGGAGTCGAGAGTGGAATTGCACGTGCTGCCGACACAACTCTGGCAATGACCCCGAAGCAGACGCTGGAGATAGCATTTTGGCATGTCAGAAATCTCGATCAGCGGTTTGCAGTTGGCTGCCATCTCAGAAATGGTAGATGTTGCCCGAAGCCTGGATAGCGAGATTTGGCTACGCGGCGGATGGGCGATGGATTTCTACCTTGGTCGGCTCACCGTGAACACCTCGATGTCGACTGGTATGTCTGGGATGGCGATATGCCCGTCATTGCGAACGCACTTGTCGCCCAGGGCTGGACCGATATGGAGCAGTACCCGGCTGAACAGCAGCGCGATCTTGTGAAGGGAGCAGTGGAGTTTGGGATCGCCCCGCTGTCCAGCGCGGCGGACGGTCGAGTTGTGGTTGGTGGAGGCCCGTGGCGGAATGCGGCATTGCCGAAGGACATACTAGCCAACGCCCTGGAGTGTCAGCTTGGAGGGATTCAATGCGCAGTAATCAGTCCCGCCGCTCAAATTGAGATCAAGCAGATGATGCCAACCTGGGTTCCGGGACTTCCGCGACGATCGAAAGACGCGGCAGACATTGACCTCCTTGCCGAAGCAGTGAAGGTTGCGCGGCTTGATCGGGACGATGCAGCTCGCGGGACATGTCCATAAGAGGATCCCCTAACGGACGGCCGCACCCTCGGCACGAGGGGGAAGCTTTTGCGCATCGGTAGGCTAAGCCCATGGCATTGGGGGATGCGGCGCAGCCGCAGGCAGTTCGGTCACACAGAGTGGTCCTGGATGCGTACGCGTTCATCAAGGGCTGGCTCATCGCCACCTCGCTCTGGGTGGGCGTGCTACTACTCCTGGTGGCGGCAGGCTATGGCGTGCCCGCCTTGCGGGACGGCACCGACGCCGGCTACGTATGGGGCTTTTTGGGCATGGTGATTCTGTATGGCTTCGGAGTTTCCCTGGTGTTTGCGGCGCCATTGGCCTGGGTGTTGGCCTATCTTTTGCGCCCGGTCAGGAATCAATGGATCCACATCGGAGCCTTTTTCGCGGTGCCCGCTCTCGTGTTCTGGCTGCTGGGAAGCGTCCTG
The DNA here is from genome assembly GCF_056400005.1 of Arthrobacter sp. 01L42. Taxonomy (NCBI): domain Bacteria; kingdom Bacillati; phylum Actinomycetota; class Actinomycetes; order Micrococcales; family Micrococcaceae; genus Arthrobacter; species Arthrobacter sp. 01L42. Next base: position 12,786 of record NZ_JBFTSL010000003.1, on the reverse strand, counting down.
GGTCTCGGATGGCAGCCCTGGCTGCTGATCCCATGGGCCACCGTTGGCGCAGCGGCAGCCATCGGCCGTTGGGCAATCCGCAAAGACGTCCTTGCCACGAATTCTGCAGCTAACCCGGCCTGACCGCCCGCTGCACGATCCGTTGACGGGCGCTCCCGTGGCCTGTCCGAACTTTCAACTGTCGGTACTGTCCTTCTTTCGGGCTCCCAGAACGCAGAACTCGTTGCCTTCTGGATCCTCAAGTACAGTCCACGGCTGCTCGCCTTGACCAACATCGACCCTGCGGGCACCCAGAGCGACCATCCGCTCGACCTCGGCCGCTGGATCGTCCGGCCGAAAATCGAGGTGAAGACGATTCTTTGTTACCTTCGAATCTGCCACCGGCACGAAGACCAACCCTGGCAACCGGTCCGGTGCAGAACGAATTTCGAACTCATCGTCAGCTTCCAAAGTCACGACCCAACCCAAAGCTTTGGCCCACCAAAGTCCAAGCTCAGCCGGTCGTGCCGAATCGACAATTACTTGTTCCCATTCAAGACTCATGCGTTCCACTCTACTGAGCCGGACCCCTGCCCGGTGAAGAATCCCTGCGGTCACCACGGCGTCCGCTGAACCACCGTCTTTCGGGCACCTATGCACCGACGCGGACTTAATCCTCTGTATCCACTCGACGTCGTAGAGACTCCGTCGGCTGAGCTGTCTGCGGTGCGCGCTCATCGCTACTGAGCATGGTGAACGTAGAGGTCGCGGAGCAGCGCGATCTCGGCTCCGTGGTGCAGGATCTCCTGGTTCTCCCACCACACGATCGTCGGAAAGGTCTCCTCGGCATCGCTGCCGTACGGGTAGCTGCTGAGCCCGGTCCGGTCATAGTCGGACTCATCGACACTGAGTAGTACCTGGCGCCAGTCGGCTGCGGCGTGACGGAACCTCTCGATGGCGCCGGCTGCATCTGGTCGTGATTCGTACGTCGCTCTATCGAACGTTCGGTCGCCCCCGAGGTGGTTGGCTCGGCCCAACAGCGTCTCGGAGATGTGGTCAAGCCGCCAGGCGATCGTCGTGAGGGGCGGAGGCCACGGACTTTCGGGGGCGCCGTCTCGCCCCCACTCACCCGCGCCGATGAGCTTGATGGCGCCCGGTCCGGGCCCATCGGCGCGCCTCCGCACCGACCAGCACGCGTCGACCGGTTCCCAGAGGTACTCGGCGTCCGTCAGTACCGGTACGTCGACGTCGCTGCCATCACCCGAGTTGCTGGTGGGCCCGGCGAGGCGAGTGAGGAGTCGTTCCGTCGCCCAGTCGTACTGCTCGAGCAGGGGCTCAAGTCGCTGATTGGTCATCATGGCATAGAGCCTAGCCTCCGCGAGAGGCCGTTTGGTGCCTACGCACGCTTGACGTTGTCCGAACGGACAAAGGCTGGTCTGGCTGCGGCGAAGGCCCGCGGCAGGCTGGGTGGCCGGCCGCGCACCATGACGGAGGGAAAGCTTGAAACGGCCCCGCAGCTGCGCAGTGAGGGACATACCCTCAAGGAGACCGCGCACCGGCTCAGCGTCAGCGTCTCGTCACTGACCCGGGCACTGAGCCAACGTGCTGTCCCGGAAGTCAGGTCCGCACGTTCTTAGCGGCCCTCTCTTTTGGCATAACTTTTGGCACATTCAGATTACGGGGAACAGCCTGACCGCCCAGCCGGGCGTTCCCGGCGTTCAGCTACAAGCAAATGGGATGGGGCAGAATGACCCCATGGATCTATTTGAGTCGGAGCTACGCGTCATTACGGCGGCGGAAGAATTGGCTGCGACTCTTGGTGGCGACAAGAACCATACGGTCGCAGCGGCGGCCATGGATACCAACGGGGTCATTCATAGGGCAGTAAACGTCTATCACTTCACGGGTGGGCCTTGTGCTGAGTTCGTTGTGATGGGCACAGCCGCTACGGCCGGCGCGGGACCCCTCGTCACCATGGCCGCTGCCGGCGATCGAGGACGGGGCCTCATCCCGCCGTGCGGAAGATGCCGCCAGGCAATGCTGGACCTTCATCCCGACGTGATGGTCGCAGTGCCCGGAGCCGGGGGCCCACAGCTCCGGCCCGTCCGGAAGCTGCTTCCGGAGACCTACTTCTTTCCCGATGCTGATGCTCGACGACTATTGCGGTTTAACAAGCGCTATTACGATGAGGTGGCCGGCGGCATCAAGACGACCACTGTTCGCCATGATGACCCGGTATCCGTCGGGCCGGCGTTGTTTGTATTCGAAGACGATGCAGAGCATCGCACGCTGGATGGGATAGTCACGGACGTAGCGGACTACCGGCTCGATCAGATGACGGCGGAACAGGCTCACCTTGCCCCCGGAACTCCTATTGATGGATTCCGCCAGGGCTTACGGGGTCACTACCCGGATCTGTCCGATGAAGCGGAGGTATCCGTTGTGACGTTCGAATTGGTGCCACAGCACTCCTGACTACAGCGGTGTGAACTCCTCCCGCGGGAGTGTCCAGTTTCCAAGGAAGTGGGACACCATGCGCCGATCGAGAAAAGTGTGGCGTGTTTCGTCCTATCGCAACGCGAAGGTCTCTTGGTCGTTGGTGCACGCGAGTTCGGATACCCGTGTGCTCAAAGCGCGCGGGCATGATGAGGCGACTTTTCAAGACATCGGCGAGCCCGACTTTCTCATCTACCCGATGGCTCCGCAGAGGTCGAGGGCAGTGTCTTGGAAAGCTGTTGTTTTCCAAGACAGCTTTTTAGGAGGTTCTGCATGTCTGTTCCGGCCAGTACGTTCAACCAGGACCACTGCGACGGCCTGATTTAGGACCACATGTGAGGGGGCTCGACTGTCCCGGAAATCGGAAATCACTCTTGGAAACGGTGTCCCGGGGAGCCGGTCAGCACATATCGGTTTAGTCGACGGCCTGGCTGCCTGGCGCTGGCGACGACTTCCTTGACGGTGAGGACTTTCCGCGGGCTCATCCAGCCTTGGGAGGGTTTGTGCAGCGCGTATCCGCCTCCGATAGTTACAGCGGCATGCTGCGCCAACCCCCTGGGAGAGCGCCAGACGAGCACGGTACCCGGGTCCTTGTCCTTTCCGCCCACTTCAGCGGCCGCGGAAAGCCAGTCCTCGAAAGGCTTCTGAAGCATCCAAACGTCAGCAGCTTCCGCTCGACCAGCTGCCGCCATCACCGTCCCGAAACAGTTCGGGCCGCTGGCGCGAGGGAAAGTGCCCGCCAGCGTCCTCGCCCCCGGCAGAATCGCACGGGCGTTATCCCAGACGTTTTCGGGGACCTCTAGGTGCCTGCTGGGCCGTCGGCCGAAGCGAAGGTAGGCGCCGAGGACAGCTTCCTGATGTCCCTCCAGCAACGAGGGCCACCACACAAAGCGATGCCCGTCAGCCTGCGTCGACACTCGGGTGCGTACGTCCGCCGGGGCGCTTCGAACGGAGGGGATGGCTCCCCGTGCGAGGCAGATCTGACTCCGAACGAGGTCCGACCTGGCTGAGCGCCCCAGGTCATTGAACTCCTCCTCGCCGATCAGGATGCAGTCGAGCTCGTCCGGCACATTGTAGATTTCGAAGGTATCCCTGAGTTCGGCGGGGAGTTCTTCGCTCAAAGGCGCTATCCCGAAGGTCTCCGCGCCGCCCTTCGGGATCAGGAACGGCTGGTGCGTCGGGGCAAACCAGGCCGCCTGCCTGACCGCCAGTTGAGGTCCTATCTCGATGCCGAGTGAGAACACACCGCGCCACCTTCCCCGCCATGAGGCTCGCGTAGCTTCGCCGAGCCCAGCTGCTGTTCCAGACATCCTATGACCCGTCGGGACTAGACAGCGCTTACCGGCACGGCCCCTCGGAATACCCGCCTCCGCTAATCGCCATGTAGTCCGGACGACAGCGAGAAGAAGACTGTACCCATTTCACATATGCCTGGTCAGAGCTCTCTAACGAGACCGGATCAGCCACACTAATGAGGCGTGTGATGTACTCGCTTGATGTCCGCACTTGAGATTGAACGCCGCCAGGACCCCGCTTCCGTAGATCGAATCTTGCGCTCCTTACCAGGCTGGTTCGGCATCGAAGAAGCCATTCTCAACTATGTTGACAGTGCATCGCGGCGGGACTCATTTCTCGCCGTGATGCGCGGCGAAGTCGTGGGGGTTGCACTTGTGGATCGCCACTTCCCGGAGTCCGCTGAGCTGGCACTGATCGCAGTGCACGCCGGCCGCCGCGGCGCTGGTATCGGAGCCTCTCTCGTCACGGCGGTCGAGGAGGTACTCGTCTCCGATGATTGCGGACTGCTTCAGGTCCATACCGTTGGTCCATCCTTCGAGGACGACGCTTACGCCCAGACCAGGGCTTTCTATATTCGGTCGGGATTCTTGCCGCTACAAGAGTTCAATCGGATCGACTGGGATGGCCCCACGCTGGTCCTGGTGAAACCGCTCGCCAGATGACATGCCCGAGGGGCAAGCTGTGCGGGCGCTGGGTAGTTAGCAGGCAGGTTGAAGCGCGTGGTGAGGCATCAACCGGCCGGCGTCAATACCGTGATGTGCAATCCAATACCCTGTAGATTCTCCGCATGTTCCACTCCTGATCAGCGCGGGCTCACGCCGCCCCACGGAAAGCATCAGCTACGTCGAATGGAACCCTTAGGCCTTGCGATATTCGCACACTCTCTCTTCGCGCTCCTCTGGTCCTCCCTGCCACCGCTGATCGCATAACGGTTCGCCCTATGAATCCGGCCGATCGTGACTCGGTTGCGCAGCTGTACCTGGACAGCTACCCACCCGAGATCGGTGCTGATGATCTCGCTTCCGCGCTGGATGAAATATCTGCAACCTTTGCCGGGGAGTATGGCGAGCTCCGCACCGAGGCGAGCCTCATCGCCCACATCGGCAGCAGGCCAGCCGGGGCCATCTTCACGACATCCCACTCGATCTGGGACCCAAAAATCAACGGGCCGTTCATCATCGACCTGTTCGTCGGCCCAACCCACAGAGGGGCCGGCGCCGGACGAGCACTCGTGATCGAGGCCATCAAGGCATGCGTGGCAAACCAAGAGGAGGCATTGAGTCTCCGCGTCGGTGGAGGGACTTCCCCCAAGCCCATTCGCTGTATGCGAGCCTCGGATTCGTGCCTCCCCCCAGCCCGCCCACCTGGTTTTCCGGGCACGCCGGCCCACAGACCTCAAGGTTCCCGTTGGGGGATCCTTTCAGGGGTCAGCCCAGTCGGCTGGCTGGATTGCAGCTTGAGCTACGGTTCGCGGAGTTGACAAAGACCCGGGCGCGGGCGGTGGTAGGGTCCTGGAATGACTTTGCGACTTGGGGTGTACGGAGACAGTATTTCGACAGGTTGGCGGGGAATTTCCCACGTCGACAAACGGTGGACTTCCATCGTGTGCCGGAACTTTGGACTGGAGGAGCACAACTTCGCCGTCAACGGTCTGGGATTTCTGACCAAGCGGGACACCGACCTGTTCGAAAAGCATCCGCTGGAGATGGTCATCGACGTGGACCCGCAGATCGCGCTGATTGCACTCGGGGCCAACGACTTGATCCAGCTGCCCGAGAACGACGATAAGCTGCGCCGGACCATGATCGAGGACATGTCCCGGCTGCGCGATTCACTTCCGGACTCCCAGGTGATCGTCGTCGAGCCTTACTGGCCCTTCCTGGGAGAGCCGCCGCGGGTCCGCCGGGTCTTTGATCTCCATGCCGAGTGTGCCGAGGAAACAGGCCTGCCATTCCTGTTGGGCCAATACGGCGTCTTCGCCGCCGATCCTACCCCGTTCTTCTACCCGGAACCTGATCAGATACACCCGAACGATCTCGGCCACGCCAAGCTGTCCGAGGTCATGACGGAAGCACTGGAGCCATACGTGGCGAAAGTCCGGATCTCGGCCTAAGTCCACGGATTAGATGAGAAAGGACCGTATGTCGCGGCGAAGCCAGCCAGCTATTGGCGGGGATGACCCGCTGATGCGGACTGTTACGGGTTCCTTCTTTCGGGCAATTGATCCTGCTTATCGTGACGTCGCGCTTGCCGGGTCCCGGTCCGCCGGCCGGTATTCCCTTCCGGGCGTGCCGACGCTGTATCTCAGCGCTTCGCCGGAAGGTGTCGCAGCTGCGATGATCGCCCATACTGACGATCGCACCCCCAACCTTCGGGTGCTGCAGTTCGAAGTAGACGCTGAGAGGATCGTTGATCTCCGTGACCATGAGGCCCTGGCAGCAGTCGGGATCGATCCCGCTGACGCCGCAGCTGACTGGCAAAAGACCGTGACCGCCGGAGGCTCGCCTTCATCATGGCGCGTCCGGGAAGCCTTGCAGAGTCTAGGGGCGCACGGCCTGATCGACCCCTCCCGCAAGCAGCCGCACCTGTGGCATCTGACGCTCTTCGATTGGAATAGCCCTGGCGCTCCCAGCGTCCTTGAAGTCCTCACGCCGTGACCCCTTCCTGAGGGTTAACGTGCCCGGTAGGGCTCGCAGGTCGCTGGTGACCTACGGGGGTTACATCGAAGTAGCTGGAAGTATCGCGATCTGGAGGATGAGCGTGAGCACGGATAGACAACTCGACGACACCCGACCCAAGTTCCAGGCCGACAGCACCAGCAGTCCGAGGGTCAAAGTCTCCGCATTTAGCGATGCCGCTTTTCGTTGGCTCTGGCTTGCAACGATGTCCGCTCAAGGGGCTTCAGCGACTGCAGCAGTCGTTGTTCCAATTTTGGCTATTCAAGTTCTCGGCGTCGGCCCCGGAGGGGTGACCGTCATGTCGACCGCTGCCGCCTGCCTGGCCGTCGTCACCGCTATTCCGGCCGGCATGTTTGCAGAATTCCGTCGAAAGCGGCCGATCCTGGTTGGCTCCGATGCAGTTCGATTCCTTAGTTTTGCCCTTCTCGCAGTTGCGGCTCTGTTTGGGCTTCTGTCACTCCCATGGCTTGTGTTAGTTCTTTGCATCAATGCAGTGACGCAAATGCTATTCGGCAGCGCATCCCTTGCCCACACCAAGGACCTCGTGCCAGAGGAGCTACGGGCCGATGCCGTCGGTAAGCTTCAGAGCGCCTCGTGGGTGGCGATGATCGCAGGACCCATTGTCGGGGGCGCACTCGTCGCGGTAGCGCCCAACGCCGTCCTAATGGCCAGCGTTTCGCTGTGCTTCCTCGGAAGCGCGGTATGCATCTCATTCATCCGCAAGCCCGAGGGCCCCGCCGCACAACGGGATGAACGCAAACGTCCTCTTAGGGAAGCATTCGCAGGCGTCGCGTTCTTTGCCGGTGACCGCACCCTCAGAAGACTCCTGATCTCCTGGGTTCTTTTCGCTGGGGCTGTCGCAGCACTCACTCCCGTGACTCAGGTTTTTTTCCTGCACGATCTGGAATTTTCGCCTGCGGAGTTCGGCCTGGCCATGGGGATTCCCTCCATCGCAGCCTTGGCCGGGGCATGGGTTGGAGGGCCGATCCTGAGGAAGGTCGGAGTCGGGCGCGCGATTGTCATCGGCAGCTTGGCACGTGTCCCGCTCTACTGGGTCTATCCGGTTTTGCCAGCCGGGCTAGTAGGGCTTGGCGGAGCCATCCTGGCATTCTCGGGCATCTTGTTCGCCTCGTCGATCGTAAATACCGCGATTTCGACCCTTCGGATGGATATGACCCCCCGTTCTCTGCTGTCTCGAACCAGCTCTGCGTGGATGGTCGCGACGATGGTCTCCGGCCCCCTGTTTATTCCTCTTGCAGGATTGATCATGACAAACGCTTCCTCACGCACAGCGCTGCTGTATATCGCGCTAACTGTCGCGATCTCCGCCTTCGTCCTACCAACGAAGACGCTCAACCAGGCCCCTTAGGGGACGTCCACATCCTTGCCGGACGAGGCTGCCAAATGCTCTCAGCCACACCCCTTCTCCGGGCTGCACCATGCGCCACGTAGCGCTGTGAAAACCCCGCCATTTACCGCCGAAAGTCACAGATTCCAGCATCTGTATGGGATTTTTCGCGGYGGGGGAGMGGGTYGAKRGTGTCGCGGYGGGGGACCGSCTTACGGGACGGGCCGGAAGAGGCGCCCGTAGTGCGTCGATGGTTCCGCGCCCCTCTTGTTCTTGGGATTGCATGGTCCACCCGACGTAAGAATGTATTCGACCGCCGGTGATCATCAACTGCCGAAAAATTAGCCCACGTAGGCTATGCATTAGGAAAACAAAAAATGGGGGGAACAGCATGAATCAGCCGATAGACGCGGACAAGAAAGAACGGATTGCTTCTTGGAACAAACGGTGCGCGAAAGTCTGGTTCAAGTACCTTGCTTTCGTCGTTCTAACCTTTGCTCTTCTGCTAGCGCCCTTCATCCAGGTCTTCCACTACTTCCTGGACGTGACCGTCCCCTTGGTTTCAGGTGAACTGATTTATGGGCAGCCCGGCTACCAGGAATACCAGGCCGCGAAGGACTGGTATCTAATCATCCTGGCCGTCCTGCTTGTCCTCTTCAGCGTCGTCTACTACCTCGGCCATCGTTGGTACAAGAGGGCAATTCGCGCTCTTGGCACACCACCGAGCGGAATGTTCAACCGATGGAACCGCTGGGTAGTGGGCTCAGCGCAAAAATCCTAAAAAGCGCAAAGCCGGCGGTACGGAAGTCTGTTCAGGGAATCCTTCGTCAGACGCCAGAGCGTCCTATGGGCCACCGGCTTGTGGGACGGAAAATTTGCGTTGCGTGCTCGCCCGCGGAAGCTCTCGCTGACAGCGCTGGACCAAACTACTACGAGGGGCGCCACGATTGCGGCTTCCCGCAGATGATTCGGACCTATCGTTGGAACACGACCCTGCGATCAAAGGATTTGCCGTGGACACTCAAGTTCCCCAGTTCGATGGCGTGCACCACCTCAAACTCCCGGTCAGTGATCTCGACCGCAGCCGCGAGTGGTACCAGAGCCGGCTGGGTTATGCCGCTGCGATGGAGTTCCGCGAAGATGGCAAAGTCATGGGCCTTGCTCTTAATCACCCGGATGGCGGACCGAGACTGGCCCTGCGGCTGGACCCCGGCAAAGCGGCGGCCTCGTCCGGATTCGATTACTTTTCCATAGGCGTTCCGACCAAGGCGGCAATTGACCAGCTCTCCGCGCGGCTGACGCAGTTGGGGGACGCCCATGCTGGCGTCCAGGTCGCCTCTCTCGGGTGGATTCTGCCCGGTCTCTCGGACCCGGACGGACACGAGATCCGCTTCTACACCACGGAGTCCCACAAAAAAGCGCCCGACGGGGAGGTCTATGTTGTGGAGAATGCCCGGCAGACGACCACGCACCAAAACCAGGAACCGTTGTCTCAGTGACCACTCAAGGTAGAACCCACCGACGACCTGTCGGCAACATTCGGTTACAGGATGGCACGGACCAATGCCCACGGGATCACGTTCCGGATCCCCCACGGCTTCGAATCCATCACGTTGTTCGGACTAGGTACTCTGGGTGCGGCGCCGTAACCACACTCTGATTCCCGTCCGCATCGAATGAAGGTACCCGCCCGCAGGCAGTGCCGACTGGCGCTGCCAGCTTCACCACTCTCCCCGGGGCGGGAGCAGCTGTCATCTGCATGCTCGGTTGCGTCTTTTAACGCATCGAAGAATGCCCGCTGGGGGATCCCCTTTCGAACGCAGCAGCGCCCGTTAGGCCGCCGGCTTGCGGGCAATTCGTGGCCGTCGTACTTCGTCGGGCACGATAGGAGCCATGACCGTCGAACTTCGCCCCTGGACGCTCGAGGACGCGCGTGCGCTGTGGGATGCAAACCGGCAGAGCCCGGACCTAAAGACGCAATTTGGCAGTGCGGACCTAGCCACAGTCGACCAGGCGCGTGACTAAGGGAGCCGCTTACGGGTGTATTTGGGGACACCGTGGAACGGATAGCGACCGGCTTGCGGGCGGGCAGGGTTTGCGATGTCGTGGCCCGGGCAGACGGTGCGCCCCGTAAGCCGATTCATTGCCAGGCCCGGTTTAGCAGCGCATTCAGCGACGGAGTTAATATGACCGCGGTCATTCCCTGCTGTCGCTGAGAGTTAGTATGCGGTCATGCCAAAGAAACTCGCCCGTCGCGTCATCCGCCTGTTTCCTGATTACGGCCATCGGTGGCCACTTTGGGAGAACAGCACTGCTGAGCGTCCCAGCCAATACACGATGGAACCGGCATTCTTTGGACTGTCAGAGAACCTCACTCACCGGCTTCGCGCTTGGTACGACGTGTGGGATGCCGAAAACTTGTATGAGAGCGGTTGGAGTTCGGCTGAAAACTACATGACTTGGAAAACAGAGGGTGCCAGGATCGCCGAGCAACTGCGTGAAGAGGTCAAAGCCTTTGCTGACGTGGACTACGACGAGTAGAACCCGGGTCGCTAGACGACGCCATAAGCGCCGGGCAAGGGATCCCCTTACGCGGCTAGGAACTTCACCAATCAATGCAGCCCTTAGGCCGATGTCATAAATAACACCATGAGAGCAACGCTCATTTGGTCGCTGGGGGCAGTTGTTTTCTCTCTCTCGTCGGCGTATACATCGCATTGAACTCCAACGGGGTTTGGTACAGCATCGTCTCGGCGGTCATACTTTTGCTCGCCGGCGTTACCTTCGCCGCCAGGGCCACTCTCTCGCTTCGTGCCTCAGATCCCAACATCTAGATTTGCAGCCAGGGCGCCCGAGTAGTCACGTTCTCGGTCCTACTGAACGCGGACTTTTCGGCGGGCGCGTCAACCGCCGGCTCCCGCACGCGTGGTCCACCGTTTCCACAAACTTTCTCCAGAATGTGGTGGGCTTAGCCGGGCAGCTGAATCAGGTCCGGGCCGTCGCGCGCGACTGTGCTAGCCGTCGCTAGGGGCTCACGACCAGCAGGTCACCGACCGCACAGTCGAGAACATCGCAGATCGCGGACAGCGTGGAAAAGCGGATCGCACGCGCCCGGTCATTTTTCAGCACAGACAGGTTGACGATGCTGATTCCTACCCGCTGGCTGAGCTCGGTCAGGGTCATGCCCCGGGCCGCGAGGAGCTCGTCGAGTCTGCAATGTATCTGTTGCTCTTCATCCGACGTGGGAGCCATCAGATCAGCCCGTCCAGTTCCAGCTGCTGACGCCGGCCCGTCTCGAACATGGCCGCGAGAGCGGCAGCACCGAGTCCGACCGCGACCGGCCACAGATCCAGTTCCATGACGAAGAAATCACTTGTTTCCTGTTCCGGAAGCAATGTGATCCGACTGAGGATCGAGTGGTGGGCGATTGCGTTCATGAAGGGGCCCAGAAGTCCCCAGGTCATCACGGCGATACCCGAGATGCCGACGGCGCGGGCCAGCTGCTTACCGAAGCCTGTGCCTCGGTACACAGACCAACTGATCAGGCCCAGTGTCGCCGCAGACAGCAGACCCGCAAGACCGCCCAGGAGTCCTGATCCGAGCAGCAAAGAGCGTTCGGTCGAGGTGAGTCTGGCCGGCTGCATGTCGGCTGCGGCGTACGCGGCCCGGAGGACTTCGCTGTTGCCCTCACCGAGCGCCGGCGTCGCCAGGTTCGTGAGGGGCACATTCAGAAGCGGCGTGCTCGCCAGTCCTGCGAACACGGCCACGATTGCCGCGACAGCGATGCCGAGCGCAGCCAGTCCAAAGACGATCGCAAACAGCAACGCACCCTTGCGGTCCAAATAGGCCAATGTAGTTGCCACAGTCCATCCCCAATCCGAGACAAGGATTATCGCTTGTCGTTAACATAACGATAAACGATAACTTATGCAAGGCAGCCGCCTGGGAGTGCCTGTCTTAGCGGTTATCGGCTGAGACCATGGAGTGCGCGCGTCATCTGCGATCGGCACGTATGCGTCTGAGGCGCCGATACGCGCGGGCACGTGTCGAAACTCGTCGAACTTGACCGCGGAAATACCAAGTCAGTGCGAGCCCGAGGATTACGACCGGGAGCAGCTCGGGGGCCAGGGCGAACGTGCCGAAGATGATGTCGAACGCTTCGAATCCAATCAGCGAGCCGGCCGCGAACCAGACCCACCCACCGAACAGAGTGGCTCGCATAGCCACACGGCGGGAGAGCCGACGGGCGAGCCGCCACAGCAGTCCAAGGCGACGGGGAGTCGGTGAGCGGTATCGCGGGGGCTTGTTGCGGAGTGAGGAGAGGAGGGTAGTGCGGGACATGGCGATGAGCTCCTTGTGGCGGCAGTCAGAGAGGTGTTCTGAGGTCGCCCGGGAGGAGTAGCGCGCGAGCGTGTAGGCACGTTCCAGCCGTGTGCGGCTAGGTTGCCGGCAATGGTCGGATTCTAGAGGGCTGTGTGGAGGCTCCCGGGGCGACGGCGACGTCGGCCCGGCGCGCGAGGACCTGTCCCACCGACGGGTGCGGACCAGACCAAGGACAGGGAGCCTCGACCGGGCTGGTCATCCGGACCCGGGGCGTCGGAGTGGACCCCAAGCGCCAAAAGGGTGCAGAGCAGCGCTTGGAAGGTGTAGGCCATGAGGATCGCCAGGGCAATGACCAGAGCAACGAGAACGAGAGCCGTTACCGGGGGCGCACCCGCACTGACCGTCATGCGGATCGCAACGTCGGCGTGGACAAAGCGCTCTAACAAGACCCACCAAAGCAATGACACTGTGCCTCCCGCAATCGCCCTCACGGTAACACCGACCAACCGCCCGATCAACGATCCTTGAGTTCTTGCGGTGATTGCAACACTTAGCGGATGGGTGTTGTCGTGGCGACGTATTCAATTTATGTAAGACCGGATCTTCTGCAGCTGTTTTGGGCCGGGATGCAGGCCGGTGATTTCATCACTGACGCCGTTGCGCCGA
>NZ_JBFTSL010000002.1:0-245751 GCF_056400005.1 Arthrobacter sp. 01L42 | reverse complement strand
CCGGCTTGAAGCCCTCACCACTGCCAAACAGCCCGCCCCGGTCAAACCCGCCGTGAACGAACGGTGGAACCGCCCCGGCAGCCGGAGGATTTCATCTGAGGCAACGACCCCACGTTCCCGGAGGTATTGACGTGAGGCAACAGGGAGGGTCAATCGGCCTTGAGGACATCCGGAAGTTCGTCCACAAACACCGTCTGCGGCGGTTCAAAATAGATGACCAGGACCTGCTCGCCCACGGCGAAAACGCTGGTCTTATCGAAGGGGTGCGCGTGGAACGCACTGGTTCCGCCGCGGACCGGCAGCATGACCTCGCCGATGGTGCCCGGGCCGATCCGTCCGGTGACGCGGCCGATCTTTCCGGTCAGGCTCCGGTCAACATCCTTATGCATCAGAACCCCAGTACATCAGAATCCCAGTACATCAGATCCTCCGGTTCCCCGCGCGCATTCCCGCCCCTACGCCTCAGGCGCCTTCGCCGGCCGTTTGCCGCCATCCCGGGTGTTTTTGAGGGCCGTGGAGAGCGCCGGGAGGTAGTCGCCCACCTGTGCCAAAATCCCGCCGATCATCCGGTTGACCCCTTCGCCGCCGTTGAGAACGGTCATCTGGCCGACGTGCGCGAACGGCTCGGCCGCCGCCGCCACGATCGCCGGCATGTTCTCGGCGAGCTGCTGGGAGATGACGGCGTCCTGGTTGGTGCCCAATGCTTCGGCGCGGGCCTTGATGCCCTCTGCCTCTGCCAGTGCTTTGGCTTTGATGGCGGAGGCGGCGGCATCGCCGCGGGCCTTCGTGGCGGCGGCCTCGGCCTCGCCGGTGACCTTGGTGGCCCCGGCCGCTGCTGCTGCCGCCGTCGCGTTCGCCTGCGCCTGCACCTCGGTCCGCCGGGCGTTGGCCTGGGCCTCCAGCTCGGTGCGCCGGGCCAGCGCCTCGGCAGCGCTGATGTCCGCGGATTTCTGGCCTTCCGCGTCGGTGCGCTTGGCGTAGGCCCTCGCATCGGCGGGCTTGCGGACGGTGGTCTGCAGTTTTTGTTCCTCCCGGTCGGCCTCGAGCTTGGCCACCTCGGTTTCCTGGACCACCACCTGCTGGCGCGCCGTGGCGTCGGCCAGTGGCCCGGCCTGGGCCGCGTTCGCCTTGGCGCGCTCGGCATTGGCCTGCGCCTCGGACTGCCGGATGGCGGACAAGCTCCGGGCATCGGCAATCAAGGCCTCGGCCTCCGCTTCCTTTTCCGCCGCCTCGCGGTTCCGGGTGGCCTCCGCGATGCGGGCCTCCATTTTGACCATGGCAATGTGCGGCTTGGCGATGTTCTGGATGTAGCCCGTGGGGTCCTGGAGGTCCTTGATCTGCAGCGAGTCGACGACGAGGCCCAGCTTCTCCATTTCCACGCCGCTGGCGCTGCGGACCTGGGAGGCCAGCTTGTCGCGCTCGCGGATGATCTCCTCGACCGTCATGCTGCCGATGATCGAACGCAGGTGGCCTTCGAAGACGTTGTACACCTGGCTTTCCATCTTGGGCTGCTGGCCCAGGAACCGGCGCGCGGCGTTGGCAATGAACGGCGGGGCATCGCCGATCTTGTAGATGACCACGCCGTCGACAATCACCTGGATGCCCTGGGAGGTGACGCAGGAGACCTTGAGTTCGGTTTCGTTCAGCGTCAGGGACAGCGGCCGCACCGTCTGCAGGCCCGGCAGCACCAGGGCCCCCTTGCCCGTGACGATCTTGAAGTCCATCCCTTCACGGGTTTCCAGCGTGCCGCGCGTCAGGCCGGAGATAATGAGGGCCTCGTTCGGTTCCGCCACCTTCCACATCAGTTTTGTTGCCACCCAGATGACGCCGACGACGGCGACCGCCCCCAGGATGATCGAAATGAGCGGATACAAAAATGACAAGTCCGGCATAAGCAGGTCCTTTCACGGCGGTGGAAAAGAAATTAAGCAAAGCCCCAAACGATGCTGCTGGTAGTCCCCGGCCGGCCTGGAGGCAGGAATTCCCACGCCGCCCAGCCAGCTGTTGTACACAGTCTGTGGTGCTTCCGGCCGGGAGTCCAGCAATTCGACGATGTCCGGGCATACGCCCAGGTCCCGCCGGTGCCTAAAGCCCCTGTTGGGAGCCTCCGCCGCCGTGCCAGCGTGGAAGAGGGTGTGGGCGTGGAAGGGCGGACGAGCGCGCCTGCCTGAGTGAGCGGGGAACGGCGGAGGCCATGAGTGCCTGCCCGTGAAGGGGTGATGCGCGGCTCTCCTCTTGGGATGACACGGACGGCCGGGATCGCGTGGGACATCTGGCGGGCCGGTCGGGCAAGCCAGGATGAGGTCGCCCGCCGGCAGCGCGACCGGCTCGCCGCGCTGGTCGAGTGCGCACGGTCCTCCTCGCCCTTCTTACGCAGGCTGTACCGGGACGTCCCGTACGTGGTCCCGGACCGGGCCAAGGATCTGGGCAGGTATTTAGGGGAGCTGCCTCCGGTGGGCAAGCGCGAGCTCATGGAGAACTTCGATGACTGGGTGACCGATCCCCACATCACGCTCGCCGGGCTGAAGCACGACCTGCTCGATGACCCGTCGCGGATCGGCGGCCTCTACCGCGGACAGTACCTCGTGGTGACGACGTCGGGGTCCACCGGTGAACCCGCGGTCCTGGTCCATGACCGGACCTCGCAGCTGGTGGCCATTCTCCTGGGCCCGATCCGCGAACGGCGGACCCTGATGGCGGCCAAGGAGGCGCGGGCTTTCCTGCACCGGGGACTGCGGGCCGCGGCGCTGATCGCGGACGGGGACCACTTTGCCGGCGTCGTGCTGACCGAATCCGCGCGGCGGCGCAGCCCCCGAATCGCCCGCCGGGTGCGCGTATTCTCCGTGCTCCGGCCGCTCCCGGACCTCGTGGCGGACCTCAACGACTTCCAGCCGACAGTGCTTTACGGGTATCCGAGCGCCATGGTGCAACTGGCCGCCGAACAGAAAGCGGGACGGCTACGGATTCATCCGCTCCTGGCGGTCGCGTCCGGAGAGAGCCTGGCAGCCCACGCAGCGGCCGAGATCGAGGCGGCCCTCGGCTGCCGGGTCACTGAGCGATACCTTGCCTCGGAGGCGCTCGCCCTGACCAGCCGCTGCCGGCAAGGGCTGCTGCACGTCAACGCGGACTGGAACATCGTGGAACCGGTGGACGACGCCTTCCGGCCCGTCCCGCCCGGCGAACTCTCCCACACGGTGCTGGTCACCAACCTGGCCAACCGGGTCCAGCCGCTCATCCGGTACAACCTGGGCGACCGGGTGCAGCTGGCTGCCGGCCCGTGCGCCTGCGGCAGCCCGTTTCCCACGCTGCGGGTCGAGGGCCGCAGCGGCGGCGTGCTGAGCTTCGCTGCCGCCGACAGGACAGTGCCGGACGGGAAAGTGGTCACCGTGCTGCCGTTGGCGCTGGGCACGGTGATCGAGGAGACCGCCGGCGTCCGCCGGTTCCAGGCGATCCGCACCGGACCGCGCTCGCTCACCGTGCGGCTCGAGCTCTGGCCGGAAGCCGCGATGACGGCCGTGCGGACGGCGGTGGGGGAGCGCCTGGGTGCGTTCTTCGCCGCCCAGGGCGCCGCCGGCGTCGACGTCCGCTTTAGCGATGAGCCGCCCCGGCCGGACCGCAGCGGCAAGTTCCGCGAGGTGTGGTCCGGCCTGAGCCGGCTGCTGCCGCCGCTGCTGCTGCCGCGGCTGTTAGGGCTGTTAGGGCTGTTAGTGCTGTTCCAGGATCCGCCGGGCGTCCTGCTGGGCCTGGAGCTGCTCCGGGGTCACGGACTGTCCGGTCAGGAACCCGGCGGCGGCCATGATCCGGCGCAGCTCCGCGACGCTGCGCGGGGTCCGTACCCCGTGGTGCGCCATGGCGTGGCAGTTGGCGCAGAGCGGGACGAGGTCTGTGATGGGGTCCAGTTCATACCCGCTGCCCAGCTGTGACACCGGGACCAGGTGGTGGACCGGGATGAAGTCTTTGCCGATCTCGCCGTAGGCGATTTCAAACGAGAATCCGCACGCGGCGCAGCTGGTCCCGTGGTGGGCGACGCAGACCCGCCGGGCGTCCGGACTGTGTTCGTACTTGTTTACTTCGACCCGGGTGACCGCCGCCGCCGGGACGGTGCCGGGCACGGGCTGCGTGGGGTCAGCCGGCACCGGGCCAAACTCACCCCAGAGGCCGCGGAGCAGGGGCTCGACGGCGGGGTCGACGGCCAGCGCGGGGCCGTGAAGGGCTTCCCAGTCGATGCCGGGCACGGCCTCGGCGAGGACCCCGGTCGGGATCTGGTCGCCGGCGGGCAGGAGGGCGTCGAAGTCCACCTGGAGGTAGAGCGGGGACGCGCCTTGTGCGCCGGGCGGTGCGCCGGGCGGCGAGTCGGCCGGTACGCCGGTCCGGGCGGCGCTCGCGGAGTCCGGTGCCTGGACGCGGGGAACCGGCCGTTCCGCGACGATAACGCCGTGGCCGATCAGGCCGCGTCCGTGGCGGCCCTGGAGCACCAGCCACGCGTCCGTGCCGGCGGCGCTTCCGGCCGCGTTGCCGGCTCCGCTGTCGAGAGAGGTCCCGACGTCCCAGCTGGCCAGGTGCCGGCCGGCTTCGGCGACCTCTTCCAGCACGGCCGGGTAGGTCCAATCGTTCCATTCGTCGGGGTCCCAGACGAGGATGATTGCTGTCATCTGCCCATTGTCGCAGTGCCCGGACTGCCTGCGGCATTGTTGAGCGGCCCGGTCGGCCCGGTCATGCACGTGGCGTTGAGGGTGTCCTCCGCGATGGACTCCATTTGGTGCAGAATGTGGGTGTCCCCGCGTGGGAGCGGTTCCGGCGGGTAGGCCACGGCCATGGTGAGCTGCCGGGTTCCGTCCGCGCTGGTCATGGTGATGGTGCCGTAGCCGGGCACGTCGCCGGGATGGCCGTAGTAGAAGTCGTTGGTGCACAGATCGTTCCAGCGGACCACGCCGAGTCCGTACCTGGCGTAGAGCGGGCTCTCCATTTGCGTGATCGTCGCCGGCTTGAGCAGCTTGTTCTGCAGCAGCGCGCGGTAGAACGTATTCACGTCCGCCACGGAGGACACCATGCCGCCCGCGGCGTTGTCGATCTGGGCGGCCGGATAGGTGACGTCCAGTTGTTTGCGGTCCAGCGCGATGTAGCCGTGGATCATGGACGACGGCGCCGGCCCGGCCGCCGTCATCAAGGTTTCACTCAAACCCAGCGGCTCGATGATGTCGGTGCTGATCACCTCGCCGATCCGCCGGCCGCTGAGGCGCTCGACGATCAGCGCCAGGGCAATGTAATTCGAGTTGGAGTATTCAAATCCCTGGGCCAGCTTCGCCTGCCAGGAGATCCGCCCCGCCATGGCCAGCAGATCCGCCAGGCTCACCTTGGTGGTCAGGGCTTCGCGCACTGTGGCCGGATCGAACAACGGCCCGTCCACCGACGGCATGCCGGAGCGGTGCTGCAGCAGCTGGCGGACCGTGACCGGTCCCGGCGGGTGCATCACCTTGTTGAACTCCGGCAGGTAGGTGCTGACCGGCGCGTCCAGTTCCAGCCGGCCCTCCTCGGCCAGTTTGAGCACGCAGACGGCCACCATGGACTTGGTGACCCCGCCGATGTGCACCGGGTCCGTTATCTCGGCCCGGGACGGGCTGTTCAGGTTTCGGACCCCGTAGGCCGCGGACCACTCGTCCCCGCCCACGCGGACCTGGATGAGGACGGCCGGGGCGCCCTCGTCGAGCAATCTCCTGCCGAACTGTTCGAGCACGGCCCGGTAGCCGGAATCGGGCGGCGCCGGCGCCGGCGGTTTCGGCCCGGGGACGCAGCCGCCGAGGGCGGCTGTAAGCACGACGGCGAGGATTGCGGCCGTGAACCGGCGGGATTTTTCGCGGATCCAGACCATCGGCATGAGGGTCCTTCTTGCAGGTCGGGAGTGCAGTCAGGGCAGGAAAACGCCCCCAGCCAGGCACAGTCCTAATGCTTGTGATGGTCCTCAGGCAGACATCAGTCGACCAGAGCCATAAGTCACGGGTATGGATTCGACGTTGCTTGCGACATTCCGAGATCGCGGGCAACCGGCGCAGCGGGCTCAAAGCCTTCGATCATCCATAATTATCGCTGTGGACCACGCGCGAGTACCTCGGATCGAGGTCGTCTTCGAAACGGATCGGCTGCTGCTGCGGCCATGGCGGGTGTCTGATGCCGCCGTCCTGCGCGAGCTGTGGACCGAGCGCGATCCTCGCGTCCCTCCGCATCGTCGCATCAGTCCCGATGGTCACCCCACGCTGGAAGATATCGAGGACCGGATCCGTCGTGATAGCCGACACCCCTTCCCTGGGTTGCTGGCCGCAGAGCAAAAGAGTTCGGGGCAGGTCATCGGCTACTGCGGGCTGATTCCCAACGAGCACGGACGGGCTGGAGAGCCAGAACTCGCGTTCGAGTTCCTCCGCGAAGTCTGGCGCCAGGGGTTTGCGACCGAGGCCTCGTGGACCGTCCTCCAGCGGGCGCAGGCGTCGGGCTACCGACGCCTGTGGGCTACAGTCCGTGACTGGAACACCGCGTCACGCCGTGTGCTGGCCAAACTCGGATTTGTCGAAACCGGGCAAGTAGAACCTGACGAAATCCACGGCGATTCTCTCTTCACTACGAAGACACTCTGACCATAATCCGGCCCGGCGCTGGAGCTAGTCGGTCCGTCTTGGTAGCTTCAACGCATGGCCATCAAACTTGAAAACGTCGGTATTGCGGTTCGTGACCTCGAAGCAACAATCGCCTTTTTCACCGACCTCGGTCTCACCGTCGTCGGCCGTGACACCGTCAGCGGCGAGTGGACCGACACTGCCGTCGGACTTGATGGCAACCATGCCAAGATTGCGATGCTCCAGACCCCGGACGGTCATGGTCGACTTGAGCTCTTCGAGTACATCCACCCTAAAGCGATCGAGTCGAACCCAACCCGTCCCAACGACATCGGCATGCACCGCGTGGCCTTCTCGGTTGACGACATCGACGAGGCCCTTGAGGTAGCTGCGAAGCACGGATGCCGTCCGCTACGCGGTGTGGCGACCTACGGTGACGTCTACAAACTCACCTACCTCCGAGGTCCCAGCGGAATCCTCGTGATGCTCGCCGAGAAACTGAAAAAAGACTGACACCCGGATCGGCCCGATTAGCCCGTGAATCGCGGCCATGCGATCGAGCTGATTGGCGGCCCATCCGGGTCAGTATTCACCAGAGTCAAACCGGCAGCTCACAGTTATCTGCGCAAGGCTGGGGTCGCCCGATGATGGATGGCGAGCAGCGGCGTGATGGGACATGATCAGAAGATGCGCCGATCCGGAAGGACTGCATTCTGGGCGGTCCCGCCGGCCCTGCGTGGCTACAGGATCGAGTGGCTGCGCCACGACTTGGTGGCGGGCGCCGCGCTCTTCGCGATCTTGGTCCCAGCTGGCATGGCGTACGCCCAGGCCGCCGGCCTTCCACCGGTGACCGGCCTGTACGCCACGGTAGTGCCCCTACTTGTCTACGCGGCAGTCGGGCCATCGCGTGTGCTGGTGCTGGGCCCGGATTCCGCGCTCGCTCCGATGATCGTGGCAGCCTTGATTCCCCTGGCCGCGGATAACGGGCAGAAATCCGTGGCCCTGGCCGGTCTCCTCGCCATACTGATTGGCGGCATCTTGCTGCTCGGCTCAGTGCTGAGGTTGGGAATCGTCACTGGACTGCTGTCGAAGCCCATCCGGCTCGGCTATCTCAACGGCATCGCCTTGCTGGTGGCCGTGTCCCAGCTTCCCACCCTCCTGGGGATCTCCGTGGAAGGCGGTACACCCTGGGAAAAACTCATCGCCGCCGTGCCGAAGGTGCTTGCCGGCGAGACCAATTTGACGGCACTCCTGCTCGGCTTGGTCTCGCTGGCGCTCATCTGGGTTCCCCGCCGGCTGAAATGGAAGGTTCCGGGCGTGCTCATTGCGGTGGTTGTGTCCTGCATCGCCGTGGCCCTGCTGGGACTCGAAGAGCGTTTGACGGTCACAGGTGCCCTCCCGCAGGGGCTCCCTGCACCGGCCCTGGGCGGAATTGGCTGGGCCGACGTCCTGACCCTGTTGCCCGCCGCCGCCGCGATCGCCCTCATCGTCTTCGTTGATACCGGAACCCTGGCCCAATCCCTGGCGGCCGCAGAGGGCGGCAGGGTATCCGGCAACCGTGAAATGGCAGCCCTGGGCGCGGCGAACGCTGCCACCGGGCTGCTCGGTGGCTTCCCGGTGTCGGCCAGCACGTCCCGCACGCCGGTGGCAGTCGAGTCCGGGGCGAAATCCCAGCTCACGGGGGCCGTAGGCGCTGTCCTGGTGCTCGGCTTCATGCTCGTGGCGCCTGGCGTCACCGAGTTCCTGCCGGCCACAACCCTTGCAGCCATTGTCATCGCCGCAGCCGCCGCAATAGCCGATCCGGCCGGTGTGCGACGGCTCATCGGCATGAGCCGCAGTGAATCGCTGGTGATGCTCGCGGCCTTCCTGGGGGTGACCATACTGGGCGTCCTCCCGGGCATCGCCGTTGCCATCGGCTTGGCAATTCTGGACTTCCTACGGCAGGCCTGGGACCCCTACCGTGCTGAACTGGTGGACGTGCCCGGGATCCCGGGGTACCACGACGTGAGCCGTCATCCGGAAGGGGACCGCATCCCCGGCCTGTTGATCCTGCGCTTCGACGCACCGCTGTTCTTCGGCAACGGAGCCTTGCTGGGGTCCTTCGTGCGCAACGAACTGGACCAGGCGGCGGACGGCACAGAACGCGTGGTGCTGGCGGCAGAACCAGTGACGGGAATCGACACGACTGCACTGGACGAGTTGGTGCAGCTTGACGAATGGCTGGACCGGCACGGCGTGGACCTGGTGTTCGCCGAGCTCAAAGACCCGGTCAAAGACAGATTGTTGCAGTACGGCATGGGCGCCCGCTTCTCTCCCGAACATTTCTACCCAACAGTGAGCGAAGCAGTGAGGGCGTTCCAACGGGAGAAAAGGGAGGGGTAGGGAACGGTTACCCTCGCTCATCAACCAGTTCGGTCACGGGCTCAGCCGACGGCGCCGGCGCGCAGAGGCGCACCCGCCACCACAGGATGGTCGCGGTGCAGGTTTCCGAGGGCTGAGGCGCCCTGCGGCGACCCCAGCTCCTCGAAGAACTCCACGTTGGCGCGCACGTAATCCGCCCACTCGTCCGGGACATCGTCCGAGTAATAGATCGCCTCGACCGGGCAGACAGGATCGCAGGCGCCGCAGTCCACGCATTCGGACGGGTGGATGTAGAGCGAGCGTTCACCCTCATAGATGCAGTCCACCGGGCATTCGTCGATGCAGGCCTTGTCCTTGACATCCACACAGGGCTGGGCGATCACGTACGTCATGGCTGGCTACACACCCGTGTAGACGGTCTTGCCCCACGTGAAGAAGTCCAGTGCGGACTTCCCCTGTTCGCGGAACGTGTTGGTGGAGGAGTCCTTGACGCCGCCGAACGGCACGTTCAGGTCCAGGCCCGCCGTCGGACGGTTGACCTTGATGACGCCGGCCTGGGCGCGGGCGGCGAAGTCCGTGGAGAATGCCAGGGAGTCGGTGCAGATCCCGGCGGTCAGGCCGTAGCGGGAGTCGTTGATCGCGGCGAGCCCGGCCTCGTAGTCCGGGACCTCGAGGACGGCCACGACGGGTCCGAAGATCTCTTCGGTCACGGCGGCATCGTCGAAGGGCAGGTCCGTGAGGATGGCGGCCGGGAAGAGGAAGCCGGCGTCCGTGCCGCCGTCGTACTCGCCGTGCAGCAGCGTGGCGCCGCGTTCGACGGCGGTGCGCACCGCGGACTGGTTCTGTTCGAACTGCTGGCTGCTCACCACGGCGCCCATCCTTGCGGCCTCGAGGCCGTCGCCGGCCGTGTACTGCGCGGCTTCCTCGGTGAGGGCCGCCAGGAATTCCTCGCGGATGCCGGGCGTGACGTAGACGCGGGACGTGGCGGTGCAGGCCTGGCCGGTGAGGCCGAACGCGCCGGCCGCCACCACCTGGGCGGCCTTGCGGGGATCGGCGTCGTCCAGGACCAGCACGCCGTTCTTGCCGCCCATTTCCAGCTGGACCCGGGCGCGGCGGGCGTTGAGGATCTCCTGCAGCCCGAGCCCGACGCTGGTGGAGCCGGTGAAGGACAACCCGGCGATGCGGGGATCGCGGGCCAGGGCGTCGCCCACCACGCGGCCCTTGCCGTGGACCACGTTGAACACGCCGGCGGGCAGCCCGGCGTCCTGCAAGGCGCGGGCCAGGTGCGTGGCGGAGAGCGGGGTGAGCTCGGCCGGCTTGATGACCACGGCGTTGCCGCTGATCAATGCAGGGGCGGACTTCCAGGCCGGGATGGCGATGGGGAAGTTCCACGGCGTGATGAGCCCGACGACGCCGAGAGCCTCGCGGCGGGTGGTGATGGTGGTGTCCGGCAGGCCGCTGGGCAGCACCTCGCCGGTGGCGGCCCAGCCGAGGGAACCGAAGAAACGCAGCACGTCGGAGGCGCGCTTGACCTCGCCCTTGGCCTCGGCGAGGGTCTTGCCCTCTTCACGGACGAGGTCCTCGGCGAGGGCGGTCTGGCGCTCCAGGAGCAGGTTGCCGGCGGCCATCAGGATGGCGCCGCGCGATGGGGCGGGCAGTGCCGCCCAGGCCGGCTGCGCGGCGGCGGCGGCGGTGATGGCGGCGTCGACGTCGGCTGCGGTGCCGCTGGGGGAGAGGGCGGCGAGTTCGCCCGGGCGGGCCGGGTTCATCCGCTCGGTGTCCGCCCCGCCGAGCCATTCGCCGTTGATCAGGTGCCGGGCGGTGAGGAGGTCCCGGGCTGTTGCGGTTGAGGTGTCTGTGTCGGTGGAAGTCATGGTGTTCCTTCGTGAGAGTCGGAGCAGGGTGTGTGCTGAGTGTTCAGCGCCTGTGGCTAGAGCCCGCGGATCAGGCCGCCGTCGCAGCGCAGTGCCACGCCGGTGATGTAGGAGGCCGGGGCGCTGCAGAGGAACGCCGCGGCGGCGCCGAATTCCTCGGGTTCGCCGTAGCGGCGGGCGGGGATGGTCTTGCGGGATTCGAGCTGGATTTCCTCGGGCGTGGTGCCGCGCCGTTTGGCGGCGGCCTGGTCGAGTTCCGCGACCCGGTCCGTGGCGATGCGTCCGGGAAGGAGCATGTTGACCGTGACGGCGTCGAGGGCGACCTCGGCGGCGAGGGTCTTGAGGTAGCCGGCCAGTGCCGCGCGGCCGGTGTTGGACACGGCCAGGTTCGGCAGTGGTGCCACGACGCCGCTCGACCCGACGGCCAGGATCCGGCCCCAGCGCCGTTCCCGCATGCCCGGCAGGATGTGCGAGACCAGGGCGTGGTGCGGTTTGACGAGTTGTTCGAACGCCGCGGCGATGTCGTCCGCGCCGAGTGTGGCGGCCGCGCCGGGCTTCGGCCCGGGACCGTTGAGGACCAGGATGTCGATGGGCCCGAGTTCCGCGACTGTCTGCTCGACGGCTGCGGCCACGCCTTCGGCGGTGCTGAGGTCCGCTTCGATGGCGACGGCGCCCGGTCCGTAGGCGTCCGTCAGTTCGGCCACGATCTCCTTGGCGCGGACTTCGCGCCGGCCGGTGATGGCCACCCGGACGCCTTCGGCGGCGAGGGCCCGGGCGATGGCGAGGCCCAGGCCGCCGGTCGAGGCGGCCACAAAGGCGGTCTTTCCGCTGATTCCGAAATCCATCAGTTCCTCCCCGCCGTGGTCAGCACGGCGGCCGGGTTCTGGCCGAGGGCCCCGGCGGCCTCGGCCAGGTGCGTGCGCAGCCCGGTCCGGAGAACCTCCGGGAACGCCGCGGCCGGTGCCCGGACGCCGGCGTCGGCAATGAGTCCGCGCTGGTGCAGGCATTCCTTGCGGATAGCCAGCGCGATTTTCGCCTGCTGCTCGAAGTTGATCAGCGGCAGGTAGGGCAGCAGGGCATCGCGGGCGGCCTCGTAGCCGTCTTTCTGCCAGGCCTGCACGCAGGCGATGAGCGCTTCCGGGTAGGAGAAACCGGTCATCGCCCCCGCGGCGCCGGCCATGAGCTCGTCCAGCAGCCCTTGGCCGCCGAGACCGCCGAAGACGGAGACGTCGAGGGCTGCGGTGAGGTGCCCGATCGCCACGGAGGTGGGCGGGGCCTCGGCCTTGACCGCGGTGACGAAGCCGCAGGCCTGCACCACCGAAATGAGCGCCTCGGTGCTGATGTGGACGCCGCTGGCCAGCGGGTAGTCCTGCAGCACCACGTTGGCGCCGGTGGAGTGGTGGATGGCGTTCAGGTGCGCGATGACCACCCCGGGGGTGGCGGAGTTGGCCTGGACCATGACGGCCGACAGCCGGTCCCCGGTGGCGGCCTGGATGGAACGGATTTCATCGACGGCCGTGCCGGTGAAGAGGGAAGTCACTCCCACCACGAGGGGCAGGCGCGTTTCCTCCATGACCACTTCCAGGACCAGGCTGCGCTCGGCCGCCGTCAGGGCCGCGGCCTCGCCGAACACGCCCAGGACCGTGAGCCCCGTGGCGCCGATCGACTCGTAGTAGCTCACGAGCCCGGCCAGGCTGTCCGTGTCGACATCCAGGGTGCTGCCCTGGAACGGTGTGGCGACGACGCCCCACACGCCGGGTGTCAGTGACTCCCGCATTGGTTTCTCCTTCTAAGCTCTTGTTGTTCTTCGAGCGGCTAAATATCGGGCCGTGGAACGGTTAGCGTCCCGGCCAATGCGGGGCGCGCTTCTCCTGGAAGGCGCGGACGCCCTCGGCGGAGTCTTCGCTGTCCAGCGCCGCCATGAGGGCGGGGAGCCGGAGGCCGCGGGCCTCGGCGGCGGTCAGGTGCGCGGTCTGCGTGACCATCTGCTTGACCGCCCGGACCGAGGTGGGGGCGCAGGCGAGGATCTGGTCCACCCAGCGCTGTACCGCGGCGTCGAGCTGGTCCGCGGGGACCACCTCATTGACCAGGCCCATGGACTGCATCTCGGTGGCCTCGGCCTTCCGCCCGGTCAGGAGCATGCCCATTGCCTGGGTGTAGGGGATCCGGCGCACCAGCTGGTGGATGCCGCCGTCGAGCGCCAGACGCCCGACGCGCGGTTCCGTCAGCCCGAAGCGGGCCGTGTCCGCGGCGATTACGATGTCCGCGCCGAGCACGATCTCCATGCCGCCGCCGAGCGCATAACCGTTGACCCGGGCGATCACCGGGATGTCCAGCGTGGTGCGCAGGCTGAGCCCGCCGAACCCGTTCGGGTCCAGACCGGCCCAGTATTCGAGCCCGGTCTTGTCCACGGCGGAGGCGGACATGTCCGCGCCGACGCAGAAGGCCCGGGTCCCGGCGCCGGTGATGACCACGGCGCGGACGTCCGGATCGGCTTCGAGCTGGTCCCAGATCTCGTTGAGCCGGGCCTGCGCGCCGCCGTCGACGGCGTTGAGCACGTGCTGGCGGTCGATGACCACGGTGGCGACGTGGTTCTCGATGGTCAGGGTGACCTGGTCAACGGCGGTGGGAACCGAGGCGGTCGTCCCGGCTTCTGAAACGGCGGTCACCGAAGGACCCCCAGCTGCTGCAGGCGCTCGATGGTCTCGGCGTCGAACCCGTTCTCCAGCAGCACCTCGACGTTGTGTTCGCCGAGGCGCGGGGCCACCCGGCGGATGGTGGGCGGGGTGGCGGAGAGCCGGATGGGTGCGTTGAGCATCTTCACGGTGCCGACGCCGGGGTGTTCCGCCTCGACGATCATGTTGTTGGCGTGTGTCTGCGCATCGGCCAGGGTCTGTTCCAGGGTGTGGACCGGGGCGTTGAGCAGCCCCTGGTCTTCGAGCCGGGTGGTCCAGTATTCGGTGGTGTTGGTGGACATGCGCTCGCGGAAGATCGCCTGCAGTGCCGGCTTGTGCTTGAACTGCTGTTCGAGGTTGGCGAACTCGGGCCGCAGCGTGAGGTCCTCGTCCAGGCCCAGGGCCTCGGAAATGCGCAGCAGCGGGTCCGGGGTGAAGCCGCCCACCATGCAGACGGCGCCGTCGGTGGTTTCAAAGACGCCGCTGAGCGGCATGGCGCCCCAGTTGACCTCGTAGCCGCGGTTGAGCTGCATGCAGGCCTCCTGCATCTGCAGGTGCAGCATGGAGTCGTACATGGTCACCTCCACCTTCTGCCCGACGCCGGCGGACTCGCGGGTGCGCAGTGCCAGCAGGATGCCCTGCATGAGGTGCATGCCCGTGATGTAGTCGCACAGCGTGGTGGGGTAGATGGCCGGTTTCATGTCATCGGACTCGCGCCGCCACATGACGCCGGAGTAGGCCTGGGCGATCGCGTCCTGGCCACCCTTGTGCGAGTAGGGGCCCTCGGGGCCGAAGCCGGTGCCGGAGGCCCAGATGATGCCAGGGTTCTGCTCCTTGAGGTCCTCGTAGCCGAAGCCCATCCGCTCCATGACGCCGGAGCGGAAGTTGCTGACCACGACGTCGGCGTCGGCGAGCAGCCGGTGGAGGACGGCTTTGCCCTCATCGGTGCGGGTGTCCACGGAGATGCTGCGCTTGTTCCGGTTGATGGACAGGAAGATCGGGTTGTCCTGGCCGTCCTTGTCCGGGAACGAGTTGCGGGAGATGTCTCCGGCGCCGGGGCGTTCCACCTTGATGATGTCCGCGCCGTAGTCGCCCAGCAGCTGGGTGCAGGACGGGCCCATGAACACCTGGGTGAAGTCCACGATCTTGATTCCCTCGAGCGGGAGCGGGGTGCCGGCCGGGAACGGGGTGCCGGCCGGCTGTGCCTCCGTCCCGGCGGCTGGGGCCGCCGTCGTGCCGTCTGCTGTTGTGCCTTCTGCTGTTGCGCCTGAGAAGAGGTCGTCGATGACGGTGCTCATGCCCCCACCACCGCGTCCACGTCAAGGGTGGCGTTCGACGACGGGACGTCGCCCGGGTCCGCGCCGTGCCGGCGCATGCCCTGCTGGATGTCCAGGGCGGAGACGTCACGGACGAGGGTGCCGTTCTGGATCGCCAGCGCGGCGGCGACGCCGACTGCCTGGCCCATGGCCATGCAGGGCGGGATCTCGCGGGACATCTTCTGGGCCTCGGGGGTGGCGGAGTAGTGCCGGCCGGCGACGAGCAGCTGGTCCACTTCCTTGGGCAGCAGCGAGCGGAACGGGTAGTAGTAGTCGCGGCCGCGGGCCACGGTGTCGGCGAAGTGGCGGCGGGAGGTGACATCTTCCTTGGTCATGACGTACTCGCCTTCGAGCAGGCGGGTCTGGCGCACGCCCATCTGGGACGCGACGTCGAGCATGTAGCAGTTCTCGAAGCCGGGCAGGTTGGCGCGGACGTAGTCCACGGCCTCGGTGATGCGGTCCCGTGCGGCGAACTCGGCGGCCGTCATGTCCGCCGGGTCGACGCCGTCGAAGCCGGTCATGTGGGGTGCGTTGCACCAGACGACGCCGTCGATGGGGGTCTTGAGCCACCACAGTTCCCAGGCGCCGCCGAGGAGGCGCTTGATCTTGCGGTTGATGGCGCGGGCTTCCTTCGGGTTGGCCTGTTCGAAGGCCTCCGCGGCGTTGGTGTCGACGTTGCCCAGGCGGAAGACGAGCGTGGTGAGGTAGCTGTCCTTGACGTAGCTGGCGCCGGCCCGGGAGGCGACGTCGATGTCGCCGGTGGTATCGATGACGATGTCGGCCATGAAGGCCTGCGGGCCGGACTTGGTCTCGCAGATCACGCCCTTCATGACGCCGTTGTCCACGATGGGGCGGGAGAACCAGGAGTGCAGGCGCAGGTTGACGCCGGCCTCGCGGACGAGGTCGTTGGAGACACGCTTCCAGCCGTCCGGGTCGAAGGCTGCGGCGTAGCAGACCGGCTTGGGGGTGGTGTGGGAGTGGAAGTCGAAGGTGCCGTAGCGGCCCCACTTGTTCCACAGTTCCTCGGAGGTCTTGCGGTCATCGGCCGGCGGGACGATCGCCAGGCCCAGCTTCTGCAGCCGCTCGACGTACTCGGAGACGATGCCGGTGACCGTGATTTCCTGGCCGTTGATCATGTCATCGAGCACCAGGACCATGCCGCCGGAGGCGAGGCCGCCCAGGGAGGAGTAGCGTTCCAGCAGCGTGACAGAGGCGCCCGAGCGGGCCGCGGTGACGGCTGCGGCCACGCCTGCGGGGCCACCGCCGACGACGAGGACGTCGGAGCGGGAGATGACAGGGGCGGTGAGGTCCGCCGTGGTGGTGCTGAGTTCCAGCGACGACATGGCTGTGGACGGGTTCATGGGGGATCCTTACTGTTTCGGCCGAAGTGCCGTTAGAGGCGTGCCGTGGGAACGGGTGCCGTTGGAACGGTGCCGGTGACGTAGAAGACGGTGCCCGGCAGTAACGCGGCAACGCTGACCGCGAAATCGACCCGGGAGAGGGTATGACGCATCGCGGCCCGTTGCGGGGCCGTGGTGCGGGCTGTTGGAGGGGTTCCGGCGGACACCGCGGTATAGAAGAGGCGTCCGGACCGGAGAAAGGTGACGGCGGCTAGGGCCGGCGGATCACCACGCGTGAGGTGCGTTAACCCAGATTGCTACGCAGACCTCTTCGTAGCTGTTCTTGTACCAGTGGGGCGTATCCGAGGAGAAGGTGATCGAATCGCCTTCTTCCAGGGTGTACTTCTCGCCGTCCAGGAAGATGTCCTTCCGGCCGGAGAGCACGATGCCGAATTCCTCGCCGCTGTGCCGGAAAGGAGTGGCGCTGGTGTCGTGGCCTGGCGGACTCACGATCCATTGGGCCTCCAGCGCACCGTTGAGGTCCGGGGTGAGCAGTTCATAGACTGCTTCACCTACGGACTTCTTGGTGACGCCCTTGAGGTTCCGCCGCTCGGCCTTGCGGACCACGGGGGACCTGGTTTCCTCCTGTCCGAGGAAGAACTTCCCCACCGGAATGTCCAGGCCGTGTGCCAGCTGCGCCAAGGTGGTGAAAGAGGGATTGGCCAGGCCGCGTTCGATCTGGCTGACGATCGCCGGGCTGAGGCCAGTGACTTCCGAGAGCTTCGCGAGGGTCATTCCTTTGTCCTTGCGCATGTTGCGGACCTTGTTGCCGACGGTGGCAAGAAGGACGCTTGTGCCGGCGGGGGAATGTCCCGTGACGATTTCGTTGGTCATGCTCCGACTCTCTCTTGGTGAGCTAACACACATAACTATAGTGAAAACTTTTAGCGAATCAAGGTTTTGCTGAATATTTTTGCGGTTCCGGGCCGAATCTGCGCCTGACGTGGGGCTTTGTAATCCGGCCCGGGCCCGGCCTGCTGCGGGCGGACGGGACTTCTCCGAAAACCATTGACTCTGTGAAGATCTTCAATATAGTTGTGTGAGCCGCAACACTTTTGGGAAGAACGCTTCAAACAGGTTAGGGCGCACAGCCTTCTGGCGGAAGGTGCATCCGACCCGCGAACACGTTCCTTTCCTTAAGCAAAGCTGCCGTGACATCTGCCAAGCCATCCGCAGAGCACGATGTTGGCCGGTCACCAGGGACCAGTTCCTTGTTGCCGAGCTGGATGGCCCGTTTGCATTCAAGCGCTACGAAGAGGCATGCGTAGCTATCTGGGCTAACTCGCCTCCCATGTGGTGAGCCGGTCCCGCCCCGCGGACCAAGCCAAACGATAGTTTCGATTGCCGGCGACCCCAACAGGGGTGCCCGCCGGCAATCCGTACCCTCACGCACCCCGAAAGTGCGGGGGAAGGAAAAAGGAATCATGACTGACACTGTCGTCAAGACTGACCTGGAGACCGGCCGCAAGTCCCGGTTATCTCCGGAAGTCCGCCGGGGACTGCTCGGCCTTGGACTTGGAAACACCCTGGAATGGTACGACTGGATGGTCTTCGGCCTGCTGTCGGCCTTCATCGGACCCAAGTTCTTCCCGTCGCAGGACCCCGTTGCCGCGACGCTGAGCGCGCTGGCAGTCTTTGCTGTCGGCTTCGCGTTCCGTCCGCTGGGCGGCATCCTGCTCGGCACCTTCGCCGACAGGATCGGACGACGGCGGGTAATGCTCTGGTCCATCATGATGATGGCGATCACCACCATGATCATTGCCGTGTCGCCGACCTATGACCAGATTGGCCCCGCGGCCGGCGTCATCCTGCTGGTCTGCCGCATCGTTCAGGGCATCTCCACCGGTGTCGAAGCTCCGCTGTCCACCGCCCACGCCGTCGAACTCGTCCCCGAGGGACGCGAGGGCTTTGTCGCCGGCATCATCTCCTTCTACGTCAACGCAGGCATCCTGCTCGCCTCGCTGGTCAGCTACCTCTCGTCCCTGATGCTCGGTGGGGCCGTCATGGCCGACTGGGGATGGCGTGTGCCGTTCATCGTCGGCGCAGCCTTCGGCTTCGTCGTTGTCTACCTTCGCCGGACGCTTCCGGAAACCATGAAACCGGAAGAACTGGCGAACAACTCCGCCAAGACCGTCTGGGGTGGAGTGCGCAAGCACTGGCTCAGCGTCCTGGCCATCACCTTCGTCGTCGGCGCGGCGCAGGCCTACAACTACGCCTGGAACACCGGCCTCCCGACGGCGGCCCGCACCGGCTTCAAGGAGGACGCAACCGCCGTCTTCGCGCTCACCACCATCCTCGGCGTCGTGCTGGTTGTCGGCAGCCTCATCATCAGCAAGGTCGCTGACGGCAAGTCAATGTCCAAGTGGTTCCTGATCACCCGTGCGCTGGCCATTCCGTCCGTGTTCCTGATGCTGATGTACGTCAAGCCCGGCATCGCCGGCTTCGCGGCCGTCCTCCTCGGCGGCTCGGTTGTGCTGGTCCTGAACATGACCCTGTACAACGTGGTCACCAGCTCCCTGATGCCGAAGGGTTGCCGCGGCGCCGGCACCGCGCTCGGCTACGGCCTGGGCGTCGCCCTCTTCGGTGGCACGGCCTCCTACCTCCTGGTCTGGCTCCAGTCCATGAACGCCTCCTGGATCTTCCCCGTTTACGTCGCCGTCCTGTCGGCGCTCAGCATCGTCTTCTACCTGCTCGCCCGGAAGAAGAACGGCATCTTCATCGGCCGGTAGAGCACACAGCCGGCTACGACCACGGCCGGTTACGAACACGGCCGGTTACGAAGACAGCCAGGCCAGAACACAGGCACGCAGGAACAGCGGTAAGAAGGAACGGAAAGTGGGAACCCTCATGGACGCCAGTCGCCCGGACACAAACGGTTTGCAGGCAAACGTGATCTCCTTTGATCTCGATGCCTCCGACGTGGGGCTTTACGAGGCAGCGCGCGCGCTGTTGCTCACCGCCCACCACAGCGAGAACCACCGGGTGGCGGCCGCCATGCGCGGTGAGTCGGGGGCCATCTATCTCGGACTGCACATTGGCGCCAAACGCATCAATGTGTGCGCCGAATCCAGCGCCCTCGCCAATGCCCGCATGGCCCAGGAGCCAGCAATCCACTCCGTGGTAGCCGTCAGCATGGACGGGCAGGGACACCCCCAGGTCACCAACCCGTGCGGCGTCTGCCGGGAGTTGCTGCGTTCTTACGGAACCGAGACGTCTGTACTGGTCGATGCCGGGGGCGAGGTGGGCAAGGTCCGGATCAAGGAACTGCTGCCCTTTCCCTGGATGCGTGCCACCGAAACGGAGTGGGACACTGTTCCGCCCCGCGTTCAGGAACACGCAACCTAACGAGCCGCCGCGGCACCCGCATCATCACCGGCGGCAACGGCAGCGGCAGGGCATCACGGAAGGCCGGGACTCACAAGTCCCGGCCTTCCGCCGTGCCGGGAGGTTCCGCCGTCGGGCGGCCCCAGACGCCACACAGAAAGCTGGTGCAGCCGCCGCGTTTCCGCTAAACCGCTGCACCAGCAGGTAGTACGAATTTTCTGAATACTATGAAACGTTACTCATTCGCGGCTCCCTATGTCCCGGGGGTTGATGACCGGGTCTTTACGTCTTCTTCCAGGTGCCTTGTCATCAGCCAGCCTGCGCCGGCCATTACTACGCCCATCACCATGAAGGCCCAATTGTCCATGGTGTTCAGCGACAGGAAGTTGGCCGCCGAATCCACGCCGACGATGAAACCGTAAATGCTAAGGACGATGTACAGCAGACCGGAGCCCATGAGGAAATTCCGGGCGCCCATGGCAGTCCGGGACATGGTCAGGCCGGTGGCGCCGATCGCGAGCTGAACGATGTTCAGCAACATCGACACCTGGAACAGGCCCAGGAACAGGGCCTTGGAATCGGGCCCGAAGAACCTCAGTTCGCTGTAATTCGTAGTGATGCCGGGGATGAACCCCAGGATGCCCACGACGATCAGGACGATACCTGCACCCATGCCGACGTTCTGTACATCTGTCCGACCAAAATGAACGCCGTGCGCATGAGGAGATGCGGTAGTCATTATCTGCCTCCAACCACTGATTGCGGACATTTACAATTTTACGACCGGGGTGCGCAAAAAGCGCCGGGGGCCCCCGACGGCAAATCCGGCGGATCCGGCCAATGTGCCTGTCGAAAACCGGCCGGGTGCCGGGCCCGTGGCACCATGGATCTCGATGAAACTGCGCGCTGATCAGACCGGACAACGTGGCCTTCCCATGCCCCTGTGGCTGCAGGGTGCCCTCGAGTCCGCCCAGGCCGCCGTCATTTCCGCCCTCGTGGTGGTGGCCCCGATCGTCATGGTCTGGGCCACGGCCGGATTCCAGCATGACGGATTCGATGTCCTGGCGCGCCTGGCCGGCCAGGCCTGGCTGCTGATCCACGGCGTGCCCCTGCTGCTGGACACCGCCGGTGCCGGGTCCGCCGCGCAGCCGGAATCCGGGACGCTCTCGCTCATCCCGCTGGGCCTGGCCCTCATCCCGTTCCTGCTCGCCTGGCGCGCCGGTCGGCGCCTTGCCCGCGCCTCATATACGGACCAGCTCTGGCAGGCCCTGCTCGGCTCCTGGCTGGCGTATGCCGGATTCGGGATTGCAACGGGCTTCGTCTGCCGCACGGCCGACGTCGGCATCAGCCTGTGGGCCGCCGCGTTCATTCCCCTCGTCCCGTTCGGGCTCGGCATGGTGGTGGGCGCGCGCCGCGAGGCCGGGTCGTGGAGCCGGCTGATCGGCGTCGACGCCGTGGCCTGGCTCTCCCGTACCAGCCAGCACTCGCGTTGGGCCGGGTCCTACCTGGGTTCGGCCATCAAGGCAGGCTCGGTGGCGCTGATGGCGAGCTTGGCGATGTCCGCCGCGCTGCTTGCCGTCGACCTCTTCATCCACTGGAACCTTGTGGTCGCCGTTTATGAAGGGCTCGATGCCGGTGCCATGGGCGGCGGTGTCCTCACCATCGTGCAGCTCGGCTTCCTGCCCAACCTCGTCGTCTTTGCCCTGGCCTGGATCTCCGGCGCGGGGTTCGCCCTGGGCGTCGGGTCGCTGGCCGGACCGCTCGGGACCGCCGTCGGGCCGCTGCCGTCCGTTCCGGTGTTCGCCGCGCTGCCGGCCGGTTCCCTCGACTTCGGCTTCGTGGCCCTGGTGGTGCCGGCGCTGGCCGGGGCGCTGGCCGGTTGGTGGTTCCTGCGCGAAGGCGAAAACCACTTCGACGAATGGCTGTCCATCAAGATCCGGGCCCGCTGGTTTACCGCCGCCGCCTCCACCCTGGTGCTGGGCGCGGTGATCGGCTCCGTCGCCGGGCTGCTCGCGGCGGGGCTCGCCTGGCTGGCCCGCGGTTCGGCCGGCATCGGTCGGCTGACGGAGATCGGGCCCGACCCGCTGCGCACGGCGCTGTTCGTGGCCGCGGAGGTCGGGATCGGCGTCGTGATCGGCTACGCGGCCGGACCGTGGCTGGAACGCCAGCAGAAGCTGCGCGAGGCAGACCTGGAGACGGTCAGCAGCCGCTAGGGCAGCGGCGTCGGTGCAGCTGTTAGCGCAGCTGCGTGGGCAGCTGGCCCGGCAGGGACTTCTCCAGCTGCGTCCTGCATTCCGAGGTTGCCTGCTGCGTCAGGGCGTAGCGGACGCACTGCTGGTAATCGCGGATCTGGTTGAAGAACAGCGTCGAGGCCAGGACCACCAGCAGCATCACCGCCGAAACCACCAGCCCGGATATCGCGCCGTACAGAACCAGCCGTGATTCCTTGTATTTCACCGCCCGGACCAGGACCACGATGCCCAGCACAATCCCCGCCACCGTGAGCAGCGCCGTCAGCCACACATAACCCACGTCGAGCTGGAAGACGAAGAACGAGCCCAGGACCGCGATGACGAACAGCCGGAACAGGGTGTGCGTCAGCCGTGCGGAATCTTGTGCTGCCTGGCCGGCCGGTTGCCGGTCCGACTGGCCGCTGCCGGATTCCGTGGGGGGATTCATGTTTTCCAGCCTACGCGAGCGGCCCCATAAGCTAGGACCATGCGCATAGTTGTCCTCGTTTCCGGCACCGGCTCCAACCTCCAGGCAGTAATCGATGCCGTGAAGTCCGGCGATCTCGACGTCGAGATCGCCGCCGTCGGCGCCGACCGGCCGGGGACGTTCGGGGTGGAACGCTCCGCCGCCGCCGGGATTCCCACGTTTGTGGTGGACTTCAAGGCCTACCCGGACAGGGCGGCCTGGAACGCGGCCCTGACCGAAGCCGTGGCCGGCTTCGCCCCGGATGTGGTGGTGTCCTCGGGCTTCATGCGGATTGTCAGCGCCGACTTCATCGACGCGTTTGACGGCAAATACCTCAACACCCACCCGGCGCTGCTGCCGTCCTTCCCCGGCGCCCACGGTGTCCGCGACGCGCTGGCCTACGGCGTGAAGGTCACCGGCTGCACGGTGCACTGGGCCGACGCCGGGGTGGACACGGGCCCCATCATCGCGCAGGAAGCCGTGGCGGTCGGGGACGGCGAGAGCGAGGAATCCCTGCACGAGCGCATCAAGGTGGTGGAACGCCGGCTCCTGGTCTCCACTCTGGCTTCCCTCGCCGCGGCCCACACCCCTGCCTGATTTCCGCCCTGCCTGATTCCCGCGCTGCCGGGTTTCCCCCGCTTGACCCAACTAGCTCGCAGTAGGGGCCGTTTTGGGCGCTCAAAACGGCCCCTACTGCTGGCCAGTTGGGTAGACGGGCCGCGGCTTGTGGATAACTCTCCGAGGCGGTCCTCGGTTTTGCGACGATGGGTCGATGAAGACACCCCGGCCGCTCCCGTCCCCGCTCGGTTCGGCGCCGTTTACAGTCAGGGAGGCCGTCGACGCCGGAGTCAGCCGGCGCCGGCTTAAGCATCGCTCGCTCCACGTTCCGAGCCGCGGGATCCGGTTGCCAGCAGAACACCCCGTTGAACTAGCGCACCAAGCGCGGCCCCTCACCCTTGTGACGCAATTCTCTGCAGCCTCCCACGCGACCGCCTTCCTGATCTGGGACTTTCCGGGCTTCCTCCCGGGTGCGGACGCCCTCGGCATCCACATTTCCCGTCCGGACACGATGGCAATACCGCGGCGCAGGGGCGTGATTGGCCATGTCGGGCAATTCTTCGCCGACGAAATCACCACGATCGACGGGCTGCTGGTCACCACTCGGACCAGGACGTGGCTGGACTGCGCCCGGAAGATGAGCATTGACGAGCTGACCGTGGTGGCGGACCACTTATTGCGTCATCCTCGGCCTGAGTTTGAAGGCCGGACGGAGCCTTATGCCGGTCCTGGGGAACTGGCCGAAATGTTGGACCGACACAAGGGTACGCCCGGCATCCGCAAGGCTCGTCTCGCCTTGGACCAAGCCCGGATCGGTGCGGATTCGGCCCCCGAGACGAGACTCCGGCTTGCCCTCTGCCGCTCAGGACTACCGGAACCGGAACTGAACGTGCGCACGGTCCTGCGCTCCGGCGTCGTGCGTCAACCTGATCTTGCCTATCCGGAACACCGGGTTGCTGTGGAGTATGAGGGGGCCGTGCACTCCGACGCGGCCCAGGTCGTACGTGATATCGCCAAGGAAGAGGACTACGCAGGCAGTGGCTGGATCCTGGTCAGGATCTCAAAACGGCACATGGAGAACGACGCGCGCGCCGCCGTGGCCAAGGTCCGCGCCGCTCTCGCCTACCGCGGCTGGCAGCCCAAGTAGGCTGGCAGCCCAAGTAGCTCGCAGCAGGGGCCGTTCTGAAGACTCAGAACGGCCCCTGCTGCGAGTCAGTTGGGCGGGGTGGGCGCGTTACTCGAGCCGGCGCTGCTTCGTCTCGGGGGCGAAGAACGCCATCCACAGCACGGAGAGCAGCACGAGGCCGCCGGCCAGGGCGAACGACGTCGCGAGCCCCAGTTCCGGCCACAGGAAGGCCGCGAAGATCAGCGGACCGAACCCGGCGCCGAGCCGGGAGAACGTCGAGGCCCAGCCGAAGCCGGAGCCGCGCAGTTCCGTGGGGTAGAGCTCGGAGACGTAGGTGTAGAGCACCGGGATGGCCACCTGCACCACGAAGCCGAACACCAGGAGCCAGAACACGGCGGCGGTGGGAATGTCCACCACGATCGCCACGATCACCAGCGTCAGCGCGGACAGCGGTCCGGTGATCGCCAGGATCCACTTGCGGCCCACCCGCTCCACCAGCAGGGCGGCCACCACCACGCCCAGGAGTCCGACGGCGGCCATCGACGCCGTGGTCAGGAAGGCCTTGTACTCCTCGAAGCCGGCGCCGATCAGGATCCGCGGCATCCACGTCAGCGACAGGTAGTAGACGAGCAGGATGCTGAAGAACAGGGCCCATGCCGCCGTCGTGATCTTCCAGTTGAACTGCCAGAGGGCGCGCAACTGCGTCCACGCACTCCCCGCCGAGAGGCGTGGTGCATCCTGCGGTGCGGGCAGGCTGTAGACGCGGGCCTCGGCGCCGGTGGCCTGGACCAGGGCGTCGATCACCTTGGCGGCCTCGTCGCGGCGGCCTTTGCGGATCAGGAACAGCGGGGATTCCGGCACGCTGCGGCGGATCCAGAACACCAGCAGCGCCGGGAGCACCATGACCAGCATGGTCAGCCGCCAGTCCGCGAAGGCCGCGACCAGCCCGGCGGAGACAAAACCGCAGAGGGCCGCGCCGATCGGCCACCAGCCGTCCATCGCGGTGAGCACCCGGCCGCGCTGTTTGCGCGGGGTGAACTCGCCCACCAGCGCGTAGTCCACCGGGATGCAGCCGCCCAGGCCGAACCCGGCCAGGAACCGGAACACGACGAACCACATGAAGTCGGGGGAGAAGGCGCCGAGCACGGTGAAGATGGAGAAAATCAGCAGGGTCGCGGTGAAGGCCTTCTTGCGGCCGATGGTGTCCGCGATGGTGCCCCAGACAAAGGCGCCCAGGGCCATGCCAATGAGGTTCGCCGTGCCGATCCAGGCGGCATCGCCCGGGCTCAGCGACCAGTGCTTGGACAGCAACGGAATGAGGATGCCGTTGAGGGTGACGTCCCAGGCATCGAACATGAAGCCCAGTCCGCCGATCAGGAAGATCCGGCCTTGGACCTTCCACCGCCACGGCAGCTCCTGGACCACCTGTTCGCCGCTGGGCACAGTGGTGTACGTGTTCATCTTGGCCTCCTGTGAAAACTCTACGTGGCCGGGCCGCGGCCTGCGCGTGCTTCACACTCCGGCGCGCGGGAGGGCCCGGCGGCGGGACGCGATAAACTGGCCGCATCCCCACCACCCGCGGCCCCGCCGCGATATAAGACGGAGACTTTTGTGAGCTTCACGCAGCTTGACCGTGTATCCATCGACCGAGTTCCCATCCACCGGGCACTGATTTCGGTCTACGACAAGACCGGTCTGGAGGAGCTCGCTCAGGGCCTGCACGCCGCCGGCGTCAAGATCGTCTCCACCGGCTCCACGGCCAAGAAGATCGCCGCCGCGGGCATCCCAGTGCAGGAAGTCGAGGAAGTCACCGGCTCCCCGGAAATGCTGGACGGCCGCGTCAAGACCCTGCACCCGCGCGTGCACGGCGGCATCCTCGCGGACCGCCGCGTCCCGGCCCACATGCAGACCCTGGCGGACATGGAGATCGAGCCGTTCGACCTCGTCGTCGTCAACCTCTACCCCTTTGTGGAGACCGTGAAGTCCGGTGCCGCGCCGGACGACGTCGTCGAACAGATAGACATCGGGGGTCCCGCGATGGTGCGCTCCGCCGCGAAGAACCACGCCGCCGTCGCCATCGTGGTGGACCCGGCGTCCTACGGTGCCGTGGTGGAGGCCGCCGCCTCGGGCGGTTTTGACCTGAAGACCCGCCGCCGGCTCGCCGCCAAGGCGTTCGCGCACACCGCGGCCTACGACACCGCCGTGGCCACCTGGACCGCCAGCCAGTTCCGCGACGAGGACGGCGACGGCGTGATCGACTGGCCCGCCTACGCCGGCCTGGCCCTGGAACGCTCCGAGGTGCTCCGCTACGGCGAAAACCCGCACCAGCAGGCCGCACTGTACGTGGACAAGGCCGCCCCGGCCGGCATCGCCCAGGCCGACCAGCTGCACGGCAAGGCCATGAGCTACAACAACTTCGTCGACGCCGACGCCGCCCTGCGCGCCGCCTTCGACTTCGCCGAACCCGCCGTCGCCATCATCAAGCACGCCAACCCGTGCGGCGTGGCCGTGGGGTCCGCGTCGGCGGCCGACCCGATCGCCGACGCCCACGCCAAGGCCCATGCCTGCGATCCCGTGTCCGCGTTCGGCGGCGTCATCGCCGCGAACCGCACGGTCACCGCCGGGATGGCACGCACCGTCGCCGGCATCTTCACCGAGGTCGTCATCGCGCCGGGCTTCGACGACGAGGCAGTGGAGATCCTGTCCAAGAAGAAGAGCATCCGCCTCCTGGCCCTCCCGGACGGATACGGCCGCTACCCGACCGAGTTCCGCCAGGTCTCCGGCGGCATGCTGGTGCAGGCCACGGACAAGGTCGACGCCGACGGCGACACCCCCGCGAACTGGACCCTGGCCGCGGGCGACGCCGCCGACGCCGCCACCCTGGCCGACCTCGCGTTCGCCTGGACCGCGTGCCGCGCGGCGAAGTCCAACGCCATCCTGCTCGCGGACAACGGTGCCGCCGTCGGCATCGGCATGGGCCAGGTAAACCGGCTCGATTCCTGCAAGCTCGCGGTCGAGCGCGCCAACACGCTGGGTGTCACGGTTGAGTCCGATGTCGAGGGTGCTGGCGGTGCTGCTGGCACCGACGCCAGCGAAGCACCCGAGCGTGCCCGGGGCGCTGTAGCGGCCTCGGACGCGTTCTTCCCGTTCGCCGACGGACTGCAGATCCTGGTCGACGCCGGCGTGCGCGCCGTCGTCCAGCCCGGCGGCTCAGTCCGGGACGAGGAAGTCATCGCCGCGGCCAACGCCGCCGGCATCACCATGTACTTCACCGGGGCACGCCACTTCTTCCACTAGGGCCCTTCCACTCGGGTAGTGCTCTTCCACTCGGGCTGCGGTTCGCGCACAAGGGACCCGCACTGGAGACTTCCGCACGAAACACCCCCGCACAAAAAATGGACATGCCCTCCCTGGCCGGGGGACATGTCCATTTTTTGTGCCATCGAGTGGGCTGGTGGCCGGTCCCTGGGACATGCTCATTCGTTCCGCGGGACATGCTCATTTTTCGCGGCAAGGAGTGGGCATATGGGGGATATGTCCAGGCTTCGGAGTGTGGAGAGGGCATGTCCCGTGCGACCCTGGGCTGCCAGGGCCAGCCGGGGGACATGCCCGTTCTTTCTGGAGCGCAGCGGGCCATCCGGGGGACATGCTCATTCGTTCCCAAGCGCCGAGAAGCCGCCCGGGAGGACATGTCCAGTCCTCATGGCAAGGCCCGGACATGTGGGGTATATGTCCGGGCCTTGGTGTTAGCGGAGGGCATGTCCAGGGGGCGGGAGCGATCCGCCGTCGCACATAAAGCCAGCGCGGGGCCACTGCGTCCTCCCCACTGCTGAAGATGGGACGCAATGACCCCGCGCTGGGGCAAACAGGGTAAACAGGGTAGACAAGCCCGGCTGCGCGGGCCCCGCGAACAGGCCCCCGCGAACGGAGCACAGGCCCCGCGAACAGGCCCCCGCGAACGGAGCGCGGGCCCCGCGCGAACGGGGCCCCGCGCCCTCAGATCAGGAAGCGGCCGCCGTGGTGTAGGCCTGCTGGATCACGCTGCCCCAGTACGGGCCGTACATCTTGGTGGAGTTGCTGCCGTAGCCGTAGCTGTTGATGGAGTTCTGGTAGCCGGCGGCGCTGGTGCCGATGAACCACGGACCGCCTGAGGAACCGCCGGTCATGTTGCAGGGGATCCCCTGGGTGTTGAACTGCGGGTTGTAGGGATCGTTCGTGGCGGTGCCGGAGCAGCTCTTGAGGGATTCACCGTTGAAGGGCGCTGCGGCGGGGTAGCCGAATGACTTGTAGCTCAGGCCGCGGGCGGCGTTGAACTGCAGCCCGGAGCCGCCGACGACGTCGCTCAGGTACTGGCCGTTGAGCGTGGACATGACGGCGAAGCCGGTGTCGTAGGTCATGTCACCCGAGGAGCTCCACTGGGTGGGGGCGTAGAGGGCCTTGGCCGTCCACTTGCCGTAGGGGGCCGCGCCGTTCAGGTACGCCGGGACGAACGTGAACTTGGTGGCGAAGGCGCCCGGGCCCTCATTCACGCAGTGCCCGGCCGTGGAGACCGTGCTCTTGTTGCCGGAGGAGACCGAGTTGCCGGAGCAGACGTAGTTCGTCCCGCCGAGGGTGAAGAAGACCTTGCCGATGTGCGGGACGG
Source organism: Arthrobacter sp. 01L42 (assembly GCF_056400005.1). Taxonomy (NCBI): domain Bacteria; kingdom Bacillati; phylum Actinomycetota; class Actinomycetes; order Micrococcales; family Micrococcaceae; genus Arthrobacter; species Arthrobacter sp. 01L42. The sequence goes on along the minus strand of NZ_JBFTSL010000002.1, from coordinate 217,173 downwards.
GGGTTTCGCTGGCATTGGTCTTGGTCTGGAGCGTCTGGGATTGCAGCTTGGGAGCCGCGGCCTCGACCTTGCCCGGCGCGCCCGTTTCCGCCGGGCCCCTGGCCGCGGTGGCCTTGCCGTTGCGCTTCATGGCCCTGTCGGCCAGGACGTCGCCGGGGACGGCGCTGCGCATGCGTTCCGCGGTCCAGTAGTCGGCCGCGCCCGTCTCGGTGACGGTGTGGCTGGAGACATCGGAGGTGGAAACCGGTGCCTTGGCCGGTGCGGGGGAGGCCGTGGCCGCCCCCGCGGCACTCAGGGCCAGCAGCGCGGCGGCCGAAAGAGTCAGCAGGCTGGTGGCCAGAGTCTTGGGTGTTCTCATGGGTGTCCTAACCGGTGGAAAAGCGGGGCGGCCGCTGTTGGCGGCCGCTGGATGGAACGAAACTACGGCAATTTGACTAACCTGTAAAGTCGCTTGTCAATTTTTGTTATGCCGTGTCGGGATGTCACTCATCCGTCCGCGCACGACGCCGGTAGGCGCCAACGGGGGCACCTCGGGTAAGTTAGGGGTGTTGAGATAACACAAGATTCCGGAAATACCCAGACCTTCAGGGAGACGCCCGCGCAATGGCAAAGATTATCTATACCCACACCGACGAAGCGCCGATGCTGGCCACCTATTCGTTCTTGCCGATCATTGAGGCGTTCGCCTCGACGGCCGGTGTGGAAGTGGAGACCCGCGACATCTCGCTGGCCGGCCGCATCATCGCCGTGTTCGGCGACTACCTCACCGAAGAGCAGCGCGTCAGCGACGCCCTGGCCGAGCTTGGTGCCCTCGCCAAGACGCCCGAAGCCAACATCATCAAGCTGCCCAACATCAGCGCCTCCGTGCCCCAGCTGAAGGCCGCCATCGCCGAACTCCAGGGCCACGGCTACGCGCTGCCGGACTACCCGGACAACCCCTCCTCGGACGAGGAAACGGACATCCGGTCCCGCTACGACAAGATCAAGGGCTCCGCCGTGAACCCGGTCCTGCGCGAAGGCAACTCGGACCGCCGCGCCCCGCTCTCGGTCAAGAACTACGCCCGCCAGAACCCGCACAGCATGGGCGCCTGGACTCCGGAGTCCAAGACCAACGTGGCCCACATGGACGCCGACGACTTCCGCTCGAACGAGCTGTCCGTGGTGATCGAGGCCGACACCAACATCAAGATCCAGCTCGTCAAGGAAGACGGCACCGTCAAGGTCCTCAAGCGTGCCTTCCCGGTCCTGGCCGGCGAGGTCATCGACGGCACCGTGATGCGGGCCGCGGCCCTGGATGAGTTCCTCGCAGCCCAGGTCGTCCGGGCCAAGAACGAGGGCGTGCTGTTCTCCGCCCACCTCAAGGCCACCATGATGAAGGTCTCGGACCCCATCATCTTCGGCCACGTCGTCAAGGCCTACTTCGCGGACCTCTTCGCCACCTACGGTGAGCAGATCGCCGCCGCCGGCCTGAGCCCCAACAACGGCCTTGCCTCCATCCTCAACGGACTCGAGGACCTGCCGGAGGAGATCCGCGGCGAGGTCCAGGCAGCCATCGAAAAGGGCCTCAACGAGGGCCCCGAACTCGCGATGGTCGATTCCGACAAGGGCATCACCAACCTGCACGTGCCCTCCGACGTCATTGTCGACGCCTCGATGCCGGCCATGATCCGCAGCTCGGGCCACATGTGGGGCCGCGACGGCCAGGAAGCCGATACCCTCGCCGTCCTCCCGGACAGCAGCTACGCCGGCATCTACCAGGTCGTGGTTGATGACTGCCGCGCCCACGGGGCCTTCGATCCCACCACCATGGGCACCGTCCCGAACGTCGGCCTCATGGCCCAGGCGGCCGAGGAATACGGCAGCCACGACAAGACGTTCGAGATCCAGTCCGCCGGCACCGTCCAGATCGTTGACGACGCCGGCACGGTGCTGATCGAGCACAAGGTTGCCCCGGGCGACATCTGGCGCGCCTGCCAGACCAAGGACGTGCCGATCCGCGACTGGGTGAAGCTGGCCGTCACCCGTGCCCGCGCCTCCGCCACGCCCGCCGTCTTCTGGCTGGACAAGGGCCGCGCGCACGACGCCCGGATGATCGCCAAGGTGGAGGAATACCTCAAGGACCACGACACCGAGGGCCTGGAAATCGCCATCATGTCCCCGGATGAGGCCACGGCCTTCACGGTGGAGCGCCTCCGCAAGGGCGAGGACACCATCTCGGTGACCGGCAACGTGCTCCGCGACTACCTCACCGACCTCTTCCCGATCCTGGAACTGGGCACCAGCGCCAAGATGCTTTCGGTGGTGCCGCTGATCAACGGCGGCGGCCTGTTCGAGACCGGCGCCGGCGGATCCGCCCCGAAGCACGTCCAGCAGTTGCTCAAGGAAAACCACCTGCGCTGGGACAGCCTGGGTGAATTCCTCGCACTGGCCGTCAGCTTCGAGCACCTCGCCACCAGCACCGGCAACGCCCGCGCCCAGGTCCTGGCCGACACCCTGGACCGGGCCACCGGCACGTTCCTGCTGGAGGACAAGTCCCCGAAGCGCAAGGCCGGCGAGTTGGACAACCGCGGCAGCCACTTCTACCTGGCCAAGTTCTGGGCCCAGGAACTGGCCAGCCAGAACGACGACGCCGAGCTCGCCGCGGCCTTCGCCGCCGTTTCTGACGCGCTGAACTCCAACGAGGACACCGTCACCGGCGAACTCCTGGCCGTCCAGGGTTCCCCGGTGGACCTTGGCGGGTACTACCGGCCGGATGCGGCCAAGGTTGCAGCGGTCATGCGCCCGTCGGCGAAGTTCAGCGAAGTGCTTGCGACGCTGACCAAGTAGTCCCAGCCTCAACCGGCGCCAGACCTCAGGCAGCGCCGGGGCCGGCCGCCACGCAGAACGCCCCGTCTCCCGAAAGGGAGGCGGGGCGTTCTGCTGTCCGCCCGGGATTCCGGTGCGCGCGTCGCTGCTGGTCGTAGGGGTGGCTGGTCGGAGGGGCGGCGGGTCGGAGGATGGCAGGACAGAGGGGCAGCCGGGCGGGGGAGGGCTGCGGGGTCAGCCCTTGCCGTTGCCCTTGTGCTTCGATTTCCCGGTGGCGGCCTTGGCCGGGGCCGGGGCGACGGCGGCCGGGGCCGTCCGCGCTGCAGCGACCTGGGCTGCTGCCTGAGCCGCGGCAGCCTTTTCAGCCGCTGCTTTGTCGGCTGCCGCTTTGTCAGCCGCTGCTTTTTCCGCAGCCTTCCGGGCCGCCTCGGCCGCCTGCTGCGCGGTAAGGTCCGCCCGGACGGCGTCAATCGATGACTTGATGCTCTGGTGGCGTCTGAAGGACACCTCGCCGCTCGCGGCGACGGCATCCAGTCGGGTCAGCAGCTCGTCAAGGTGCTTCAGGGAACCCTCCGGGTCGTTGGCGGCTGCAGCCTGGCTGACAGCCAGGACTTCGGATTGAAGTTGCCGGGCCGCGCCGCTGCCCAGTTCGGGGGCGGGGGAGCCGCAGCCGGCCAAAGCCCCGGCGGCCAGCAGTCCGGCGAGGAGGCTTGCGGACACCCGATACCAAACCCGGCCGCGGTCTTGCCCGGCGGTTCGCGAATCGCTCATGGTTCCACGCCCTTCTGCAGTTCCCTCAGGTGATCGCCGAGCGGTCCGGTGACGGTGGGGTAGGGGACGACGTCGGGCGCCGCGGGGGTGGACAGGGCGACCGCGATCGTCGCCACGACGGCAAGGACTGCCAGCACGGCGAGCAGCACGGCCACGCGGGTGCGGAGCCGGGCCCGGAGGAACCATGCGGCCCCGCGCGACGCGGAGCGGCGGCGGCGCGGCCGCAGCGGCAGGGCATCCGGGTCCAGCGAGTTCAGGGGGCGTGTTCTCGACGCCGCAGCCGTTGCGGCTCCGGGCCTGGGTGGGCGGGGCCGCCTAGCCGGCGGGGCCGGGAGGACCCGGGTGGGTTCCGTTGTGACCGGTCCCGGCAGCGATCCGGGGGAAACGAGGGCAACACGGAAAGCTGCCTCGAGATCGGCGGCCGCGGGGCGGTCCAACGGGTCCAGGACGGTCATGGCCTGGATGAGCCGGGCCCACTCCTCGGGCACGGCGTCCGGGATGACGGGGGCGCGGTGCAGGCGGGCCACGGCGGATTCGACGGCGCTGCCCGGGTACTCCACCTCGCCCTTGAGGCATTCGAGCAGGACCAGGCCCAGCGAGTAGATATCACTCGCCGGACCGAGGTCGGCCCCGCGGGCCTGTTCGGGACTGAGGTAGGCGGCGGTTCCCACCATGGTTCCCGTGGCGGTCAGCCGGGTCCCGTCGATGATCCGGGCGATGCCGAAGTCTGTGAGCTTGGGCCGAAGCGGCTCTCCCGGCCGGACCGGCACCAGGAGGATGTTGGCGGGCTTGATGTCCCGGTGGACGATGCCGAGGCCGTGGACGTAGGCGAGGGCATCGGCGATCCCGGCGCCCACCACGGCCAACTCGGCCAGCGGCAGGGGACTGTGGCGGATCCGGGTCCGCAGATCCTGGCCGTCCACGAGCTCCATGGTCAGAAAGGGCCGGGGCTCCTCGGGAATCCGGGTGTCCGTCCCGGCGTCGAACAGCGTCACCAGGCTTGGATGATTCAGGGTCGCCAGAAGTTCGATCTCCGCTTCCTGGCGGCGAAGCTCGTCAGGATCCGCCGATTGCGGTGCAAAGAGTTTCAGGGCAACGTCCCGGCCAAGGTTCAGGTCCTTGGCCGTGTAGACCGATGCCATGCCGCCCCGGCCAATCACCTCCCCCAGCTGATAGCGGCCGCCCAGGGGCTCCGCCATGATGCTGTTGGGCGAACTGTCCACGCTGTCCCCGTACCTTTCGTGTGCGCCCCGGCGGCGCTCCTAAAGAATGATACGGGTACGGGTATCTGATTGCGGTCCGCGTGGTGCGTGGGGGACCTCCGGTCCCGGCGCCGAAGCGTCTTCCCTCACCGGACCCCCACCCGCGGACGCCCCTCCGCCGGAGCATGCCGTTGGGTCCCCCAGCGGACCCAACGACCTCGCTCCGGCGGTACAGGACCTTGATGGGAGCGGTGGCATGCGCTAGGGCGGGCGGGGCTTGCAGCCGGGCCTCGGCTGCGGACCGGAGCGCTCAGGGTGGGCGGGCGCTGAGAGGGTCAGACCGGCGGGAATTGGGGTGCCGGAAGCCCGGCGGTGGACGGTCGTGTCCATGGGGGATTCTCCTGGGTGACTGTTGGCGGGCGGCAAAGGCAGCCCGACGGGCCGTGCTCTGTGGAGGCAGAGACGGCCCGACTAGTCAGGAGAAGAACCGGGATCAGCGCTAACGGCTGCGTACTCGTGCTGGAGCGGTCCGCCGATGGCGTCGGCCCCGATGGTGGGCACGTAGAAGACCAGGCTGGGCATCCACGCAGCCGTTCCGGCAGGCCCGCCGCCGGAGTGCCCGCTGCCGGACCCCGAGCCCGGAGCCGGCGGGAGTGCGTCAGGCGCAGGCAGTCCCGTTCCGCCATGCCATGGGCTCGGACCCGGGTTGCCGGAGGGAGCCGGCGGTTCACCGGTCCCGGCAGGGGCCTTGGCCGGCGGGGCAGCGCCGGACTGGACAGCTGCCGCGCCCCGGGGTTCAGGGATCAGCAAGGCGGGATAGGCAACCGTGGCACCCGGGGAAGGAGATGCCGGGAAGGGACGGGCCGCCACGGTGCCGGTGGGAGCAGGCGCCGGCAGTTCAGCCGGTGCTGCGTTGGCGGCGGTTGCTTTTGCGCCGCCCGCCGGCGCCGATGCGCCATCGACGGCGGCCGGCGTCCCCGCAGGCGATCCCGCCGCGACGTCGCCGCCTGGAACGACGCCGTCTGGAACGACGCCGTCTGGTGGCCCGGCCGCAGGGTCGCCGGGGAGCGGAGTTGCTGGATCCGGAGCCGGAGCCGGGGCCGCCGGGTCGCCGGGCGACGAAGGTGCTGGAGCCGGAGCCGCGGGGTCCACGGCCGGCGGATCGACGCCGGGGACCGGTACCGCAGGGTCCACCACCGGCGGAACAACACCGGGGACCGGAACCGCAGGGTCCACCACAGGCCCGGTTGCCGGCGGGGTGAGTGCCGGCGCAGGGAGCGAAGGGTCAGGGAGTACCGGGGAGGGGAGCGCCGGGTCCGGTGCCGCCTGCCCAGGGGCGGGCGGTGGCGCGTCGGGAACCGCCGGGTCAGGGGCGGTGTCCGCGGGCCCGTTCGGGTCGGCATGAACGACGTCCGCGGAAGCTGCTCCCGGCCCCGGAACAGCGCCCGCCGCCCAGGCGCCCGCCGGGACCGCAGAGATGTCCACGGAAACCACGCCGTCGAGGGAGGGAACAGGGAGGTCGTCGGCGTCCGTACAGGAGGCGGCGGCCGTGCTCTCCCCGGCGTCGTCGGCCGTCCCGTAGAACGCGCAGGCGTCGTCCGCCTGCGCGGCCGTGCAGGTCAGTGTCAGCCACGCGGCGCCGGCGACGGCGGCCAAAAGCACGCGCCGCAAGGGGCGCAGGGGGCGCAAGGTGCGGCCCGCGCGGGAGGACGCTGCTGCAGGATCCATGCGCGCACCCCCGATCCCGGAAGACTGGACAATTGCCTACAGGGTAAGTCGGCCCCAACAGGAGAGTCCAGAGCGGGGCCGAAACTGTAGGCATACCGAGACACTTGGAATGCGCCGGGTCCGTTGCCTGGGGCGTGGAAAATGCGAGGCGGTTAGTGGGCGTCGTTGGGGTAGCTCACGCCGAGCTGCGCGCGTACGCCGTCGAAAAGCCGCATGGTGTTCAGGGAGTCCTCCAGAGGCATGACCGGGCTCTCGGTGAGGCCCTGCTGGATGCACCGCGTGACCTCGCGGAGCTCGTAGGTGTAGCCACGTCCCACCACGGTGAACTGCTCCGTCCGGGGCCCCTCGAAGCCGATCCGGACCAGCAGTTCCTTCGGGTTGTTGATGGAGCCGGGGCTCTGGAGGTAGCCCTTGGTGCCGGCGACGGTGGCCGTGCGGGGGCCGTAGGCCATCAATGACGAGGTCAGTTGGGCCTGGGCGCCGTGGTGGTAACCGAGCGTCAACGCATTCTGGGCGTCGACGCCGTCGTCGTCCAGCCAGCCGGTGGCGCTGACCGTTTGCGGGAACCCCAGGGTGCCGAGCGCCCAGAGCAGGGGATAGACCGTCATGTCCAGCAGGGCGCCGCCACCGTCCTTGGGTGCCCAAAGCCGGGAACCGGGCGAGTACGGCGCCGGAAAGCCGAGGTCGGCGCCGACCCATTTCACCTCGCCGATCTCGCCCGAGGCAGCGATCTCGAACGCCCGCTGCATGCTGGGCAGGAACCGGCTCCACACCGCCTCCATCAGGAAGACTCCGTTGGTCCGGGCCGCCGCGATCAGCTCGGCTGCTTCCCGGGCATTGATCGTGAGGGCCTTCTCGCACAGCACGTGCTTGCCGGCGTTGAGGGCGGCGAGGGCTATCTTGTGATGGTGGGCGTGCGGGGTGGCGACGTAGACGACGTCGACGGCGTCATTGGCGAGCAAGCGGGCATAGCCACTGGCGCCCTCCTGGTCACCGTAGGCGTGGACAAAGCCGTAGTCGGCCGCGAACGCGTCCGCGGCCGCCTGTGTGCGGGAGCTGACGGCGTACAGTTCCGCATCCGCCAGCAGCCCAAGGTCGCGTGTGACCGAAGCGGCGATCCCGCCGGTGGCGATGACACCCCAGCGCAGCCTGGCACCGGTGGCTGTGCGGGGGTCCTGGTCCGGCTGGCTGAACAGCCACGGCTTTGCGATGAGGGCAGACATGATGCCATCTTCTCACCCAGGGGCGGGCGGGCCGCGGTCTTGACGGCCCTGGCATGGCGGAGGTTCGACGCGGAGATCCAGTCTCACGAAGTTCAGCCCCGGCGGCTCGACGCCGGAGCTGCGGGCGGGCCCCCAAGGCCTGCCCGCAGCTCCGCCGCCGAAGTCCCCGCAGCCGGCCGGTCCTCAGCCGGTCAGGGCCGCCGTCGCGCGGTTCCGGGCCGGTTCCTCCGTGAGCCGGCCCTGCTGGAGCCGGAAGCGCCGGTCCGTCTTGTTGGCCAGGGCACGGTCGTGGGTGACCACCAGGATGGTGGTGTTGTGGTCCCGGCTGAGCGTGCTGAGCAGCTCGATGATGTGCTCGCCGGTCTGTTCGTCCAGGTTGCCGGTGGGTTCATCGGCCAGGATCAGTTTGGGTTCGTTCGCCAGCGCCCGGGCGATCGCCACCCGCTGCTGCTCGCCGCCGGAGAGCCGGTTGATGCGCCGCCCGTGCTTGTCCGGATCGAGCTGGACCTGTTCGAGCAGCTGCCGGGCCCGCTCGGCCCGCGCCGCCTTGCGCACGCCGGCGAATTCCATCGGCAGCATCACGTTGTCCACGGCCGAGAGGTTCGGGATCAGGTTGAACTGCTGGAACACGAAGCCGATGTCCCGGCGCCGGTAGTTGGTCAGTTTCCCGTCGGGCATGCTGGCCAGGCTCACGCCGTTGACCACCACGTCGCCGCTGGTGGGCTTGTCCAGCGCCCCGAGCAAGGAGAGCAGGGTGCTCTTGCCGCTGCCGCTCTTGCCCACGATCGAGGCCAGCGTGCCCTGCTCCAGCTCGAAGCTGACATCGTTGACCGGCTTGATGGTCCGGTCGCCGGACTTGAACGTGCGGACCAGGTTCTTGACTTCGATCATGGCTATTCTCCTCGGAGGACTTCGATGGGACGGATGCGGGCGGTGAGCAGGGCCGGGACGAGCGCGCCGATGATGGCGACGCCGAAAACTGCGGCGATGCCCGCGGCGATGACGCCGGGGGAGGCGCTCGCCGTCACGGAGGTCAGCAGCTGGCTGGCCCCGCCCAGCGGTCCGCCCGCCCCTCCCGGGAACCCGCCCCCGGGAAAGCCGCCAGCGCCGCCGCGCTGGCCGGTGGCCGCCGCGCTCGTGCTGCTGCTTGAACTGATGAGGGCGCTGGCGATGCCGCCGCTGGCGAGGGAGGCGACGGCGGCGCCCACAACACTGCCCATGGCCACCAGCACGAGGGCCTCCAGCACAAACTGCAGGCCGATGGTGCGGTTCGGGGCGCCGATGGCCTTCAGGACACCGATCTCGCGGCGTCGTTCGCGGACCAGCATGACCATGATCAGGAGGATGATCAGGCCGGCGGTGCCAAGGGCCGCGATGAAGGCGATGAAGGAAATGTTCTTGACGCTGTCCAGCGAGCTGACGGCTGTCTCAAGGTTCCGCTGGCCCTGGGTGACGTCGGCCTTGTCGGAGCCCAGCGCCGCCTGCAGGGCGGTCTTGGCGGCGTCGACGTTTTCCATGCTGTTGACCGTGACGATCATGGTGGAGAGTTCGTCCGGGAGCGCGGCGAGGGTCTGGGCGGTCGGCAGCGTCACGTAGAGCGCATTGTTGCCGAACGCGGTCCCGGCGTCGAACAGCCCCCGGACGGTGAAGCTCTGGTCCCCGATGGTGAACGTCGAGCCCACGCTGAGGCCGTTCTTGGTGGCCAGGGTGGTGCCCAGCAGGGCGCCGGTGGACGCGGCGGTGTAGTTGCCCAGGCCGGTGCCCTGCGTCAGCTGCAGGGCCTTGCCAGTGGAGTCCACCTCGGCGCCGATGCCCGTTGCCGTGATGGGCAGCGAGAACGCCGGCGCGGCCTGCGCGGTGCTGCCGGTACTGCCCGAGGTGCTGCTTCCGGAGGCGCCGGTACTGGCTTGGTTACGGTTGCCGAGGGTGCCGGCGTCGACGGCGGCCGTGAGGCTCGTGGTGACGGAGGTGGCCGACTGGCCGCCGGGGCCGCCTTGGCCTGTCCGTCCTGACGCGGCCTCGGCGGCAATGTCAGCGGCGTTGCGCAGGCGCAGGGCCTTGGTGCCGACCACGCTGCTGACGTTGGGGACGGCCGCCGCCGTCGCTGCCTGCGCCGAGGTCAGCGGCTCGCCGCCGCCCTCGAAGCCCTGGCCGCCGGCCGGGTTCACGGTCAGGACCGTGCCCACCGAGGCGTTCAGCTCGGCAACCTTGCCGGTGACGGCCTGGTTGGCCACGAGCATGGCCAGGGCAAGCCCAATGGCTACGGCCAGCACCGCCACCACAGCGGCGGTCCTGACCTTGTTTCGAAAGGCGTTGCCTACACTCCGGGCAAGAACGCTCACGGTGCTCCTAGTTTTCTTGGGTGTCTCTGGGGTATCTCCTGCCGGACCCGATGCCCGGCGCTGGTCCCACAGTGGTACGGGCCGCTGTGCGAACCTCCCCGCAAAGCTATGTCTCCGCTGTGAAGCGCCTCGCCACAGGCAAGGTCACCGCCAAGGTCACTGCCAAGGTCACCGCCAAGGTCCCAGCCGGCGGACCACCGCCAGCGCATCACGGCCAACGCAAGAGCCCCGGCCCTCCCTTGCGGGAGAGCCGGGGCTCTGTGCTCTGGCGCGGCCGGTGAACCGGACGCCAGATAAGGAACTACTGCTTGGTGATCGGGCCGAGGACCGGATCGTTCTCGTACGCCGTGTGGACGTTGTCCTTGGTGACGATGACCGGTTCCAGCAGGTAGGCGGGAACAACCTTGACCGTGTTGTTGTAGGACTTGTCGTCGTTGATCTCAGGCGTCTTGCCTGCCTGAACGTCGTTGACCATGACGATCGAGTGCTCAACGAGCGCGCGGGTGTCCTTGTTGATGGTGGAGTACTGCTCGCCCGCCATGATGGACTTGACCGACTCAACCTCGGAGTCCTGGCCGGTGACAATCGGAAGCGGCTTGCCGGCGGCCTTGACGGAGGTCAGGATCGCGCGGGCCAGAGTGTCGTTCGGGGACAGCACGCCGTCAAGCGGGGCGGTGCCGTAGGTTCCGGCGAGCAGGGTGTCCATGCGCTTCTGGGCGTTCTCTGCCTTCCAGCCCTGGGTCACAGCCTGCTCGAAGCTCGTCTGGCCGGAGAGGACCTTGAGGGTGCCGTCGTCGATCTTCGGCTTCAGGACGCTCATGGCGCCGTCGAAGAAGACCTTCGCGTTGGCGTCATCAGGGGAACCTGCGAAGAGCTCGATGTTGTACGGGCCCTCCGGCTTCTTGCCCTTCATGCCGTCCAGCAGCGCCTTGCCCTGGAGTTCACCGACCTTGAAGTTGTCGTAGGCCACGTAGTAGTCCACGTTCGGGGTGTTCAGCAGCAGACGGTCGTACGCGATGATCGTTGCGCCGGCGTCCTTGGCCTGCTGGAGCTGGGTGCCCAGCTGTGCACCGTCGATGGCGCCGACGATGATGAGCTTGTCGCCCTTGGTGATCATGGCGCTGATCTGGTTCTGCTGCTCCGAGACGCCGCCGTTGGCGAACTGCACGTCCGGCTTGTAGCCGGCCTTGGTGAGGCCGTCGTTGAACAGCTGCTCGGCCAGGACCCAGTTTTCGGAGGTCTTCTGGGGGAGAGCGACGCCGATCGCGGATCCCTTCGGGAATGCTTCGCCTCCAGTGGAGGAACCGCTGGTGGTTCCGGTGTCGGAACGGCCGCAGGCTGTCAGCGCCAGTGCCGCAATAGCAGCGATTGCTGCTGCCTTTCCTGCTTTACCAATCATTCGCATTGCTTGGTTCACTTTCTTTTGGTGGTGTGCGGAGAACTGTGGGGTTGGGGAACCGGGGGAGGGGGTCAGATGCCCCTCGAGATGACCTCTGTGGTCTGGGTGGTCTCGTCGGCCTTGATCTCGCTGCTGCGGCCGAAGTTCTTCATCAGCATGCCGACGATCGATTTCTTGCCCTGGGTCTTGTTGTAGACGTCGAAGGCGACGGCGATCAGGAGCACGAGGCCCTTGATGATCTGGGTGAGGTCGGCGCCGACGCCGAGCAGCTGCAGGCCGTTGTTCAGGACGGCCATGACCAGGCCGCCGATGATCGAGCCGATCACGGTGCCCACGCCGCCGGTGACCGCGGCGCCGCCGATGAAGACGGCCGCGATGGCGTCCAATTCCCAGCCGACGCCGTCGAACGGTCCCGAGGCGGTGGAGCGGCCGACGAAGATCATGCCGGCGAGGCCGGCCAGGAAGGACATGTTCATCATGACCAGGAAGTTGACCTTCTTGGACTGGACGCCGGAGAGCTCCGCAGCGTGGCGGTTGCCGCCGACCGCGTAGATATGGCGGCCGATGACGGTCTTGGAGGAGATGAAGCCGTAGACGATGATGAGGACGGCGAGGATCAGGCCCGGAACCGGGAAGGACGTGCCCGGACGGCCGGTGGCGAAGAGGTACGTCGCGTAGAGGATGGCGCCGCAGACCAGCACCAGTTTGAGGACCATGACCCAGGCTTCAGGGACCTCGGCGCCGAGCTTCTTGGCGTTGCGGCGGGACCGGATCTCGCTGAAGATTACGAACGCTACGGCGAGCAGGCCGATCAGCATGGTGGGGTTGTTGTAGCCGGTCTTCGGGCCGAACTCGGCCAGGTAGCCGGAGCCGATGTACTGGAAATCCGCCGGGACCGGGATGGTGTTCGACTTGCCGACGAACTGGTTGGCGCCGCGGAAGATCAGCATGCCGGACAGCGTCACGATGAACGCGGGAATGCCGACGTAGGCCACCCAGAATCCCTGCCAGGCCCCGATCAGGACGCCGAGTCCCAGCCCCATCAGGACGCCGATGTACCAGGGCAGGCCCCAGTCGCGGATGAAGAGTGACACGCAGACACCCACGAAGGCCGCGACGGAACCGACCGAGAGGTCGATGTGCCCGGCGATGATGACCAGCACCATGCCGATGGCGAGGATCAGGATGTAGGAGTTGCCGTTGAAGAGGTTGATGACGTTGCCCGATGTGAGCGTGCGGCCCTCCGTGAAAATCTCGAAGAACACGATCAGCGCAACCAGGGCGAAGATCATGCCGAATTGGCGGGTGTTGCCGCCAAAGAGCTTCTTGAGCGCGTTCATTGTTTCAGTCCTTGTGTCCGGGGTGTTCGGATTGTTCTGGTTTGTCCCAAAGGGTCAAGCGGTCTTGCGGGCGGACGTCATGAGTTTCATGAGGCTTTCCTGGCTGGCTTCGTCCTTGTTCAGCACGCCGGTGATGGCGCCTTCGAAAATCGTGTAGATCCGGTCCGAGAGGCCCAGCAGCTCGGGCAGCTCCGAGGAAATGACGATCACGGCCTTGCCCTCGTTGGCCAGCTTCTGGATGATGCCGTAGATCTCGTACTTGGCCCCGACATCGATCCCGCGGGTGGGCTCGTCCAGGATCAGCACGTCCGGGTCGGTGAACATCCATTTCGCCAGCACAACCTTCTGCTGGTTGCCGCCGGAGAGCTTTGCGACGCCTTCCTCCACGGAGGGCGTCTTGGTCCGCAGCGACTTCCGGTATTCCTCCGCGACGGCGTATTCCTTGTTGGCGTCCACCACGAAGTTCTTGCTGATCTTGCGCAGGTTTGCCGAGACCGTGGTGGCCTTGATGTCGTCCAGCAGGTTCAGGCCCAGGGACTTGCGGTCCTCGGTGACGTAGCCGAGTCCGGCGTCGATCGCCTGGCGGACGCTCTTGAGCTGCAGTTCCTTGCCTTCTTTGTAGACATGGCCCGAGATGAAGCGGCCGTACGAGCGCCCGAACACGGACCGGGCCAGTTCGGTGCGTCCGGCGCCCATCAGGCCCGCGAACCCGACGATCTCGCCGCGGCGGACGAAAAAGCTGGAGTTCTTGCAGACCAGGCGGTCCTGGATCTGCGGGTGCCCGACGTTCCAGTTCTTCACCTCGAAGAGGACATCGCCGATCTTCGGCTCGTGGTCCGGGAACCGGGATTCCAGGGTCCGGCCCACCATGCCCTTGATGATGCGGTCCTCGTCGACGCCGTCGGCCTTGACGTTCAGGGTCTCGATCGACTTGCCGTCGCGGATGATCGTGATCTCATCGGCGATCTGTTCGATCTCGTTGAGCTTGTGCGAAATGATGATCGAGGTGATTCCGCGGCCCTTGAGGCCCAGCATGAGGTCCAGCAGGTGCTGGGAGTCGGACTCGTTCAGCGCCGCCGTGGGCTCGTCCAGGATCAGGAGCTTGACCGACTTGTTCAGGGCTTTGGCGATCTCGACCAACTGCTGCTTGCCGACGCCGATCTCCTTGATGGGGGTGTCCGGGTCCTCGCGCAGCCCCACGCGGGCCAGCAGTTCGGTGGACCGGGTCCGGGCCTCGGCCCAGTCGATCACGCCGCGCTTGGTGGGCTCGTTGCCGAGGAAGATGTTTTCCATGATCGACAGTTCGGGGATGAGCGCGAGTTCCTGGTGGATGATCACGATGCCGGCGTGCTCGCTGGCCCGGATGTCCTTGAACTCCTGGACTTCGTTCTGGTAAACGATGTCCCCGGTGTACGTGCCGTAGGGGTACACACCCGAGAGCACCTTCATCAGGGTCGATTTCCCGGCGCCGTTCTCACCGCAGATGGCGTGGATCTCGCCGGCCTTCACCCGCAGGCTCACATCGGCCAAAGCTTTAACGCCGGGGAACTCCTTGGTGATGGAGCGCATCTCGAGGATTAGCGGATCACTGTGCGTGTTGAGGGACGTCATCTGCCCTTACGCCTCCAATGCATGACTTCGTTGTCCGCCCCTGCAAACCGCAGGGCCGTCTGATGGAAAAGTAAACTGGATCACAGCCCTTGTCGTCAAGTCTTTAACGCAACAGGCACATAACGAAATGGTTAGTTTCGCCGGATTCCGGCGTGCTGGAAGACCAAAGCCGTGGCCCCGAGGGCCTCGGCCCGGTCGCCCAGGGACGACATCGTGAGGGTGGTTGTCTCGCCAATGACCGGCACCGCGTGGCGGATCAGGCCGCGCCGGATCGGGTCCAGCAGCAGCTGGCCAAGGCCCGCCAGCGGGCCGCCGACCACAATGACCTCGGGGTTGATCAGGTTCGCCACGTTGCCCAGCGCGCGCCCGACGGCGAGCCCGGCGTCGTCCACGACACGGAGCGTGGCGGAGTCCTTCTCCAGTGCCTTGCGAACGATGTCCCCGGGCGAGAGCGGCCGGTCCTCGCCGCGGCTCAGGAGCTCGATCATGGTGGTGGTGGAGGCGATGGTTTCCAGGCAGCCGCGGTTCCCGCAGCGGCAGATCAGCCCGTGCTCGTGGATGGTGGCATGGCCGATTTCGCCGGTGATGCCCACGTTGCCGTAGTACGGGGCGCCGTTGAGGATCAGCCCCGCACCGATGCCCGAGCCGATCTTGAGGAACATCAGGTTGCTGATGCCGCTGTGCGGCCCCCAGGTGACCTCGGAGAGGGCGCCCAGGTTGGCGTCGTTGTCCACAAAGACGGGGAGTTCCAGCGCTTCTTCTAGGCGTTTGAGGATGTTGATGCCCACCCATTCGGGCAGGATCGCGCCTTGCGCCACGGTGCCTGTGCGGCGGTCGATCGGGCCGGGAATTCCGACGCCGGCACCCACCAGGGCGCTGCGTTCCACACCGCTGTCCGTGAGCAGCCGGTCCAGCACGCCGACGGCGGCCTGGATGCCTTCCTCGGCGTGATGGCCCAGGGGCAGCAGGACCGACTCTTCGGCGATCACGTGGTAACTCAGCGAGGCCAGCACGACGCGCAGGTGGCGCCGGCCGAAGTCGATTCCGACGGCGACGGCTCCGTTGCTGTTGAGCCGGACGTTCAGGGCGCGCCGCCCGGAACTGGTGATCGGTTCAGTCGAGGCCAGCCCGGCGTCCTGCATGATTTTGACGATGTTCGAGACCGTGGCTGTCGAAAGCCCGGTCTGGCGGGCCAGTTCCGCCTGCGTGGATGGGCCCGCGAGGAGGCATTCGATGATCCGCTGCTGGTTCAAATGCCGGAGGGCGGACTGCGATCCGGGGTTCTTGGTTCGGCTCCTCGTTGAGCGCGTTGGTGAGGGCATGCTATGAAGCGTGACGCATTCGCGCCTTGTAGTCAAGAAGTTAACGCAACGATAACGGCCGCGCCGGTCGAATGCCGGGGAGAGGGCGTTCAGCACCCGCCGTCTCCGCGGCAAGGACGTTCTGCCCCGCCGGCACGCTGGCCGGGTGGAATTGCACCACACCCCGCGTTCCGGGACACGGCTACTCTGGTCGGGAGAACCCGCCGCGACCCGCGGAGGCGTCCGGAAACGTGAGGTGGTAATGGTGCTGCTGGCCCTGATGCAGGCGAACTCCGCCGTGCTGGACATCGAGGCGAACTGCGCCGCGGTGGAGGCCGCGGCGCGTAAGGCGTCCGCCGCGGGCGCGCAGCTGCTGGTGACCCCGGAACTCTTCCCCGTGGGCTACGCGCCGCGGCGGCTGCGGGAGGCGTTCGATCCCGGCAGGTTGCCCGCGCTCCGGGAAGCCCTGGCCGGCATCGCGCGGCGCAACGACATCGCCCTGGTCTACAGCCTGCCCACGGTGACGCCGGCCGGCGGGTGGCACATTTCCGCCACCCTGGTCGACGAGGCGGGCGAGGAGCTGCTCAGTTACGACAAGGTGCACCTGTTCGGCCCGGACGAGCGGGCGGCGTTCACGCCCGCCGCGGCTGCCCCCGGCGTCGTGGATTTCCACGGGCACAAAACGGCGCTGGTCATCTGCTACGACATCGAGTTTCCCGAGTCGGCGCGGGCGGCCGCCCTGCGCGGCGCGGACCTGCTGCTGGTGCCGACGGCACTCGCCGGCGGATTCGACGTCGTGCCGCAGGTGCTGATCCGGGCCCGCGCCCTGGAGAACCAGCTGACGGTCGCCTACGCCAATCACACCGGTTCGGAGGATGACGGCGACTTCCGCGGCGGCAGCATGGTCGCGGGCCCGGACGGCTCGGTCCTGGCCGCGGCCGGGGCCGGGCCGGAACTGTTGTTTGCCGAGCTGGGTGAGACCGGCCGCGCCGCGGCAGACGGCATCGAGGACGCCGTGGACTACCTGCGCGACCGCCGCCCGGAGATCTACCGCTCCTGGGGAGTCTGACCGGCAGCCGACGCCAGACCTGCGCTGGCCGGTGCACTGGACGCCTGACCTGCGGTGGCCGGGGCGGGCGGCTCAGGCTCGGCCTGGTACTGCAGGGCGATCCAGAGTTCCGCGCGGGCCTGGGCCTGGTTGAGGTCAAGGCCCAGCAGCTCAGCGATGATGCCGATCTGCCGGCGGACGCTGTTTCGATGCAGTCCCGTGGCCTTTGCCGTGGCGTCCCAGCTTCCGTTTTCGCCCAGCCAGGCCCGCAGGATGCCGAGCAGGCTGTCGCGGCGCTCCGGCTCGAGGGCGAGCAGGGGCGCCAGCAGATGGCCCGCCAGCAGGGTGCCGGCAGCGGGTCCCAACAGGCCGGCCACCGACCACGTCACGTCATCCGCCCGGACGCTCCGGCGGCTCGTGAGAACGCGGTTGCGCAGTGAAGCGGCCTGCCGGTAAGCCTCCGGCAGGTTCGCGAAATCGGTGCCGCTGCCGATCACCAGGCGCCAGCCGAGCCGCTCCACTTCGGCGAGCAGGGCGTCGTCGACCTTTAACCGGGTAATGGCGGCAAAGCCGTACTCGGTGAGCTCCACGAGTTTGGTGTCGAACAGCCGCCGCCACTCCAGCAGCGCCCGCACCGGAGCCTCGCCCGGTCCGCCCGGGGTCCGGGAGCTGTCCGGGGCGGCGTCAATCCGGAGACCCTGCACGACCCGCAGCTGGCCGGACCGGGTGGAGGAGATGCTTTGGGCCAGCAGGTCCTTGAACCCGTTGACATGCCGTGCGGATCCTGAGGCCACGCTCTCCGGGTGCAGCAGCAGCGCCGTGGCCAGCTGGCTCGGGGCCAGGGAGCCGCTGATGCGCTGGCGGACCAGCAGTTCCAGCAGCCCGACCGCGGTGGAGACAACGCTGTTCTGGGCCGGGGTCAGCGGGGCGTCCGTGCCGAGGATGAGCGCGCCGAGGTTGGCGTCCCGGGTGCTGCGCAGCGGATACCCGAAGACGAGGGACGAGCCCGCGGCGTCGAACGAATCCATCTCGACCCGCGGACCACTGCCGGCGAGCAGCCTGGCCAGCAGCGGCTGCAGGTCGGCTGAGTCAACTCCCGGCACGGTGCCGGCAGCGGCGCCGGCGGCCCGCGGACCGGGGGAGGGGCCCGAACCGCGGGCGCGCACCCGCCCGTCGGCGCCGACCAGCACGGCCCAAACCGGGACGCGCTGGACCAGGGCCGCGAGGAGTTCGTGCTCGGGGCGCGCGGACAAGACCGCGCGCATGAGCTGCCGGCTGGTGTCGGCCAACTGGCGGAAGGTCTTGGCGTTGTCCGACTCCAGGAGCCGGGAGAATTCCAGTCCCAGCGCGGCGAACGGGAGGCTCTCCGGGATGGCGACCAGGGTCAGGTTGTGCTGCCGGCAGGCCCGCACCACGGCATCGGGCACGGCGTTGAAGTACGGTTCCAGGCCAAAGCCCAGGGCGCCCACGCGGGCCTGCACCAGGCGCCGCACGTAAGCGTCCACCGCCTCCTCGCTGCCGCCCCCGCCCACGAACGGCAGGCCGGCCGTGAGCAGGAACTCGCCGTCGAGCAGGTAGGGGGTGGGATCTTCCAGTTCGCTGGGCTCCACCCAGCGCAGGCGCTCCTGGCCGTTGCCGCCGTCGTGCACGACGGCCAGTGCCGGCAACTGGCCCAGGAACTGCGCCAGAGTGACGAAGCCGAGCCGCTCCGGGTCCTCAGCAGCCACGGCCGCGGCCCCCGTGCCGGCCGCCCGGCCTGCGGAGTCCAAGTGCATTAAGTCTCATGAGTGAAGACTACAGGTCGTTTTGCACAACCTTGAGAGGTGGCTCACACGCCTAGGGTTGGTTCGGGAAACCGACCACTACTGAAGATAAGGACGTCAATGATGACTGTGCCAACTCTGATCGGCGAACGCCCGCCGGCGGAAGCCGGCCGTCCCGGGCTCACCGCCCAGCTCCTGCGCCGCAAGCCGATCGGACAGCTGGTCCGCGAGGCCGAGACCGGACACGGCGGCACGCGGCTGGTCCGCAGCTTCGGTGTCCTGCAGCTGACCATGATCAGCGTCGGCGCCACCCTGGGCACCGGCATCCTGGTCATCCTGGGCCAATCGGTGCCGCTCGCCGGCCCGGCCATCTGGATCTCCTTCGCCATCGCCGGCTTCGCCGCCCTGCTCTCCGCCGTGTCCTACGCGGAGATGGCCGGCCTGGTCCCTGCCGCCGGTTCCAGCTACTCCTACACCTATGCCACCATGGGCGAGGGCATGGCCTGGATCTGCGGCTGGTGCCTGGTGCTCGAATACGCCGTCTCGGTGGCCGCCGTCGCGGTCGGTGCGGGCCAGTACGTCAACGAGGCCCTGGCGGTCTTCGGCCTGGAACTCCCGGACGCCATCTCGCAACCGCCGGGAGCCGGCGGCGTGCTGAACGTGCCCGCAATCGTGATTGTCGCCCTGGCCACCGTGCTGTTGGTCCGCGGCGCCAAGGAGAGCGCCTGGATCAACACGGCGATCGTCCTGGTCAAGGTCGGCATCCTGCTGTTCTTCTGCGCCGTGGCCTTCACCGCCTTCAACGGCGGACACTTCGAACCCCTCATGCCGATGGGCGCCGCCGGCGTCTCCGCCGCAGCCTCCCGGGTCTTCTTCTCCTACATCGGCTTCGATGCCGCCTCCACGGCCGGCGAGGAGGCCCGGAATCCCAAGCGCGACCTCCCGCGGGCCATCCTGCTCTCCATGCTGATCGTCACCAGCATCTATGTGCTTGTGGCCGTCGCCGCCATCGGCGCGCGCCCCTGGGGCTGGTTCGACGGCACCGAGGCGGCCCTCGTGAAGATCCTTGAGGAAATCACCGGCCAGCCGTGGGTTGGCGTGGTGTTCGCCGTCGGCGCCGTGCTCGCCATCGCCAGCATCGTGCTGACCGTGCTTTACGGGCAGACCCGGATCCTGCTTTCGATGTCGCGCGACGGCCTGGTGCCCAAGGTCTTCGGCCGGATCTCGGCCCGGACCGGCACGCCGGCTGCCGGAACCCTGATCGTGGGCACCGCCGTCGCACTGACCGCCGGCCTGGTGCCGCTCGGTGCCCTCGCGGACGCGACCAGCATCGGTACCCTGTTCGCCTTCGCCCTGGTGAACGTGGCAGTCATCTACCTGCGGCGGACCCGGCCCGAACTCACTCGCAGCTTCCGCGTCCCGCTCTTTCCGCTGACACCGGTTCTCGGCGCCCTCATGTGCGCTTACCTCATGGCCAACCTCGGCGCCGAGACCTGGGCGGTGTTCGGGGCCTGGATGCTCGTTGGCTGTGCCGCCTACTTCGGCTACGGCCGGAAGAACTCCAGGGTGGCTGCGCTGAGCCACGAGGACTACCTTGACCTATCAAGCCGCCACCCTGACAACACCACCACACACCAGGAAATGAAGGCAGAGATCTCATGACCATCGCCACCGAACTTCCGGCTCCCCGGTCCGCTGCTGAATCGGGCGCGGTGCCCATCACCATGCTGAATCCGGACTTCCCGTTCAGCTACGACCACTACCTCGCCCACCCGGAGGGCCTGGGATCGGTGCCGCCCGAGCTGTACGGGACGGAGGTCGCCGTCGTCGGTGCCGGACTGTCCGGACTGGTGACCGCGTATGAGCTCATGAAGCTGGGCCTGCGGCCGGTTGTCTACGAGGCCGACAGGATCGGCGGCCGGCTGCGGACCGCCAGTTTCCCGTCCGCGCCGGGGATCGTGGCGGACCTTGGCGGAATGCGTTTCCCGGAATCCGGCAAGGCCTTCTACCACTACGTGGACCTGCTCGGGCTGCAGACCCGGGCCTTCCCCAATCCGCTGGCGCCGGCGACCTCCAGCACGGTGATCGAGCTCGCGGGCCAGAAATACTATGCCGAGACCGCCGCGGACCTGCCGCCGTTCTTCCGTGAGGTGGCGGACGCGTGGAAGGCTGCCGTGAACGACGGCGCCGCGTTCGCCGAGATGCAGGACGCCATCCGCGCCCGGGACACAGCCCGGATCAAGGACCTCTGGAACGCGCTGCTCCCGCAGTTGGACGAGCAGACGTTCTACGGCTTCATCGCCGGCAGCGACTCCTTCAAGGAAGCCGGATTCGCCCACCGCGAGGCCTTCGGGCAGGTGGGATTCGGCACCGGTGGCTGGGACACCGACTTCCCCAACTCGATCCTCGAAATCCTTCGCGTGGTCTACACCGACGCCGATGACCGGCACCGGCTCATCGACGGCGGCGCGCAGCGGCTCCCCGAGGCACTGTGGGAGCACGCGCCGTCGGGCATGGCCCACTGGCCGGACGGCACCTCGCTGGCCTCGCTGCACGCAGGCGCGCCGCGCGGCGCCGTGGACCGCATCGCCCGCGACGGCGGCGGCGACTTCCGGATCCGGGAACGCTGGGGTCGCGAATCCGCCTACCCGGCGGTGGTGACCACCTGCCAGTCATGGCTGCTCTCGACCAGGATCCACACGGACGAGGCCCTGTTCCCCGCCGAACTGTGGACGGCGATCGAGCGCTCCCACTACATGCAGTCCTCCAAGACCTTCGTCATGGTGGACCGGCCGTTCTGGAAGGACATCGACCCGGCCACCGGCCGCGAGGTCCTGTCCATGACGCTGACCGACCGGCTGAACCGTGCCACCTACCTGCTGGACAACGGCCCGGACCAGCCGGCCGTGATCCTGCTGTCCTACACCTGGAACGACGACGCGCTGAAGTGGCTCTCGCTCACCGCGGAGGAACGGGCGGAGCTCATGTTGCACTCGCTGCAGCAGATCTACCCCGGGGTGGATATCGCCAGCCACATCGTGGGCCAGCCGATCACGGTCTCCTGGGAGGCCGACCCGAACTTCATGGGCGCCTTCAAAGCCAACCTGCCGGGACACTACCGCTACCAGCAACGGCTCTTCACGCACTTCAAACAGGACGGGCTGCCGGCCGAACAGCGCGGGATCTTCCTCGCCGGAGACGACGTCTCCTTCACCGCCGGCTGGGCCGAGGGAGCCGTCACCACAGGGCTCAACGCCGTCTGGGGCGTGGTCAACCACCTCGGCGGCTCCACCCCCGCCGGGAATCCCGGACCGGGCGAGCTGCTCTCCGAGCTCGGGCCGATAGCCCTGGACTGAGCGGCGCCGGCCCCGGCGCCGGTTTCCTCAGGCGCTGTGAAGTTCGCGGTGCGCGCGTGCCAGTTCCTGATAGTGGGCGGCGTTGTGCTGGACACCGGCGAACTCCTCGTCGCTGAGCTCGCGCCGGACCTTGGCCGGAACTCCTGCCACCAGCGAGCGGGGCGGGATGACGGTGCCCTCCAGCACCACGGCACCGGCGGCGATGAGGGACCCGGCGCCGATCACGGCCCCGTTGAGGATGGTGGCGCTCATACCGATCAGGCAGTCGTCCTCAACGGTGCAGCCGTGGACCACGGCGCTGTGGCCGACGCTGACCCGCGCACCGACGGTGCAGGGGAAGCCGGGGTCGGCGTGCAGCACCACGTTGTCCTGCAGGTTGCTGCCGGCGCCGACGGTGATGGCGGCGGTATCGGCGCGGACGCTGACACCGTAGAAGGCGCTCGAGTTCTCGGCCAGGGTGGCGTTGCCGATCACGGACGCCGTGGGCGCGACGAAGGCGGAGTCATGGACGGCCGGAGTGGTACCGGCGAATGCGTAGAGGGGAGCCATGCCTCCAGCCTAGGACACCTGCCCGCCCAACTGACTCGCAGCAGGGGCCGTTATGAGCGCCCAAAACGGCCCCTGCTGCGAGTCAGTTGGGTCAGGCGGGGGAGCGGAGCACCGTGAACCCGTCGCCGTGGCCCTCTCCCTCGCCGTCGACCTCACCCTCGCCCTCGCCCTCGCTGCGCGGTTCGGGTGCGGGGAGTACGACGGCGATCGGCGCGCCCGGTTCCGCCACCCGCCCGAGTTCGCGGACGACGTCGTCCCACTGTTCCGCAGGCAGGCCCGCCAGGGCGTCCACCGCCCACACTGAGGCAAACGCGGCATCGGCGAACGGCAGGGAGACCGGTCCGGCCACGGAGGCTTCCAGCCCGTGGGATCGGGCGATGTGGATGTTCTCCTCGGACTGGTCGACACCGGTGAAATGGATGCCGGACTGCACAAAGTGCAGCCCGTCGGCGCCCGGGCCGCAATCCAGGCCCAGCACGCCGTGCCGGCCCTCGTTCTTCAACAGCGCCACAAACGATTCGAGCCGGTCCCTGCGGGAGGATTCCATAGCTCCAGTTAATGACCGCTTCTAGTTAAAGACAACCGTCCGGTTGCCGTCGAGCAGGACGCGGTGCTCGGCATGCCACTGCACGGCCTGGGCGAGGGTCCGGCCCTCCACATCGCGGCCCATCTGGACGAACTGCTCCGCGGTGCGCCGGTGGTCCACGCGGATGACTTCCTGCTCGATGATGGGCCCCTCATCCAGGGCCGCCGTGACGTAGTGCGCCGTGGCGCCGATGAGCTTCACGCCGCGGGCATGCGCCTGGTGGTAGGGCTTGGCACCCTTGAAGGAGGGCAGGAACGAGTGGTGGATGTTGATGGCCTTGCCCGTCAGCTCGGTGCAGAGCTCGTCCGAGATGATCTGCATGTACCGGGCCAGGACGGTGAGCTCGATGTCGTGTTCCTTCATCAGGACCCGGAGGGCGTCCTCCGCCTGGACTTTGGTGTCCGGGGTGACCGGGATGTGGTGGAACGGGATGCCGTAGAACTCCGCCAAACCCTCGAGGTCGCGGTGGTTGGACACGATGGCCGGAATGTCGATCGGCAGGGTTCCGGAGCGCTGCAGGAACAGCAGGTCGTTCAGGCAGTGGGCGGACGTGCTGGCCATCAGCAGGGTGCGGACCTTCCGGTCTGCCGGGTTGAGGCTCCACTGCATCCCGAAGGCCTGCGCCACGGGTTCCATCGCCGCCTGCAGCTCCGCCTGGGACGCCGCCGTCGTCGCCTCGACCCGCATGAAAAAGGTGCCCGTGCCCTGGCTGCCGTACTGCTGGGAATCTGTAATATTGCAGCCCGCCACCAGGAGGGCCCCGGCGACGGCGTGCACGATGCCCGGCCGGTCAGGGCAGGAGAGAGTCAGGATGTAGGAGGCAGTCAGGTTCTCATCAGTCACGAGGAACAGCCTACCTGCGCTTCAAGGGCAGTTTTGAAAGGGTTTTGGTAGTGTTAACCCGTCGCAACTGGCGTTGGATGGCTAACCATCAGGGAGCGGCACTCACGAAGACCACGGATCGTACGCCTGGGCCGAGGGTCATGTCTTACCGGTCGGCAGCATCACCGCTGCCGCACCGTTGCTGGTGCCCGTGCGGGGTGCCGGCCGCCGCTGTCGCGGCCCGCTGTCAAGGGGCCCGTAATCAAGGGGCGGTGCAACGGGCCAGCCGGTAGCCTGACCAATAGCCGTACCCGTTGCCAACCAGGAGTTCCTCGTGACTACTACCACCGCCACCTCAGCCGCCGTGAGCAACCAGCCGCTGGCCGAACTCGACCCTGAAATCGCCGCCGTCCTTGCCCAGGAACTTGGCCGCCAGCGCGGCACCCTGGAAATGATCGCTTCCGAGAACTTCGCCCCGCGCGCCGTGATGGAAGCCCAGGGCTCCGTCCTGACCAACAAGTACGCCGAGGGCTACCCGGGACGCCGCTACTACGGCGGATGTGAATACGTCGACGTCGCCGAGCAGCTCGCGATCGACCGCGTCAAGGACCTCTTCGGCGCCGAATATGCCAACGTGCAGCCGCACTCCGGCGCGCAGGCCAACGCCGCCGCGCTCGCCGCCATGATCACCCCGGGCGACAAGATCCTGGGCCTGTCCCTGGCCCACGGCGGGCACCTCACCCACGGCATGAAGCTGAACTTCTCCGGAAAGCTCTACAACGTCGCCGCCTACCAGGTCGAGGAAGATGACTTCCGGATCGACATGGACAAGCTGCGCGAGCAGGCCATCGCCGAAAAGCCCCAGGTGATCATCGCCGGCTGGTCCGCCTACCCGAGGCACCTCGATTTCGCGGCCTTCCGTTCGATCGCCGACGAGGTCGGCGCCCTGCTCTGGACCGACATGGCGCACTTCGCCGGCCTCGTCGCCGCCGGACTGCACCCGAGCCCGGTGCCGTACTCCGACGTCGTGACCTCCACCGTGCACAAGACGCTGTCCGGTCCCCGCTCCGGCGTGATCCTGGCCAAGCAGGAGTGGGCCAAGAAGCTTAACTCCGCCGTGTTCCCCGGCCAGCAGGGCGGCCCGCTCATGCACGTGATCGCGGCGAAGGCCGTGGCCTTCAAGATCGCCGGCACCGAGGAATTCAAGGAGCGCCAGGAGCGTGTGCTCGAAGGCGCCAAGATCATCGCCGAGCGCCTCGGCCAGGCCGACGTCGCCGGCGCGGGCGTCTCGGTCCTGACCGGCGGCACCGACGTGCACCTGGTCCTGGTGGACCTGCGCAACTCCCAGCTGGACGGCCAGCAGGCCGAGGACCTCCTGCACTCGATCGGCATCACCGTCAACCGCAACGCGGTGCCGTTCGACCCCCGCCCGCCGA
This sequence comes from Arthrobacter sp. 01L42, assembly GCF_056400005.1. Taxonomy (NCBI): domain Bacteria; kingdom Bacillati; phylum Actinomycetota; class Actinomycetes; order Micrococcales; family Micrococcaceae; genus Arthrobacter; species Arthrobacter sp. 01L42. The sequence continues at coordinate 191,891 of NZ_JBFTSL010000002.1, read as the reverse complement.
TGGTCACCTCCGGCCTGCGCATCGGCACACCGGCCCTGGCCACCCGCGGCTTCGGCGCCGAGGAATTCACCGAGGTGGCGGACATCATCGCCACGGCGCTGAAGTCCGGAGCTGCCACGGAGATCGAACCCCTGCAGGCCCGCGTGGACAAGCTCGCCGCCGATTTCCCGCTGTACCCGCAGCACGAGCAGTGGTAGGCCATGACTTCTTCGCACACCGCAAAAACGGCTGAAACTGCACGAATCCTTGACGGCAAGGCCACCGCCGCCGCCATCAAGGCCGAGCTGACCGAGCGCGTGGCCGTGCTCAAGGCCCAGGGCATCACGCCCGGGCTGGGCACCATCCTGGTGGGCTCCGATCCCGGCAGCACCTGGTACGTCGGCGGCAAGCACAAGGACTGCGCCGAGGTGGGCATTACCTCCATCCGCCGCGACCTGCCGGAAGAGACCAGCCAGGACGAACTCCTGGCCGTGGTCCGCGAGCTCAACGAGAACCCGGAATGCACCGGCTACATCGTCCAGCTGCCCCTGCCCAAACACATCGACCAGGACGTCATCCTGGAGGCCATGGATCCCGAGAAGGACGCCGACGGCCTGCACCCGATGAACCTGGGCCGGCTCGTGGCCAACGTCAGCGGACCCATGAAATCCCCGCTGCCGTGCACGCCCAAGGGCTGCGTGGAGCTGCTGACCCGGCACGGGATCGACCTGAACGGCAAACGCGTCCTCGTGGTGGGCCGCGGCGTCACCATCGGCCGTCCCGTGGGTCTGCTGCTGACCCGCAAGGACGTCAATGCCACGGTCATCCTGGCCCACACCGGAACGGTGGACCTGCCGGCAGAACTGCGGCAGGCCGACGTCGTGATTGCCGCCGCCGGGCAGCCGCACATGATCAAGGCCGGGGACCTCAAGCCCGGGGCGATCGTGCTCGACGTCGGTGTCAGCCGGGTCGATGACGGCAGCGGCAAGGCAGTGGTCACCGGCGACGTGGACCCCGCTGCGGCCGACGTCGCCGCCTGGCTCTCGCCGAACCCCGGGGGAGTGGGGCCCATGACCCGCGCCATGCTGCTCGCCAACGTGGTGGAAACCGCGGAACGCCAATGGGCAGAGAAAAACCGCTGAGCAGAGGAACGCCGCCCGGGGCCCGCCTAAGGCTCCCGCGGTGGTTGGGCCGGCTTTCGGCGGGCCCAACCACCGCAGGATTCCGCACGTTCTACCGCCTGCCGGCATAACGGAACGGATACGTCAGGAGTTTTTACGAAAAGACTCTTTCATAGTTTGCGGGGATCCACTACCGTAGTGCGGGTGTCCGAACTTGCCTCTAAAGAATCACGCGCGAGCAGCCCCTCCGACGCCGCTCTCCCATACGTCATCACCGCCGAGAACCTGACCAAGCGTTACGGCGACGTCACCGCCGTCGACGGCATCTCCTTCCGCGTTCCCGCCGGGGAAGCGTTCGGCCTGCTGGGCCCCAACGGCGCCGGCAAGTCCACCACGATGAAGATGATCGGCGGGGTCTCGCAACGCACCTCCGGCAGCCTGAATATCATGGGCCTGGACCCCGAACAGCACGGGCCGGAGGTCCGCGCCCACCTGGGCGTCGTGCCGCAGCAGGACAACCTGGACGAGGAACTGAAAGTCCGGGACAACCTGCTGGTCTACGGCCGCTATTTCGGCCTGCCCATGAGCTACCTCAAGCCCAAGGCCGACGAGCTGCTGGAATTCGCCCAGCTCACCGACAAGGCCAACTCCAAGGTCGACGCCCTCTCCGGCGGCATGAAGCGGCGCCTGACAATCGCCCGCTCGCTCATCAACGAGCCCCGGATCCTGCTGCTGGACGAGCCGACGACCGGCCTTGACCCGCAGGCGCGGCACATCCTCTGGGACCGGCTGTTCCGGCTCAAGGAACAGGGCGTCACCCTGATCCTCACCACGCACTACATGGACGAGGCCGAGCAGCTGTGCGACCGGCTGATTGTGGTGGACAAGGGCAGAATCATGGCCGAGGGATCGCCGGCCAGCCTGATCCGCGAATACTCCACCCGCGAGGTCCTGGAACTGCGCTTCGGCTCGGAACGCAACGCGAGCGTCGGCGCGGAGCTCGGCGGCATCGGCGAACGCGTGGAAACCCTGCCGGACCGGGTGCTCATCTACGCCCACGACGGCGAGGCCGCCCTGGAGCAGGTCACCGCCCGCGGCCTGCGTCCGGTCACCTCACTGGTCCGCCGCTCCTCACTCGAAGACGTCTTCCTGCGCCTGACCGGCAGGAGCCTCGTTGACTAAGAAAGAGCAGCTGGCTAAGCCAATTCAGGCAGCGGGCACGACGGCGGGCGCCGCGGCGGGGACGGCCCTGCGCGCGCACTCGCCGGAAGTCTCGGCCGCCCGTGCCCGCCGCTGGGGCGCGTTCTACTACGCCGAACAGGTCCTGCGGGTCATGAAGGGCTACGGCTGGACCATCGTGATGTACGGGGTGGGACAGCCGGTGGCCTACCTGTTCGCGATGGGCGTTGGCCTGGCCACCCTGGTCGAGGCCAACGGCGCCGGCGTCTTCGGCGGGGTCAGCTACCTGACGTACATCGCGCCGGCCCTGCTGATCTCGGCCGCCGTCATGACGGCCGCCAACGAGTTCACCTTCCCCGTGATGGACGGCTTCAAGTGGCGGCGCGTCTACTACGGCCCGCACGCCTCACCGCTGACTCCCGAGCAGATCGCCGGCGGCCAGATCATCGCCGTGACGGTGCGCTTCCTGCTGCAGTCGGCCATCTACTTCGCCGTCGTCGCGCTCTTCGGCGCCTCGCCCGGCGCCTGGGGCTGGGTGTCGATCCTCATCGCCACCCTCGCCGGCCTGTCCTTCGGCCTGCCGCTCATGGCCTACGCGGCCACCATCCAGCACGACAAGGGCCAGTTCGCCATGGTCATGCGGTTCATCGTCATGCCGTTGTTCCTGTTCTCCGGCACGTTCTTCCCGCTGGACACGCTCCCGCTCGCAGTCCGCTGGATCGGCTGGATCTCACCGATCTGGCACGGAACCGAGCTTGGCCGCGTGGTCAGCTACGGGTACGAGGAAGAGCCGTGGCTCACCGTCGTCCACGTCCTCTTCCTGCTGGGCCTGGCGGCTGCCGGCTGGATCCTGACCAAACGCCAGTTCGCCAAAAGGATGGCCTCATGAGCGTCCTGACCGGAAGTTTCAACACAGGGGACCACAGCGTCACCGAAGCCGCGCGCCGACGCCGCTACGGGCCCATCTACTCCCGCAACGTCCGCGCCGTCGTCGCCCGCGGGCTCATGGCCACCAAGAGCAGCAACTGGATGGTCATGGTCTCCGGGTTCTTCGAACCCGTGCTGTACCTGATCTCCATGGGCGTGGGCCTGGGCGCCATTGTCGGGTCGGTCCAGGGCCCGGGCGGGCAGGAAATCAGCTACGCCGCGTACATCGCGCCGGCGCTGCTGGCCGTGTCCGCCATGAACGGCGCCGTCTACGACTCCACGTGGAACGTCTTTTTCAAGATGAACTTCGCCAAGCTGTACCAGGGCATGCTCTACACCTCGCTGGGGCCGCTGGATGTCGCCATGGGCGAAATCTTCCTCGCCCTGCTGCGCGGGGCCATGTACGCGACCGGCTTCACGGCCGTCATGGGCCTGATGGGCCTCATCACCACGCCGTGGGCCATCCTGATGATCCCGGCCTCGGTGCTGATCGCCTTCGGCTTCGCGAGCTTCGGCATGGGGATCACGAGCTACATGAAGACGTTCCAGCAAATGGACTGGATCAACTTCGTCATGCTGCCCATGTTCCTCTTCAGTGCCACGTTCTACCCGCTCAGCGTCTACCCGCAGTCCATCCAGTGGCTGATCCAGGCCATGCCGCTGTGGCACGGCGTGGAACTGCTGCGCCAGATCAGCGTGGGGGTGTTCACCCCGGCCACCGCCGTGCATATCGGCTACTACCTCGTCATGATTGCCCTCGGCGTCCTGCTCACCACGAGCCGGCTGCGCAAACTGTTCCTCAAGTAGCCGTCCTTCCAAAAAGGAGACCCCATGATCGGAAAATGGCAGGCCCTCGTCATCGACTGCGAGGACCCGGACAAGCTCGCCGGCTTTTACCAGGAGCTGCTGGGGATGATCCGGGTGCAGGAGGACGAGGAATGGATTTCGATCGGCGACGCCGCCGAGCGGGTGGAACGGCTGGTCCGCCCGCGGTGGCCCGACGCCGAGCACCCGCAGCAGATGCACGTGGACGTGCTCGTCGGGGACCTCGACGCCGCCGAAGCCGAGGTGCTCCGGCTCGGCGCCACCAGCCTCGACGCCGGTACGGAAACGTTCCGGGTCTACACGGACCCCAGCGGCCACCCGTTCTGCCTGGTCCTGACCTAAACGCCGGTCCTGACCTAAACGCTGGTTCTGACCTAAAAGCTGGTCCTGACCTAAACGCTGGTCCTGACCCAGGCCGGGCGCCGGGGCGGCGTTCGCCCGGGGTGGAAGCGGAACGGGCGGCCGGCCCCGTTTGCGATAATGGGCTCATGCAATCTCTGGGTAGCTCCTCGTCCACGTCCAACGACACCACGGCCCGCGGCCGGTTCTCCATGTTCCGCATCAGCGGGCCGGGGCTGCTGGTCTTCATCATCGCGTTCGTGGTGGCCGTGATCTTCGCGGCCAACCAGAACGACGTCGTGGGCTGGATCGTGGCGATCATCGCCGGCTTCTGGCTGGCGCTGGCCTCCTTCGTCGTGTTCAGCATCCAGAAGGCCGCCAAGAAGGCCGGGGCCAGGCTGACCGAGGCCCAGAACGCGTTCAACGCCGCAGCGGGCCGGCCGCCGGCTGCGGGCAGCGCGGACCACGGCGGAACCCGCGTGGTGAGCGAAAGCCGCGCAGCGGACAGCGTCCGCGACATGAAGCTGGACCACTCCTTCAAGATCGTCCAGGTCCAGGTCCGGGTGGTCGAGCAGGAGCGGGCGAAGGGCGAGGCGGCGGACCGCGACACGATCAGCCGCGCCCTGGAGACCATCGAGATCACCGCCACCAACGCGCGGGACATGATCAAATCCCCGGGCGGCGATGACGCTCCCGTCAGCGGAACCATCATCGACTAGAGTGGATCGGGTGAGCTCGGCATTGAAGAAGGACCACCTTCGCATCGCGTCAGTCAACGTCAACGGCCTCCGTGCCGCCTACAAGAAGGGCATGGCGGAGTGGCTTGAGCCGCGCGAGGTGGACATCCTGTGCCTCCAGGAGGTCCGCGCGCCGGACGCGATCGTCGAGGAACTGCTCGGCGAGGGCTGGTACATTCTCCACGCCGAGGCCGAGGCCAAGGGCCGGGCCGGCGTTGCCATTGCCTCCCGGGAAGAGCCCCTGGCCACCCGGGTGGGGATCGGCGATGACTTCTTTGCCACGGCCGGACGCTGGGTCGAGGCGGACTACATCGTGCGGGACGCGGACGGGCAGGCCTCACAGCTGACCGTCGTGAGCGCCTACGTGCACTCGGGCGAGGCCGGCACTCCCAAGCAGGACGACAAATTCCGTTTCCTCGACGTCATGGTCCAGCGGCTGCCCGAACTCGCCAAGCACAGTGACCACGCGCTGGTGGTGGGCGACCTCAACGTCGGCCACACGGAGCTGGACATCAGGAACTGGAAGGGCAACGTCAAACGTGCCGGCTTCCTGCCGGAAGAGCGGGCCTATTTTGACCGTTTCTTCGGCGAGGAAATCGGCTGGAAGGATGTTCACAGGGGCCTGGCGGGTAACGTCGACGGCCCCTACACTTGGTGGTCGCAACGGGGCCAGGCCTTCGACAACGACACCGGCTGGCGCATCGATTACCACATGGCCACGCCCGCTCTCGCTGCTGCCGCAGTGTCAGCCGTTGTTGACCGGGCAGCGTCCTGGGACACACGCTTCTCCGACCACGCCCCGCTGGTAGTGGACTACCGGCTCTAGTCTTAAGGCTTCCACGAATGACCACCACTTCAACTGCGACCACTGTGACCCAGGACGGCGTCGCCCCCGACGCTCAGACTGCCACCGCGAAGGACGCCTCTGCGGCCACCGCGGCCCGGCACCGCATCCTCTCCGGCATGCAGCCCTCCGCCGACTCCCTGCACCTTGGCAACTACCTCGGCGCCCTCGTGAACTGGGTCCGGATGCAGGACGAGTACGACGCCATCTTCTTCATCCCGGACCTGCACGCGATCACCGTTCCGCAGGATCCTGCCGAGCTGGCGCACCGCACCCGGGTCACGGCCGCACAGTACATTGCCGGCGGCGTCGACGTCGACAAGTGCACGCTCTTCGTCCAGTCCCAGGTGCCCGAGCACGCCCAGCTGGCGTGGGTCCTGAACTGCATCACCGGCTTCGGCGAGGCGTCCCGGATGACCCAGTTCAAGGACAAGGCGCACAAACAGGGTTCTGACCATGCCAGCGTGGGGCTGTTCACCTACCCCATCCTGCAGGCAGCCGACATCCTGCTGTACCAGCCGCACGGTGTCCCCGTCGGCGAGGACCAGCGCCAGCACGTGGAACTCAGCCGTGACCTGGCCCAGCGGTTCAACTCCCGCTTCGGCGACACGTTCACAGTGCCGCAGCCCTTCATCCAGAAGGAATCCGCGAAGATCTACGATCTGCAGCACCCCACCGCCAAGATGTCCAAGTCTGCGGAGTCGCCGGCAGGGCTGATCAACCTGCTGGACGAGCCCAAGGTCACGGCCAAGCGGATCAAGTCCGCCGTGACGGACACGGAGACCGAGATCCGGTTCGACCGGGAGGCGAAGCCGGGCGTGTCCAACCTGCTGACCATCTACTCCTCGATCACCGGGCAAAGCGTCGACGCCCTCGTCACCGCCTATGAGGGAAAGATGTACGGCCACCTGAAGGCGGACCTCGCCGAGGTGGTCACGGAGCACCTGACCCCGATCCGGAACCGGGCCAAGGAGCTGCTGGACGATCCCGCGGAGCTGGACCGGCTGCTGGGCCTCGGCGCGGACAAGGCCCGGGAGATTGCCTCGGTGACCCTGCGCGACGTCTACGCCAAGGTGGGTTTCCTGCCCTATGCCGGCGCCCAGGGAGTCCGCTAGGTCAATGTCCTCCGTCAGCAAAGTCACCGCGAAAGCCGCCACGTCGAACGGACAGCGCAGCGAAGGCATCAGCATCGGTGTGATCCTGAGATTCCCGGCGGACATCGCTGAGGAGCTCCAGCGCTGGCGGGCATCCTTCGGGGATCCCATGGCCGCCGTCGTCCCGGCCCACATCACGCTGGTCACCACCACCATGACCAAGGACTGGGCCGCGACCCAGCGCCATGTCCGGGATGTGGCACGGCGGCAGGAGCCCTTCACTGTGACCATCGCAGGGACCGGGTCTTTCCGGCCGGTGTCCCCGGTGGTCTTCCTGAACGTAGAGGACGGCTTCGGGGACTGCGTGAACCTGCACCGCCAGCTGCAGTCCGGCCCCCTGGAGCGGGAACTGCCGTTCGGTTACCACCCGCACGTCACCGTGGCCCACGATGTCGCCCCGGAAAGCCTCGACGAGGCCGAAACGGTCCTGAAGGATTACAGGGCCACGTTTCCTGTGGCTAGCATGGGACTTTACGAGCACGATGACAACGGCATCTGGCAGCTACGGGAAGAGCTTGATTTTGGGACCAAACCTGACCACGACAGAGGCCCGGACGGCACCGCAGGCGCCCGATAAGCCGCCGCTCCCCACCGATCTGGCCGGGCTGAAACTGGAAGTCATCCGCAAGAGGGTCGAATGGGGCCGGGCCCGGCGCTCCGGCGGCGGCATGGTCGCGTCCCTGATCGCGATGATGAACTGGCTCCTGGCCCGGCTGAACATGCTGCTGCCCCTGCGCGCATACTCGCACTACCTGCGTCAGCGTGGCCCGCTGTTGAGTGCCGGCATCGGCTTCCGGATGTTTTTCTCCATCACGGGCCTGTTGGCCACTGGCTTGTCCTTGGCGGGCCTCGTGCTCAGCGACCACCCGGCCCTGCTGGACCAGGTCATCAGGAGTGTGGCCGCCGCCGCGCCCGGCCTGTTGCAGGTCGACGGCAGCGAGGGGCTGGTTGACCCCTATGCGCTGCTGAACCCCACCAGCCTGGGTTGGGCCGCCGGGATCGCCGCCGTGGTGACGGTGTTCACGTCCCTGGGCTGGATCAGCGGCATCCGCGACGGTATGCGGAGCATGATGCAGCTCGGCCCTTTGGTGATGAATCCGATCCTGCAGATACTCAAGGACGTCGGCACGCTGCTGCTGATGGGGCTGGCCCTGGTAGTCAGTTCCGCCGCCTCGCTGATCTTCGGCACGGCCGCCGGATGGGTTACCGGGCAGCTGGGCCTCGAACCGATAGTTGCCGGGCCGCTGACGACCTCCGTCACGATCCTCGTCCCGCTGCTGCTCGGCTGGGGCACCGCCGTGATCATGTACCGGGTGGCCGCCGGGCTGAAGCCAGCCCGGCGCTCCCTGCTGGAAGGGACCACTCTCGCCGCGGTGGGCACCACCATCCTGCAGATCTTCAGCACCCAGCTGCTGGCCAGCGCGGGCAAGAACCCCATTCTGGCGCCCTTCGCCATCATCATCGGCCTGCTGATCTGGTTCAACCTGGTCAGCCAGGTCTACGTGATCTGCGCCGCGTGGGTGGCGATCCGGGAAGAGGACCTCAAGGCCGGGCCCGCCGCCGCGACCACCGGCTGGGGTGCCCGGCGCGTCCAGCCGGGTAAAACCCCGGTAGAGCCGCGGGTCCGCCGCAGGCCGCTGGCCGCCGCGTTCAGGCGTCGAGGTACTGGTCGGCCCACGCCGAAATAATCTTCGCCGCACGGGCCGCCTGGCCTTTGCCGGTCAGGAGATGGTCGCTGCCCTCCAGCGAGACGAAGCTGCGCGGGTGGCGTGCCGTCTGGAAGATGGTGCTGGCGTTTTCGATCCCGACCGTATTGTCGGTGGGGGAGTGCAGCACCATGAGCGGCTTGTGCAGCTGCCGGATGCAGTCCGTCAGGTCCGCGTTCTCGAGGTCCTCGACGAAGTGCCGGCGGATCTCCACCCGCTTGCCGCCGAGGTCCACCTCGGCGCTTCCCTCGCTCAGGATCCGGTCCAGGGCCGCGTCAAAGACGTGTGCCACGTGCTTGGGGGAGAAGGGGGCACCCACGGTGGCCACGGCCCTCAGCTCCGGGATCTGCCGCGCGGCGGACAGGACGGCCGCGCCGCCAAACGAGTGGCCCACCAGCAGGGAAACCCGGCGGTCTGAGTCCCGCATGAATTCGGCGGCCTTGACGGTGTCGGCCACCTTGTGGCTGAAGGACCCCTCCGACCACATTCCCGCCGACTCTCCGAGCCCCACGTTGTCGAACCGGAGCATGCCCACGCCGTTGTCCGCCAGGGCCTTGCACATCCGCGACGCCGAGGGGCTGTCCTTGCCCAGGGTGAAGCCGTGCGAGAACACACCCCAGCCCTTGACCGGGCCCTCCGGCAGGTCCAGCACGCCGGAGAGCCGCTCGCCGGTGGAACCCAGGAACGAGACTTTTTCTGAGTGGGACAAAGTGTCCCCTTTCGTGTGAGGGCGAATCATTGAGGGCGGAAACGACGGCGGCGCCCCCACCCGAAAGGTGAGAGGCGCCGTCGTCGGTAACTACTGAAGGTGAAGCCGGTAATGCGGGCCGGTGGAACCGGTCCTTAGACCTTGCGGGACAGGATGGCCTGCTTGACCTCAGCGATTGCCTGCGTGACCTGGATGCCGCGGGGGCATGCTTCGGTGCAGTTGAAGGTGGTGCGGCAGCGCCACACGCCTTCCTTGTCGTTGAGGATCTCCAAGCGCATGTCGCCGGCGTCATCACGGGAATCGAAAATGAAGCGGTGCGCGTTGACGATCGCCGCCGGGCCGAAGTACTGCCCGTCGGTCCAGAACACCGGGCAGGACGAGGTGCACGCGGCGCACAGGATGCACTTGGTGGTGTCATCGAACCGTTCGCGGTCCTCGGCCGACTGCAGGCGTTCCTTGGTGGGCTCGTGGCCACGGTTGATCAGGAACGGCATGACTTCGCGGAAGGACTGGAAGAACGGCTCCATGTCCACGATCAGGTCCTTCTCCACCGGCAGGCCTTTGATGGGCTCGACCGTGATGGGTTTGGACGTGTCCAGGTCCTTCAGCAGGGTCTTGCAGGCGAGGCGGTTGCGGCCGTTGATGCGCATGGCATCGGAGCCGCAGACGCCGTGGGCGCAGGAACGGCGGAAGGAGACGCTGCCGTCCATCTCCCACTTGATCTTGTGCAGGGCGTCCAGGACACGGTCGGTGCCGTACATGGTGACCTTGAAGTCATCCCACGTAGCGTCCTCGGAGACCTCGGGGTTGTAGCGGCGCACGCGCAGCGTGACGTCGAAGGACGGGATTTCCCCGCCCCCGCCGACGCCGGCGGGCAGTTCGATCTTGGATGCTGGCTCAGCGAGTTCAGCGCTCATCTTAGTACTTCCTCACCATCGGCTCGTAGCGCGTAAAGACCACCGGTTTGGTGGCAAGCCGGATGCCGGCAATCGACTCGGCGGAACCGTCCGCCGGGGCGTGGTCATCCTTGTACGCCATGGAGTGCTTCATGAATTTTTCGTCGTCGCGCTCGGGGAAGTCCTCGCGGAAGTGGCCGCCGCGGGATTCCTCGCGGTGCAGGGCCGCCACGGTCATGACCTTGGCGAGCTCGAGCAGGAAGCCCAGCTCCACGGCCTCGAGCAGGTCCAGGTTGAAGCGCTTGCCCTTGTCCTGGACGCTGATGCGCTGGTACCGCTCCTCGAAGGAGGCAATGTCTTTCAGGACCTGGTTCAGCGTGTCGGCGGTGCGGAACACCTGCATGTTGGCGTCCATGGTGTCCTGCAGTTCCTTGCGGATCGCAGCGACCTTCTCGGTGCCGTCAGAGGTGCGGACGTGCTCCAGCAGGTTCAGCGTGTAGGCCTCCGGGTCAACGGGGAGCTCCACGAAGTCGGCGGTTTTGGCATACTCGGCGGCGGCGATACCGGCGCGCTTGCCGAACACGTTGATGTCCAGCAGCGAGTTGGTGCCCAGACGGTTGGAGCCGTGGACGGAGACGCAGGCGACCTCGCCGGCGGCGTAGAGGCCCGGGACCACCGTGTCGTTGTCCTGGAGGACCTCGGCGCTGATGTTCGTGGGGATGCCGCCCATGGCGTAGTGGGCCGTCGGGAACACCGGAACCGGCTCCGTGTACGGCTCCACGCCCAGGTAGGTGCGGGCGAACTCGGTGATGTCCGGCAGCTTGGCATCGATGTGCGCAGGCTCAAGGTGCGTCAGGTCCAGGAGGACGTAGTCCTTGTTCGGGCCGCAGCCTCGTCCCTCACGGACTTCGTTGGCCATGGAGCGGGCCACGATGTCGCGCGGGGCGAGGTCCTTGATGGTGGGCGCGTAGCGCTCCATGAAGCGTTCACCCTCGGAGTTGCGCAGGATCGCGCCTTCGCCGCGGGCGGCCTCGGAGAGCAGGATGCCCAGGCCGGCCAGGCCGGTCGGGTGGAACTGGAAGAATTCCATGTCCTCCAGGGGGATGCCCCGGCGGAACGCGATGCCCATGCCGTCACCGGTCAGGGTGTGGGCGTTGGAGGTGGTCTTGAAGACCTTGCCGGCGCCGCCGGAGGCGAACACCACGGACTTGGCCTGGAAGACGTGCAGCTCGCCGGAGGCGAGGTCGTAGGACACGACGCCGGCGACGCGCTTCTGCTTGTACGGCGTGCCGTCCTCGCGGACAGCGTCCTCTTCGACGGTCAGCAGGTCCAGGACGTAGTACTCGTTGTAGAACTCGACGTTGTGCTTGACGCAGTTCTGGTACAGGGTCTGCAGGATCATGTGGCCGGTGCGGTCGGCGGCGTAGCAGGCGCGGCGGACCGGTGCCTTGCCGTGGTCGCGGGTGTGGCCACCGAAGCGGCGCTGGTCAATGCGGCCCTCGGGCGTGCGGTTGAACGGCAGGCCCATCTTTTCCAGGTCCAGGACGGCGTCGATCGCTTCCTTCGCCATGACCTCGGCGGCGTCCTGGTCAACCAGGTAGTCGCCGCCCTTGATGGTGTCGAAGGTGTGCCACTCCCAGTTGTCTTCCTCGACGTTGGCCAGGGCTGCACACATGCCGCCCTGCGCCGCGCCGGTGTGGGACCGCGTGGGGTAGAGCTTGGTCAGTACTGCTGTTCGGGCGCGCTGACCTGATTCGATCGCCGCGCGCATCCCGGCGCCACCGGCACCGACGATCACGACGTCGTACTTATGGACCTGCATACCAGACGCTCTTTCTCTCAAAATTCGCTATAAACCACCGGCAGGCAGCGCCTGCCCGGTGAAGTCTCGTGCAATCTGCGCCTGCGTTCGGCAGGCAAGATCAGTTGCCGTGACGGACCGCGGATTCCTGCCCGGACGGGCTGCTGTCCGCGGCGGTTCCGCCGCTACGGCTGAGTCGTATCGGCTGCGCCCTATGGCGCGGGGCAGAAACCGCCGGGAAGCTGGACGCCGTTGGCCACGGGGCACGGATTGAACGTGAAGATGACCAGGGTGCCCAGGATGATGATGACCGTGGTGGCCGCGTAGAGCACAATCTTCAGCCAAAGGCGCGTTGCGTCCTTCTCGGCGTAGTCATTGATGATCGTGCGGACGCCGTTGGTGCCGTGCAGCATGGCGAGCCACAGCATGGCCAGGTCCCAGAACTGCCAGAACGGGTCGGCCCACTTGCCGGCCACAAAGCCGAAGTCGATCGCGTGGATGCCCTCGCCGACCAGCAGGTTCACCGTCAGGTGGCCGAAGATCAGCACCACCAGCACGACGCCGGAGAGGCGCATGAAGAGCCAGGCGAGCATCTCGAAGTTGCCCTTGGAACCGCCAGTGCGGCGGTACTTGGGCTGGATCTTTCCACTGCGTGGACTCTGAATGGTTGCAGTCATGGCTTAGTGACCTCCAAGGGCGAGGGACAGGTGGCGGATGGAGAAGCCGACCATGACGACGACCCAGAGGCCCAGGACCGTCCAGAGCATCTGACGCTGGTACTTGGCACCCTTCTTCCAGAAGTCGACGGCGATGATCCGCAGGCCGTTGAAGGCGTGGAACACGATCGCCGCCACAAGGCCCGTTTCACCCAGGGCCATGAGGGGGTTCTTGTAGGCACCAATCACTGCGGTGTAGGCCTCGGGGGACACACGCACCAATGAGGTGTCCAGCACGTGGACCAACAAGAAGAAGAAAATCACTACACCGGTAATGCGGTGTCCAACCCAGGACCACATGCCTTCACGGCCGCGGTACAAGGTGCCAGCTGGTTTTGTCGGCACTGAATAAACCTCCCTGCAACACAGCGGCGCTGGCATGGGATCCACGCGGGGGGAACGCCTGCTGCGAGAGCACTCGTAAGCTCAAGCCTAAATCTAGGCTTCGCTCACAGCTTATTCAATTTGGGAACTCCTTGTTGACAGGCCCCGGCGCGGTTTTGCGTTTGTTTTGAGACGAACGCCACATTTGACCGTGGTCGCAGGCGCCGGAAGGGCCTGATCCCGGCCCAATTCGGACCGAATTGGCCGCCGTCGGCTAAAGTAGCCGTGATGACTACAGACAAAGTGACAAGCCAGGATTCACCGCTGGACCGTTTTATTGCGGTTATTCCGGCGGGCGGGGTGGGGACCCGCCTCTGGCCCCTGTCACGGGCAGCGGCCCCGAAATTCCTTCACGACCTCACTGGTTCGGGCAGTACTCTGCTGCGCGCGACCTATGACCGCCTCCAGCCCGTCGCCGGCAAGCACGTGCTGGTGGTGACCGGCTCCGCCCACAGGGCAGCCGTCTGCCGCCAGCTGCCTGAGGTCCTGGAAGCCGACTTGGTGCTGGAGAGCGAACCCAAGGACTCCGGTGCTGCGATCGGCCTCGCCGCGGCCATCCTGCACGAGCGGGACCCGGACATCATCATGGGCTCGTTCGCCGCGGACCAGGTCATCAGCCCGGACGATCTCTTCCAGGACGCCGTCCGTGAAGCCGTCTACACCGCGGCCGCGGGGAAGATCGTCACCATCGGCATCAAGCCGACCCATCCCTCCACCGGATTCGGCTACATCCGTTCCGGCGCGAACCTCCACATCCCGGACGCGCCCAGTGCGCAGTCCGTGGTGGAGTTCGTGGAGAAGCCCAGCGAGGAAGTGGCCCAGGAGTACGTCGACAGCGGCGAATATGTCTGGAACGCGGGCATGTTCGTGGCCCCGGTCTCGCTGATGCTCAAGCACCTCGAAGCCAACCAGCCCGAGCTCTTCGCCGGACTCCAGGAGATCGCCAAGGCCTGGGACACTCCGGAGCGCGACGCCGTCACTGCCCGGGTGTGGCCCACGCTGCCCAAGATCGCTATTGACTACGCCGTCGCCGAGCCCGCCGCCGCCGCCGGCGACGTCGCCGTGGTGCCCGGAACGTTCCTCTGGGACGACGTCGGGGACTTCGCCTCCGTGGGCCGGCTTAACAGCGCCAAGGAAGTCGACGAGGTCACGGTCCTGGGCGAGGGCGCACGCGTCTTCACCGAGAACGCGAGCGGCGTGGTGGTCTCCGATACCAAGCGGGTGATCGCCCTGATCGGCATCAAGGACGTCGTGATCGTTGACACCCCGGACGCCCTGCTGGTCACCACGAAGGAGCACTCGCAGCGGGTCAAGCAGGCTGTGGATGCCATCAAGGCCAAGGGCGACACCGACGTCCTGTAGGCGGAGGGGAGCGGATCACGGCCTGTGCAGTGTTCAGCAATCCGTAACGCGCCGTACCCGATGCCGCTATTCTTTGGCCGCTCGATAGAGTTATTCCGTGCGCAACTATTCGACTGAAGCTGAGCCCACGACTCTCGTGGGGCCGTGGCTGGAGCCCCTCCTGCCGGAGCTGATCGCTTTCCGCCGCGACCTCCATGCGCATCCGGAACTTTCGTTCAAGGAGTTCCGCACCACCGATAAGCTGGCGAAACGGCTCGAGGAAGCCGGGCTCAAGCCGCGCCGCCTCGAGGGCACTGGCCTGACGGTCGACGTCGGGCAGGGTCCCATCGCCACCGCACTGCGCGGGGATATCGATGCCCTGCCGATCATCGAGGAAACTGGCCTTGAGTTCGCCTCGAAGAACCACGGCGTGACCCATGCCTGCGGCCACGACGTCCACACTGCCACCATGCTTGGGATCGCGCTGGTCCTGCAGCGCATGCACGAGGCGTCCCCGCTGAGCGGGACCGTCCGGATCATCTTCCAGCCGGCCGAGGAAACCATGCCCGGCGGCGCCACCTCGTGCATCGAACAGGGTGTCCTGGAAGGCGTGCCGCGCATCCTGGCGCTGCACTGCGACCCCCGGATCGAGATCGGCAAGATCGGCACCCGGATCGGGGCGATCACCTCCGCCTCGGACACCATCAAGATTGAACTCTCCGGCCGCGGCGGCCACACCTCGCGCCCGCACCTGACCGAGGAGCTGGTTTTCGCCTTGGCGCAGATCGCGGTCAACGTTCCCGCAGTGCTCTCGCGCCGCGTCGATGTCCGCAGCGGCGTGTCCGTGGTCTGGGGGCAGATTTCCGCGGGCTCGGCCCCGAACGCCATCCCGGGCAGCGGCTACATGGCCGGCACCATGCGCTGCCTGGACCGCGACGCCTGGCACGACGCCGGCGAGCTGCTCGACGACATCATCCGGCAGGTCGCCGAGCCGTACGGCGTCGATGTCCACCTGGAACACACCCGCGGCGTGCCGCCGGTGGTCAACTCCGAGCACGAGACCGCGCTGATCGAGGCCGCGGCCCGCGCCGAAATCGGCGAGGGCGCCGTGGTCCTGACCCCGCAGTCCATGGGCGGGGAAGACTTTGCCTGGTTCCTGGCCGACACCCCCGGCGCCATGATGCGCCTCGGCACGAAGACGCCAGGCGGGGAAGAATACGACCTTCACCGCGGCGACTACATCGTCGATGAGCGGGCGCTGGGCCTGGGCATCCAGGTGCTCACGGCGGCGGCCCTGCGCACCATCCGCGACCTGTAAGCCGTTCCGCCCGGGCCCCTACACCGGGCCCGCCCTGCTGCACCCGGCCGGGACCGCCGCACGGAGTTTCCCCACCTATTCCGGCACGACGCCGGGACACGCCGGCGGTGCGGGCCGACACGCCGTCGGCACCCGTCAAACGTGGGGAAACTCGGCGGCAGCGGCGGGGAATCGTGCCGCGGCGGCCCCTTCTACGTCGATGCGGTTCCCGCTCCGCAATTCAGTTGTGCACAACTGAATTGCGCACAACTGAGTTGTGCCGTAGGGTGGAGTCATGACCACGTCAGAAGAGGCCCGCACGGGCGGCCCGGAAGCGCTCCGCCTGAACCGGCAGGTGTGTTTTGCGATGTACTCTGCCTCACGTGCCGCCACGGCCGCCTACCGGCCCATGCTCGAGGAGCTCGGCCTGACCTACCCGCAGTACCTCGCCATGCTGGTGCTCTGGGAAGCGGAGCCGCGCAGCGTGCGTGAACTGGGGGAGGAGCTGGGCCTGGACTCCGGCACGCTCTCGCCGCTGCTCAAGCGGCTCGAAGCGCTCGGACTCGTCCAGCGTCGCCGCTCCGCCGAGGACGAGCGCCGCGTGGAGATCTTCCTGACCGGCGCCGGCGCCGCCCTGAGCGCCAAGGCCAGCGGAATCCCGCAGCGCCTGGCGGACGCCGCCGGGCTCACCGCCGTGGAACTGGACCAGCTCCGCGACACCCTGGGCCGGCTGACGAACGCGCTTCACGCCTCCCACTAAGCCCTTCCCTTAAGCCCTTCCCCCTCCACCACCCTTCCCAGGCCCACACGGCCGACGTCGAAATCGCGGGAGGCGTGCCAGCTCGCCGGAAGTTTACGGCGACTCCGCAGGCTTCCGGCGAGTTCCCCGCTGAACCCCTTCTTCCCGCCGACAGAACGGAAACACCATGAAGACCCTTTACACAGCAGAGGCCCTGGCCTCCGGCGAAGGCCGCGACGGCACCGCCATCAGCAAGGACGGCAAGCTGAGCGTCACCCTTGCCAGCCCGGTCGAACTCGGCGGTGACGGCGCGGGCACCAACCCCGAACAGCTCTTTGCCGCCGGCTACGCCGCGTGCTTCCACTCCGCCCTGCGCCTGGTGGGACGCAAGGAGCGCGCCGACCTGACGGACTCCGCCGTCGCCGCCAAGATCCACTTCGGCGCCCTCGAGGACGGTGCAGGCTACGGTCTGGCCGCCGAACTTGAGATCGCCCTGCCCGCAGTGGACCGGGACACGGCCGAGGCCCTCGTGGCCAAGGCCCACCAGATCTGCCCGTACTCCAACGCCACCCGCGGCAACATCACTGTCGACATCACCATCCTGGAGGTAGCCGCATGAGCAACAACACCGAAACTCTCACCCTTCCCGCCACCACCCGCGAGATCCAGCTGGCGTCCCGCCCCCACGGCCGCCCCGTCCCGGCGAACTTCCGCCTCGCCGAGTCGGCGCTGCCCGAACTGCAGGACGGCCAGGTCCTGGTCCGCAACCTGTTAATCTCGGTGGACCCGTACATGCGCGGACGCATGAACGACGTCAAGTCCTACTCCGCGCCGTTTGCGCTGGATACCGCCCTCGACGGCGGCGCCGTCGGCGAAGTCATCGCGTCCCGGGCCGAAGGCCGCGCTGTGGGCGACACGGTGGTGCACGGCCTCGGCTGGCGCGAATACGCCGTCGTCGATGCCGCGGCCACCACGGTGGCGCGCACCGATCTGGCCCCCGCGTCAGCATTCCTCGGCGCCCTCGGCATGACCGGGCTGACCGCCTACGCGGGACTGCTGAAGGTCGCAGAATTCAAGCCAGGCGACGCCGTGTTCGTCTCCGGCGCCGCCGGCGCGGTCGGCTCGCTCGTCGGGCAGATCGCCAAGGCCATGGGCGCGTCCCGGGTGATCGGCAGCGCCGGCTCGCCGGAAAAGGTGGCACGCCTGCTCGAACTCGGCTTCGACGCCGCGTTCAACTACCACGACGGCCCCGTGGCGGAACAGCTCGCCGCGGCCGCGGGTGAGCGCGGGATCGACGTCTACTTCGACAACGTCGGCGGCGAGCACCTCGAAGCCGCGCTGTCCGCCCTCACGGCCGGTGGCCGGGTGGCCATGTGCGGGGCCATCGCCCAGTACAACGCGACCGAACCGACGCCGGCGCCGCGGAACCTCATGCTGGCGATCGGCAAACAGCTGACGCTCAAGGGCTTCCTGGTGGGCGGCTACTGGCAGCACATGGCCGAGTTCGTCGAGACCATGTCCGGCTGGCTGGCCGACGGAACGGTCCGTTACGACGAGACGGTGGTGGACGGGCTGGAGAACGCCCCGCAGGCCTTCATGGACCTGCTCGACGGCGCCAACACCGGCAAGATGCTCGTGCGGCTGTAGCCGGACACCCGGCAATCGCCGTGCCGCCACATACGCCTCCGGCGCCGGTTCCTGCGGGGACCGGCGCCGGAGGCGTCTGTGGTCGCGGCGGGCACCGGCTACCTCTAGGTAACAAGTTCTCAACAATCTGGGCATTCGCCGGGACGTGTGTTATCGGGACGTGGCGCAGGCCACTACAGTAGCTTGCATAAGTGCGCCTCGGCGCAGTGCTGCGAAATCCATCAGTGACAACAGAGATCAGCGGAACACCGCAGACAGACACTCATTGAACTTCCGTCGTAGCGCCTACTCTTTCTTCCTGGAGGAAAATTGAAGAACTCTCTGCGTGCCACCTTTAAGCGCGGATCAATGGCCGGCGTTGCCACCGCGGGCGCGGCTGCACTCCTGCTGACCGGCTGCGGAGCTGCCCCGGAGGCCAGCACCGCCACCAACACCGCCAGCAACTACACGGGCTGCATCGTGTCCGACTCGGGTGGATTCGACGACCAGTCGTTCAACCAGTCGTCCTACGAGGGACTGCAGAAGGCCAAGAAGGATCTCGGCATCGAGATGAACCAGGCCGAGTCCAAGACCAACAACGACTTCGAACCGAACCTGCGCGCCATGGTCTCCGCCGGCTGCAACCTGACCATCACGGTCGGCTTCCTGCTCGGCGACGCCACCAAGTCCCAGGCCACCGCGAACCCGGACAAGCACTTCGCCATCATCGACTTCGGCTACGACACCCCGGTCGCCAACGTCAAGCCGATCATCTACGACACCGCCCAGGCCGCGTTCCTGGCCGGCTACCTCGCAGCAGGCACCACCAAGACCGGGACGGTCGCCACGTTCGGCGGCATCAAGATCCCCACGGTCACCATCTTCATGGACGGTTTCGCCGACGGTGTGAAGTACTACAACGAGAAGAAGGGCAAGGACGTCAAGCTTCTCGGCTGGGACAAGGCCAAGCAGGACGGCTCCTTCACCGGTGACTTCGAAAAGCAGGACAAGGGCAAGCAGTTCACCCAGAACTTCCTGGACCAGGGCGCCGACATCGTCATGCCCGTCGCCGGTCCGGTCGGCAAGGGTGCCGGCGCGGCCCTGCAGGAAGCCAAGGCAGCAGGCAAGGACGTCAAGCTCATCTGGGTTGACTCCGACGGCTACCTCACGGCACCGGATTACAAGGACATCATGCTCTCCTCCGTCATGAAGCAGATGGGCGAGGCCGTCGAGACCGTCGTCAAGCAGGACAAGGACGGCCAGTTCACTAACAAGCCGTACGTTGGCACCCTCGCGAACGACGGCGTCCAGCTTGCCCCGTTCCACGACATGGATTCCCAGGTTCCGGCCGAACTGAAGTCCGACCTGGACCAGATCAAGAAGGACATCGCCGACGGCAAGCTGAAGGTTGAATCCGCAGCCAGCCCGAAAGCCTAACTTCCTCCGCTAAGCGCCACGGCCCGTCCGGTCACCACCGCACGGGCTGTGGCGCTTTTCGTTGCGGCCCTTAGTGCCTCAGATCCCAGGCACTAAGCTGGTGCTGCAGCGCCCCTACGCGTCCGGACCAAGCCGTCCGGACACCTCGAGATTGGTCAGAGTTTTGAAACTTGAACTCAAGGGCATTACCAAACGCTTCGGCTCCCTGGTAGCGAACGATCACATCGATGTGGTTGTTGAACCCGGGCAGATCCACTGTCTGCTCGGTGAGAACGGCGCTGGCAAGTCCACGCTGATGAACGTCCTCTACGGACTGTACGAGCCCACAGAGGGCGAAATCCTAATCGACGACAAACCGGTCACGTTCCGCGGCCCCGGCGACGCCATGGCGGCCGGCATCGGCATGGTGCACCAGCACTTCATGCTGGTCCCCGTCTTCACCGTCGCGGAGAACGTTGCCCTGGGAGCGGAGACCACCAAGACCGGCGGATTCCTGGACCTGGATGACACCCGCCGGAAAATCCGGGAGATCTCGGACCGGTACGGTTTCGACGTCGACCCCGACGCGCTGATCGAAGACCTCCCCGTGGGCGTGCAGCAGCGCGTGGAGATCATCAAGGCACTGGTCCGCGACGCCAAGGTGCTCATCCTCGATGAGCCCACGGCCGTGCTGACCCCGCAGGACACCGATGAACTGCTGGACATCATGCGCCAGCTCAAGAGCCACGGCACCTCGATCGTCTTCATTTCCCACAAGCTGCGTGAGGTGAAGGCCGTTTCGGACACCATCACCGTCATCCGGCGCGGCAAGGTAGTGGGCTCGGCCGATCCCGGCGCCTCGACCACCGAGCTGGCCTCCATGATGGTGGGCCGGGCCGTGAGCCTGACCCTGGACAAGGCTCCCGCGAATCCGCAGGAGACCACCTTCGAGGTCAAGGACCTCACCGTCATCGCCCCCAACGGCCAGCACGTGGTGGACGGGATCAGCTTCGGAATCGCCCGCGGCGAGATCCTCGCCGTCGCCGGCGTCCAGGGCAACGGCCAGACGGAACTGACCGAAGCCATTTTGGGCCTGCACGAGCGGGTCCACGGCTCGATCACCCTCGACGGCGAAGAACTCGTGGGCCGCAGCGTCAAGGAGGTCCTCAACGCCGGCGTCGGGTTCGTCCCGGAGGACCGTTCCCTCGACGGGCTGATCGGCACGTTCTCCATCGCCGAGAACCTGATCCTGGACCGCTACGACCAGGCGCCGTTCGCCAAGGGCATCAGCATGAGCCCGGCCAAGGTCCTGGAGAACGCCAAGACCCGGATCGAGGAATTCGACGTCCGCACCCCGTCCGGCTCGCTGGCAGCCGGCACCCTGTCCGGCGGCAACCAGCAGAAGGTCGTCATGGCCCGGGAGCTCTCCCGGCCGCTGCGGCTTTTCATCGCCTCCCAGCCCACCCGCGGCGTGGACGTGGGCTCCATCGAGTTCCTGCACAAGCGGATCGTCGCGGAGCGGGACCACGGCACGCCCGTCATGATCGTCTCCACCGAACTGGACGAGGTGATTGAACTCGCCGACCGGATCGCCGTGCTGTACAAGGGCCGGCTGGTCGGGATCGTCCCGGCCGGCACCGGTCGTGACGTCCTGGGTCTGATGATGGCCGGCGTTTCCCCGGACGAGGCCCAGACCGACGCCGCAGGCAGGCACTCGGCCCGATCCCTTTCTGAAAACCCGGCCGCGAACGCAGCAGAAACCCCGGCCGGCACCCAGCCCGAAAACCCCGCAACGAAGCCGGCCATGAACCCGGCCCCCGCCGCCCCGTCCGTGCAGGAGCCCGGCTCCGGCGCCGTAGGAGACCCCCATGAGTGAGAACACCGAGCCGCGGTCCGCGGCCGCACCGGACCCGGACCGGCTTCCGGCATCGCAGGCCACCGACGTGGAGCCTGAACCGCTCGAGGACGATGCAGACTTCGTCACCTCGCTGGACACCGCGGGCGGCGCCCACCAGCCATCGGCCGTTCCGGTCTCGACCCAGAGCGGAGCTCTTCCGGGTGCCCCGGAAGAGGAGTCGCTGCTGCGCAAGATCTTCACCGGCAACGGCATCGTGACCATCCTGGCGGTGCTGCTCGCACTGATCCTCGGCGGCCTGCTCATCGCCATGACGGACAAGGTTGTCGGCACCACGGCGGGCTATCTCTTTGCCCGGCCCAGTGACTTCCTCATCGCCGTCTGGTCCGCCGCCACCGATTCGTACGTCGCCCTCTTCCAGGGCGCGGTCTTCAACCCCCGCGGGAACGGCGTGGCCGGACAGTTCGCCCCCCTCATGGAGACGCTGACCATCGCAACCCCGCTGATCACCGCCGGCCTCGGCGTCGCCCTGGCCTTCCGCGCGGGCCTGTTCAACATCGGTGCGCAGGGCCAGATCATCATGGCCGGCATCCTCGCCTCATGGGTCGGCTTCGCGCTGCACCTGCCGCTGGGGATACACCTGCTGCTGGTCCTGGTGGCCGGCGTCATCGGCGGCGCCGTCTGGGGCGGCATCGTCGGCGTGCTCAAAGCCCGGACCGGCGCCCACGAGGTCATCGTGACCATCATGTTCAACTACATCGCACTCTATTTCCTGCGCTACCTGCTCGACACGGACTTGTTCCAGCGTCCGGGGGCGGACACGCCGATATCGCCCATCGTGGACCCCAGCGCCGCGTACCCGCTGATCTTCGGCAGCCAGTACCGGCTGCACCTGGGATTCCTGCTGGCCATCGCGGCCACCGTGTTTGTTTCGTGGCTGCTGAACCGCTCCACGCTCGGTTTCGAATTCCGTGCCGTCGGGGCCAACCCCAAGGCAGCCCTGACCGCCGGCATCAACGTCTCCCGGGCCACCATCCTGGTGATGACCATTGCCGGTGGCCTGGCCGGCCTGGCCGGCGTGGCACAGGTGGCGGGCACCGAAAAGGTCCTGACCGACGGTGTCGCGGCGACCTACGGCTTTGACGCGATCACGGTCGCGCTGCTGGGTCGGTCCTCGCCATGGGGCACCTTCGCCGCCGGCCTGCTGTTCGGGGCCTTCCGCGCAGGCGCTGTCCAGATGCAGATCCAGACCGGAACTCCGATCGACATCGTGCTCGTGGTCCAGTCACTCATCGTGCTGTTCATCGCGGCGCCGCCGCTGGTCCGGGCGATCTTCGGACTCAACCCGCGCAAGAAGAAGGCCGCGACCGCCGGCAAAACCAAGCAGGCCGCAACCACCGGAGGTGCCGCATGAGCACAACAGCAACCTCGCCCGTTGAAGGAAAACCCCAGCCGGAGAAGAACCACAGGCCGACGGTGTCCGCCAAGCCCGTGACTTGGAAGTTGCCGGTCACGCTTGCGGTGCTGGCCACCGTAGCGTTCATCTTCTTCGGGCTGCTGGGCCCGCAGGCGAACGCCAAGTTCGGCGTTTCATCCAGCGGAGACTTCTTCCAGCTCCCGGCGATCGAAGTACCCGCATTCCTGTCCGGCATGGTGCTCTCCCTGATCCTGCTGGGCCTCGCGGGCTACGCCCTGGTCCTGAAGGCGAGAGCGAACCGGCGGCCCCCGCGCTGGGTGCCGGCCGTGTTCACGGTCGTGTTCGTGGTCGCCTTCCTGATCTGGGTGGTGGGCGGCGCCCGGACCCCCAGTATTTCGCTGGCCGGCCTCATCGCCGGATCCGTGACCCTCGCCGTGCCGATCGTCTTCGGCTCCCTGTCCGGTGTGCTGTGCGAACGCGCCGGCGTCGTTAACATCGCCATCGAAGGCCAGCTCCTGGGCGGTGCCTTCACGGCCGCGCTCGTCGCCAGCCTGACGCACAACCCCTACCTGGGCCTGCTTGCGGCGGCCGTGGCGGGCGCCCTTGTGTCGGTGGTGCTGGCAGTGTTCAGCATCAAGTACGTGGTCAACCAGATCATCGTCGGCGTCGTGCTCAACGTCCTGGTCTCCGGGCTCACCGGCTTCCTGTTCACCACCGTGATGCAGTCCGATCCGGAGAAGTACAACTCGCCCGCCGAGCTGCCCATCATCGATATCCCGGTCCTGTCCAGCATCCCCGTGATCGGGCCCATCCTCTTCAAACAGTCCGTGGTGGGCTACCTGATGTACGTGGCAGTCATCGTGATCTGGGTCGCACTGTTCAAGACGAAGTGGGGCCTGCGCGTCCGTGCCGTGGGCGAGCACCCGCAGGCGGCCGACACCCTGGGCATCAAGGTCAACGCGACCCGCTTCTGGAACGTCACGCTCGGCGGCGCCGTCGCCGGGATCGGCGGATCGTTCTTCACCCTCGTGGCGATCGACAGCTTCACCAAGGAAATCTCCGGCGGGCGCGGCTTCATTGCCCTCGCCGCCATGATCCTGGGCCGCTGGAACCCGATCGGGGCGTTCTTCGCCGCGCTGCTGTTCGGCTTCGCCGACAACCTGCAGAGCATCGTGACGATCATCGGCACCCCGGTGCCGAGCCAGTTCATGGCCATGCTGCCGTACGTGGTGACCGTGTTTGCCGTGGCCGGGCTCGTCGGCCGCTCCCGGCCGCCGGCCGCTGACGGCATACCGTACATCAAGGGCTGAGAATGGACAGCATCGACGTCGACTGGGCTGCACTCGAAGCCGCGGCAGTGTCCGCCATGAAGAACGCCTATGCGCCGTATTCGAAGTTTCCGGTGGGGGCCGCGGCCCTCACCGGAGACGGGCGGATCGTCAGCGGCTGCAATGTCGAAAACGCCAGCTACGGGCTGACCCTGTGCGCCGAGTGCGCCCTGGTGGGCAACCTGCAAATGACCGGCGGGGGACGGCTGCGCGCCTTCTACTGCGTCGACGCCGGCGGGAATGTCCTCATGCCGTGCGGGCGCTGCCGCCAGCTGCTCTACGAATTCCGGGCTCCGGACATGGAGCTCATGACCACGCAGGGAATCAAGACCATGGACCAGGTCCTTCCCGATGCCTTTGGCCCCCAACACCTGGAGGAACCCCGGTGACACAAACGACACAGAACCCCAACAACAGTGAAGCGTTCGACGCCGTCGACATCATCCGCATCAAGCGGGACAAGGGTGCGCTCAGCCCGGCCCAGATCGACTGGACAATCGACGCGTACACCCGCGGCGCCATCGCCGACGAACAGATGGCCGCCCTGAACATGGCCATCCTGCTCAACGGCATGGACCGGGCCGAGATCTCCCGCTGGACGGCGGCCATGATCGCCTCCGGCGAGCGGATGGACTTCTCCAGCCTGCGGCGGCCCGACGGCGGCGTGAAGGCGACGTCGGACAAGCACTCCACCGGCGGCGTCGGGGACAAGATCACCCTGCCGCTGGCTCCGCTTGTAGCGGTGTTTGGCGTGGCAGTGCCGCAGCTCTCGGGCCGCGGCCTCGGCCACACCGGCGGCACCCTGGACAAGCTCGAGGCCATCCCGGGCTGGCGTGCGGCCCTGAGCAATGAGGAAATGATGGCCCAGCTCCAGGACGTCGGCGCGGTCATTTGCGCGGCCGGCGCCGGGCTGGCCCCGGCGGACAAGAAGCTCTACGCGCTCCGCGATGTCACCGGGACCGTGGAGGCCATCCCGCTGATCGCCTCCTCGATCATGAGCAAGAAGATCGCCGAAGGCACCGGCTCGCTGGTGCTCGACGTCAAGGTGGGCAGCGGCGCGTTCATGAAGGACGAGGCCCGCGCCCGCGAACTGGCCGAAACCATGGTGGCCCTGGGCAAGGACGCCGGCGTCAACACGGTGGCCCTGCTCACCAACATGAACACGCCGCTGGGCCTGACCGCGGGCAACGCGATCGAGGTCGAGGAATCCGTGGAGGTCCTCGCCGGCGGAGGCCCGGACGACGTCGTCGAACTCACCGTCCGGCTCGCGGAGGAAATGCTGGCGTGCGCCGGCATCCGCGACGCCGATCCCCGGGCAGCACTCCGGGACGGCCGGGCCATGGACGTCTGGAACCGGATGATCGAGGCCCAGGGCGGAGACCCGCGCGCCAAGCTCCCGGTCGCCAAGGAATCCGAGGTCATCTACGCCCCGGCCGACGGTGTCCTGGTGGAGCTCGACGCGATGGCCGTCGGCGTCGCTGCCTGGCGGCTCGGTGCCGGGCGCGCCCGCAAGGAGGACCAGGTCCAGGCCGGTGCCGGGGTGCGGATGCACGCCAAGCCCGGCGCCACGGTCAAGGCAGGCGAACCGCTCATGACCCTGCTCACGGACACGCCGGAGAAGTTCGAGCGTGCCAAGGAAGCGCTCGAACACGCCGCCGTGATCGCCCCCGAGGGCTCCCGGCCCGCCCAGAAGCTCATCATCGACCGCATAGCCTAAGCCCGTCGCCCTATCCCTTACGGTGCCCAAACCCTGGGGATAACAGCCGTACGGGAGAGGGCAGCGGCGGCCGGAGCCGGCGGTACACTGACTCCACAGCAGTACCCGTCAAGCGCAGGCCCGGCTCCGGCCGAGCCTGCGCTTGGATCGATCTGGCCCCGCCGCGCGTTAGGAAGCTGTGCAGGCAATCAACGACTTCATCCTCGCCGCCGCAGGGCAACCCTGGGTCCTCGTCCTGGTTTTCGCCTGCTGCGTGATCGACGGGTTCTTCCCCCCGATTCCGAGCGAATCGGTGGTGGTGGGCCTGGCTGCAGTCGCCGCCACTGCGGGCGTCCCCAACCCTCTGCTCCTGATCGCAACGGCTGCCGCAGGGGCCCTCGTGGGCGACAACATGGCTTACCTGATCGGCCGCGGGACCGGAACCCGGCGCTGGGCGTGGCAGCGCGGCCCGCGCATGCAGGCGGCCTTCCGCTGGGCCGGCCGGGAACTGCGGAAACGGCCTGCCTCACTGATCCTTGTGGCGCGCTTCGTCCCGATCGGGCGGGTGGCCGTTAACCTGACCGCCGGCGCCACGCACTACCCGTGGCGCAGATTCGTCAGCCTGACGGTGCTCTCGGCGCTGCTCTGGGCCAGCTACTCGGTGGGGATCGGACTGACTGTTGGTCCGTGGTTTGAGGAAAACCACGTGCTGGGCGCGGCCATTGCCATCGTCTGCGCGATCGTCCTGGGCGTCGTCCTGGACCGCGTGATCAGCAGGGTGCGCGGCCGCGCACCGGAGGAACCGACGCATTCGGTGCCGCCCGCCGAGTCCTAGGCGGATTGGGCCCGCCCATGGGACACTTAGGAGCGATTTGGGTCACGTTGTTGGCCGCACGTCGTGCAAAGTTTCGTCCATAGTTCCACCCACTGTCATCGCGAGTACGTTACGGCTTAGTTGTCCGTTCCCAGTCATCAAGGAGCACCACCTGCATGGAGTTCATTAACGAGGCCGTGCTCCATGCCGCTGGCCAGTGGTGGATCTACCCACTCCTGCTGGTTTTCTTCTTCGTGGACGGCTTCGCGATGGTGGTCCCCAGCGAGACCCTGATCGTTGCCCTGGCGGCGTACTCCGTGCACAGCGGCCAGCCCAACCTGTGGATCCTGGGCCTCACGGCCCTCGTGGGAGCCATGGCCGGCGACAACATGGCCTACATGCTCGGCCGCAAGATTGGCCTCGAGCGGTTCCGCTGGATGCGCAAGCCAAAGGTGCAGAAAGTCTTTGGCTGGGCACACTACGAACTTGAGAAGCGCGGCGCCGTCCTGATCTTCACCGCCCGGTACATTCCGTGGGGCCGTGTCGCCGTCAACTACGTGGCAGGCACGACGGCGTTTCCGCACCGCCGGTTTTTCTTCCTGGACGGCTTCGCCTGCCTGACGTGGGTCGCCTACTCAATCGGCATCGGCGTCCTGGCCAGTTCCTTCCCGTGGCTGCACCACAACCCGTTGCTCAGCGCGGGCATCGCGGTGGTATTCGCCATTGTGCTCGGTGTCCTCATCGACCATCTCCTGCGCTGGTGGCACAAGCGCCTGGGCCGCCACGACACCCGTCCGGTCCCGTCCGAGACCGAATACGTCAACGAACCCGCCTCCGGTGAGCGTGCTTCCGAGCTGCACGGCACGATGCTGGCCGGTCCGTCCGCTGAGTCCGGAGCGTCCGGAAAGTAGCTTCCGGCGCCCGGCGACCCTATGGTTGGAACGTGACTGAGACTATTCCTGACGCTGCCCCTGACCTCGACTTCGACCTGAAGGGCCTTCCCAAGGTTTCCCTTCACGACCACCTGGACGGCGGACTCCGGCCGGCCACCATCATTGAACTTGCTGAGGCCGTCGGCCACACCTTGCCGTCCACGGACCCCGTTGCACTGGGGGAGTGGTTCCGGGAATCCGCCGACTCCGGCTCCCTGGTCCGCTACCTGGAGACCTTCGACCACACCATCGCCGTGATGCAGACCAAGGAGGGCCTGTTCCGCGTCGCGAAGGAATTCGTCGAAGACCTGGCCGACGACGGCGTCGTGTACGGCGAGGTGCGCTGGGCGCCCGAACAGCACCTGCAGAAGGGCCTGAGCCTGGACGACGTGGTCGAAGCCGTGCAGGCCGGCCTCGAAGCTGGAGTGGACGCCGTGGCAGAGACCGGCCGCGATATCCAGGTGGGCCAGCTCATCACCGCCATGCGCCACGCCGACCGCGGCCAAGAGATCGCCGAACTGGCCGTCCGCCACCGCAACAACGGTGCCGTCGGCTTCGACATCGCCGGCGCCGAGGACGGCTTCCTGCCGTCCCGCTTCAAGGACGCCTTCACCTACCTGGCCCAGCACAACTTCCCGGCCACCGTCCACGCCGGCGAAGCCGCCGGCCTGGAAAGCATCCAGTCGGCCCTCGTCGACGGCCGGGCCCTGCGCCTGGGCCACGGCGTCCGGATCGCCGAGGACGTCACGATCGAATTCGAAGAGGACGAAGAGGCCGCCGACGCCGAAGGCTTCGACGACTCCGTCAACGACACCATCGGCATGGTGACCCTGGGCGAGCTCGCCAGCTGGGTGCGGGACCGTGGCATCGCCCTGGAGATCTGCCCCTCCTCCAACCTGCAGACCGGCGCCATTGCCGGCTTCGGTGAGGGCATCGAAAGCCACCCGCTGGACATGCTCTACCAGCTCGGCTTCAACGTCACCATCAACACCGACAACCGGCTCATGAGCGGCGTGACGCTGACCGACGAGTTCGAACTCCTGGTTGAGACGTTCGACTACGACCTCGATGACCTGCTGGAGCTGACGCTGAACGCGGCCGAGGCCGCCTTCCTGCCGCTCGAGGAGAAGGAAGCCCTGGTCGAATACATCAACGAGGCCTACTCCGATCTTGGCTAACGAGGACACATCACCCGTCCAGGGGCTCGCTGGGCCCACAGCGGCAGGGGTCCCCGGCCGAGCTTGCGAGGTCGGGGAGCTGCTGGGGCTGATAGCGGCCCTGCGCGAGCATTGCCCCTGGATGGGTGCCCTCACCCACGAGTCCCTCGTGGAGTACCTCCTGGAGGAGGCCTATGAGGTGGCCGAGACCATCGAGACCGGCGCCGGCGACGCGGAACTGCAGTCTGAACTGGGGGACGTCCTGTTGCAGGTGGTGCTCCACGCCCGGCTCGCCGAGGAACGCGGCGCCTTTGACCTGGGCGATGTCGCCCGGGGCCTGAAGGCCAAGATGATCCGGCGCAACCCGCACGTGTTCCGGCCCGACGGCTCGCTGCAGGATTCCTTCCCGGCAACGGTGGAGGAGATCGTCCTGAAATGGGACGCCGTCAAGAAGGCCGAGAGGCCCGAACGCGGCCACGTCTTCGACGGGGTTCCCGCCGCGCTGCCGGCCCTCGCGCGGGCCCAAAAGCTCCTGGACCGCGCCGAACGCGCGGGCATGGCAGCGGCCGCCGGCCAAACCGCCGTCGACCTCCCGGCCGCCGAGGAGGAACTCGGCGACCTGCTGTTCGGGATCGTGGCCGCTGCCCGGGCCGGCGGGCTCGACGCCGAACGCGCCCTCCGCGGCGCCCTGCGCCGGTTCCAGGACAGCACCTGCCCCAGGTCCTCGGCACAATAGCGCTGGCAGACTAGAGTCGGCACGGTAGCGGCACCATCATGACGTCCGGGGATTGGATAGGTTTCCGTAACTTATCCCGCTCTCGACTACGCTAGTAGCGACGACGACGTCGGCTTTTCCGCTTGATGTACAGCCAGAATCCAAGCAGTCAGATTCCCTGCAGATCGCTTCACCCAAAGGAGCATATCCATGGCGCTTATCGATGCCATCCACGCCCGCGAAATCCTCGATTCCCGTGGCAACCCGACCGTAGAAGTTGAAGTCCTGCTCTCGGACGGCCAGATCGGCCGCGCAGCAGTTCCCTCCGGCGCTTCCACCGGCGAGCACGAGGCCGTTGAACTTCGCGACGGCGACAAGGGCCGCTACCTCGGCAAGGGCGTCCAGAAGGCCGTCGACGCGGTCATCGACCAGATCGCCCCGGCCCTGACCGGCTTCGACGCGACCGACCAGCGCAGCATCGACCAGGCCATGATCGACCTGGACGGCACCCCCAACAAGGGCAAGCTCGGCGCCAACGCCATCCTGGGCGTGTCCCTGGCCGTGGCCAACGCCGCCGCCGCCTCCGCTGACCTGCCGCTGTACAAGTACCTGGGCGGGCCCAACGCGCACGTCCTGCCCGTGCCGCTGATGAACATCCTCAACGGCGGCTCGCACGCCGACTCCGACGTGGACATCCAGGAATTCATGATCGTCCCGATCGGCGCCGAGACCTTCTCCGAAGGCCTGCGCTGGGGCGTTGAGGTCTACCACAACCTCAAGTCCGTCCTGCAGGCCAAGGGCCTGTCCACCGGCCTGGGTGACGAGGGCGGCTTCGCGCCGAACCTGCCGTCCAACCGTGCCGCCCTGGACCTGATCCAGGAAGCCATCAAGAACGCCGGCTACACCCCGGGCAAGGACATCGCCCTGGCCCTGGACGTCGCCTCCTCCGAGTTCTTCAAGGACGGCGCGTACCAGTTCGAGGGCAAGGCACTTTCCGCCACCGAGATGAGCGCCTACTACGCCGAGCTCGTGGCCGACTACCCGCTCGTGTCCATCGAGGACCCGCTGGATGAGAACGACTGGGAAGGCTGGAAGACCCTCACCGACACCATCGGCGACAAGGTCCAGCTCGTGGGCGATGACCTCTTCGTCACGAACCCGGCCATCCTGCAGCGCGGCATTGACACCAAGACCGCGAACTCGCTGCTCGTCAAGGTCAACCAGATCGGTTCCCTGACCGAGACCCTGGACGCCGTTTCCCTGGCCCAGCGTGCCGGCTACACCACCATCACCTCACACCGCTCCGGCGAAACCGAGGACACCACCATTGCTGACATCTCCGTTGCCACCAACGCGGGACAGATCAAGACCGGTGCCCCGGCACGCTCCGAGCGCGTGGCCAAGTACAACCAGCTGCTGCGCATCGAAGAGGAACTCGACGACGCCGCACGGTACGCCGGCCGCAGCGCGTTCCCGCGTTTCAAGGGCTAGTTAGCCGCGAAAACCGGTAACCGGTGGCTATGGTTGAAAGACCATGGCCACCGGTTCTTTTTTTGGTCCGTTTTTGAAGGAGTGACATGGCAACCCGACGCCCCAATGTTCCCCGGGCTACGCCTGCCGCCAAGGCTGCTGCTGCCAAGCCTGCGGCCACGGGTCTGGGGGCAGCAGCCGACGGCGGCGAGGTGATCCAGGCGGACTTTGGCGGCGCCCGCAGCGGCGGGGCCGCGCCGGCCGGCGCTGCGCCTGCCCCGCCACGGGTATCAGCTCACACAGGCAAGCCGGCCCCGGGCAGCACCGGCGCCGGATCTGCGGCCAGAGCCCGTCCCACAACAGCCCCGGCAGGAGCACCGGCAAAGCCCGAGACCCGCCCGGCGGCCGGGAAGGCCGGCGCC
Source organism: Arthrobacter sp. 01L42 (assembly GCF_056400005.1). NCBI lineage: Bacteria > Bacillati > Actinomycetota > Actinomycetes > Micrococcales > Micrococcaceae > Arthrobacter > Arthrobacter sp. 01L42. The sequence goes on along the minus strand of NZ_JBFTSL010000002.1, from coordinate 160,349 downwards.
AAGTCCGGCGGCAAGGCCGGCGGCAAGACCCAGAACCGGACCGCCGCAGGGGGTCCGGACGAATCCCTGGACCCCGTGCCCGCCAAGGCGTTCTCGGGCCGGCTGCTGGCCCTGGGCGTCGTCATGATTGCCATCACCATCCTGCTGGCCCCCACGGTCAAGATCTTCCTGGACAAACGCGCCGAAATCGCGGCGCTGCAGGCCGATATTGCGGCCAAGCAGACGAAGCAGGAGGACCTCAAACGCCAGGTGTCGCGGTGGCAGGATCCCAACTATGTGAAACAGCAGGCCCGCGACCGCATTAACATGGTTATGCCCGGAGAGACGGGCTACTGGGTATTCGGCAGCGATCTTCCTGCCGCGCAGTCCGGTGGCGCGGCGGGTGCAGCATCAGCACAAGACCCGGCCAACCTGCCCTGGGTGGACGCCCTCTGGGAGTCCATCAGGCGATCGGCAACAGACTAGAAGCGGCGCCCGCCGCCGGGATTGTCCCGCGGACAATCCGGAACAGGGCAGGAAGGTGCCACTCCCGTGGACGAGAACCGAGTGGACCAGAACCGAGCAGCCGAGAACAACGACGGGGCCAAGACCCCGGCACCACGGCACAGGGCAGACGCCCCGGAGGGCTCCCGCCAGCCGTCGCCGCACGATCTCGAGGTCCTCAGCCGCCAGTTGGGCCGGCCCGTGCGCGACGTCGTCGAAATCCCGGCCCGCTGCGTCTGCGGAAACCCGCTCGTCGCCGCCACGTCGCCGCGGCTTAGCAACGGTACGCCGTTCCCCACCACGTTTTACCTCACCCACCCGGTGATCACGTCGGCGGTATCGCGGCTGGAGGCCGCCGGGCTGATGAACGAAATGAACGACCGGCTCGCTGCCGACGCCGGCCTCGCGGCCCGGTACCGGTCCGCCCACGAGGCATATCTGGCCTCCCGTGCCGAGATCGGCGCGCGCTCCGGCATCGGGGCCGTTCCCGAAATTGACGGCGTCTCCGCCGGCGGAATGCCGACCCGCGTCAAATGCCTGCACGTCCTCGTGGGGCATTCGCTGGCGGCCGGCCCGGGCGTGAACCCGCTGGGGGATGAATCGATCGCGGCCATCGCCGAGTGGTGGACCGTGGAGCGCTGTTACTGCGGCGGCGCCTGGGATACCGGCGGGGAGGCCCCGTCCCGGGACCTCAGCCGCCATGGCCCCCAAGGCCTGCCGGAGATCGTGGGCCGGCCCGCACCGGTCCGCAAGTCCCGCGTCGACGCCGCCGGCGCCGATAACACGGCCGCCACCGCCGGTGCTGCTGAGACGGCCGGTACCACCGGCACGGGGGAGTCCAAGTGACCCGGGTCGCGGCCGTAGACTGCGGCACCAACTCCATCCGCCTGCTGATCGCAGATGTGAGCGCAGACGGCGCAACAGGGCCGGCCACGCCACGGCTGACCGACATCGTGCGGGAAATGCGCGTGGTCCGGCTGGGCCAGGGCGTGGACTCCACAGGTGAACTGGCCCAGGAAGCGCTCGAGCGCACCTTCGCCGCGACCCGGGACTACGCTGCCCTCATCCGCGAGCACGGCGCCGAAAAGGTGCGCTTCGTGGCCACCTCCGCCACCCGCGATGCCCGCAACCGCCAGATTTTCGTCGACGGCATCCGCGACATCCTCGGCGTCGAACCCGAGGTGATCACCGGCGACGAGGAAGCCGCGCTGTCCTTCGCCGGCGCCAGCAGTGTCCTGCCCTCCCGCGGGCAGGACCCTGTGCTGGTGGTGGACCTCGGCGGCGGCAGCACGGAGTTCGTGCTCGGCAACGCCGACGGCGTCATCGCCGCCCGCTCGGTCGACGTCGGCTGCGTCCGGATGACCGAACGGCACCTGCGCAGCGATCCGCCCACCGCGGATCAGATCGCAGCGGCAGAGGCCGACGTCGACGCCGCCATCAGCGAGGCGGCACAAACCGTTCCGCTGGAACGCACCACCGCCGTCGTCGGCGTGGCCGGCTCCGTCACCACCATCACGGCGCACGCGCTGCGCCTGCCGGAGTACTCACCGGCCGCGATCCACGGCACCGAACTGGACCTGGACGCGGTCCGGAAAGCCTGCACCGAGCTGCTCGAAATGACCCGGGAGGAGCGGGCCGCGCTGCCTTACATGCACCCCGGGCGGGTGGACGTGATCGGCGCCGGTGGACTGGTCTGGCGGCGGGTCCTGCAGCGCGTGGCCGAGGTCACCGGCGGGCGCATCACCACGGCCGTGAGCAGCGAACACGATATTCTTGACGGAATTGCCCTCAGCATCCGATGATCCCGCCCCAGCAGCCGTGCCCCAGCGCGCGCCCGTGCCGCTGGTGCATCCGCCGATAGGACCTGAATGACCAGAGCAACAGCCCGGCGCCGCCGGACCGCCTCCGCGTTGATGGCCTTGGCCCTCGCCGGCGGGGCGTCCACGGCGGCGCTGACCCTGGCCGCGCCCGCCCACGCCGACTCCTGGCGGGACAAGGAATACTGGCTCGCTGAGTCCGGCATCACCAAAGCCTGGGACGTTTCCAAGGGAGCCGGGGTCAAGGTCGCCGTGATTGACAGCGGCGTGGACGGCCGGCATCCGGATTTGGGCGGCGTGCTCGCTGGCGGCGCGGACATTTCCGGCGCCGGCAAGGCCAACGGCCAGGAGAGCATCGGCGCCAAACCCGAACACGGCACCCTCGTGGCCACCATGCTCGCCGGTCGGGGGCACCAGGCGCCCGAAGCGACTGCCAAACCGAGCGCCAGCGCCTCTGGCCCTGCCGCCGGCCCGGCCGCTGGACCTGACGGGGTTGTCGGCGTCGCCCCGGAAGCGCAGCTGCTGTCCGTCTCCACCTGGCTCGGTTCCGCCAACCCGGGCGGCAAGAGCGACCAGGACCAGATCCCGGAGGCAGTGCGCTGGGCCGTGGACAACGGCGCCCGCGTCATCAACATCTCCCTCGGCAGCACGTCGCCGGAATGGCCGCAGAGCTGGGATGCGGCATTCCTCTACGCCGAACAGAAGGACGTCGTGATCGTCGCCGCCGCGGGCAACCGGGTGGGCGGCAACGTCCAGGTCGGCGCCCCGGCCACCATCCCCGGCGTCTTGACGGTTGCAGGCCTGGACCGCACGGGTGCGGCCAGCATCGACTCCTCCTCCCAAGGCATCAGCATCGGCGTCGCAGCTCCCGCCGAGGACCTGGTTGGCGGCCTGCCCGGCGGCGGCTACGCCGACTGGGCCGGCACCTCCGGAGCCACGCCCATCGTGTCCGGCGTCGCGGCCCTGATTCGCTCCAAATGGCCCGAGATGTCCGCGAGCCAGGTCATCAACCGGATCGTCACCACGGCCAAGGACGCCGGGGCGCCAGGGAAGGATCCGATCTACGGTTTCGGCGTGCTGAACGCCGAGGCCGCACTCAAGGCCGATGTCCCGGAAACCAAAGTCAATCCGCTGGGGTCCATTTCGGACTGGATCCGGGTCCACCGGCGCGGAAACCTCGCCACGACTGCCTCTGCCGCGGAGCCCGCGCCCTCCAGCGCTGCCCCCACCCTGCCCGAAGCGACCGTGCCCGTCGCGGAGAAGCCGTCCCAGCTGGACAGTGCCGTGCCGGCCGCGGTGGTCCTGGGCTTCGGAGCCCTGCTCGTGGTAATCGTTGTGGCCGCCGCGTTCCAGCTGCGGGCCGCCATGCGCACGCCGCCGAAGGACGGCCCGGACGGGCCGGACGGGACCGGCAAGGCCGAACCCGAGGCCGTCAATCCGGTGGATTCCAGCAAGCCGTCATAGTTAGTGAAGGTTTTCACAAACTACTGTATTCTTGAGATATGGCATCCTCCCTTCAGCTCCAGGACCGTCCCCGGGTACTCGTCGTCGGCGGCGGGTACGTCGGCCTGTATGTAGCCCTCAAACTTCAGAAAAAGATCGCGAATGCCGGTGGCATCGTCACCCTCGTGGATCCGCTGCCCTACATGACCTACCAGCCCTTCCTGCCGGAAGTTGCCGGCGGCAACATCGAGGCGCGCCACGCAGTCGTCTCGCACCGCCAGCACCTGAAGCAGACGGAACTCATCCAGGGCCGCGTCACCTCGATCGACCACGCCAACCGCACGGCAGTGGTCGCACCCTCCGACGGTGGCCACACCTTCGAGATTCCCTACTTCGACGTCGTGCTTGCCGCCGGCGCCATCACCCGCACGTTCCCGATCAAGGGCCTCGCGGACAAGGGCATCGGCTTGAAGACCATCGAAGAGGCCGTCGCCCTGCGCAACAAGGTTCTCGAGCGGATCGAGACCGGCTCCCTCATGACGGACCCCGTTGAGCGCGCCCGCGCCCTGACGTTCGTCGTCGTCGGCGGCGGCTTCGCCGGCATCGAGTGCATCACTGAAATGGAAGACCTGGCCCGCGCCGCGGTCAAGAACAACCCGCGCATCAAGCAGGAGGAAGTCCGCTTCGTCCTGGTCGAGGCGATGGGCCGCATCATGCCCGAGGTCACGGCATCGCAGGCCGAATGGGTCGTCGAGCACCTCCGCAGTCGCGGCATCGAGGTCCTGCTGAACACCTCCCTCGACAACGCCGAGGGTTCCCTGAAGCTCATCAACCTCCCGGACAAGAGCCCGGCCCAGGAATTCGAGACCGACACCCTGGTCTGGACTGCCGGTGTGCAGGCCAACCCGATGGTCCGCTCCACCGACTTCCCGCTCGAGCCGCGCGGCCGCGTCCGCGTCCTGGCCGATCTGCGCATCGCAGGCGACGAGGGCATCATCGAGAACGCCTGGGCCGCCGGCGACGTCGCTGCCGTCCCCGACCTCACGGGCAGCGGCCTGCCGGACGGCACGTGCGTGCCGAACGCGCAGCACGCGCTGCGCCAGGCCAAGCGCCTCGCCAAGAACCTGTGGGCCTCCCGCTGGGACAAGCCGCTCAAGGATTACAAGCACAAGAACCTGGGCGCCGTCGCCGGCTTCGGCGAATGGAAGGGCGTGGCGAACATCAACCTGCTTGGCCGCATCGGCCTCAAGGGCCCGCTGGCCTGGCTGGCACACCGTGGCTACCACGGCATGGCCATCCCCACCGTGGAGCGCAAGATCCGCGTGATCTCCGGCTGGATCTGGGCCTTCTTCCTGGGCCGCGACACCACGCAGCTGATGGATCTGGACAACCCGCGCGGCGCCTTCGTGGCCGCAGCGACGCCGGCCCCGAAGCCTGCCGCTGCTCCCGTTGCCGGCACGCCTGCGGATGCTGCCAAGAACGACACCGCGAAGAGTGGCACTGCCAAGAACGACACTGCCAAGAACGACACCAAGGAAGCTGTTCCGGCCGACTCCAAGTAGCCTGATCCGAGCCTTCGACGGCGGCTGTTCCCCTCAGGGGGAGCGGCCGCCGTTTTCGTGGCGGGCAGCCGCCCCAGCGCGCCGGGAGCGGGCAGGAGCGCGGGACCCGCGCCTAGACTGGCTCCATGACAGCTGAAAAGGACCTGCACGCCCTCCTGGCCACCATGCACCCCGAACTGCGCGAGGGTGAATACGTCTACGCCCTGTGGCCGCACGGCAAGCCCCTGGCCGGGGCCATTGCGGCCGCCGTCCGTGAGGCGGAAGGGCTGACCGTCGTGCTGCCGCGGAACGAAGCGGACAGCCTGGGGCTCTCCTACGACTTCGTCGCGGCCTGGATCACGCTCCAGGTGCACTCTTCGCTTGAGGCGATCGGCCTCACGGCAGCCGTCAGCGCGGCCCTGACCGAGGCGAAGATCAGCTGCAACGTCCTTGCCGGCTTCCACCATGACCATCTGCTGGTGCCGGTGGCGGACACCGAACGGGCGCTGGAGGTACTGCACGAGCTCGTCGCGGCCAACGGGGTGCACAAACCGGCACCGGAACTCGTGCTGCGCAGCGAGGAACCGGCGGACCGTCCAGCCATCCTCGCCCTCACCGCCGCCGCGTTTGCCATCTCGCCCGCCACCGGAGAGCACATCGACGGCGAACCCGAGGAAGTGAAGCTGCTGGCGCGGTTGTTCGAGTGCCAGGAATACCTGCCGGCCTTCAGCATCGTGGCCGAACTCGACGGCGAAATCGTGGGGCATGTGATCAGCACCCGCGGATGGGTGGACGGGCTGGAGCTGCTCGGCCTCGGGCCGATCGGGGTGGTGCCGCGGCTGCAGCGCCACGGCATCGGCACCGCGCTCATGAACGAGACCGTGGCGCGGGCCAACACCGCGGGGGAGCGGGGGATAGCCCTGCTGGGCAGCCCCGAGTACTACTCCCGCTTCGGCTTTGTTCCGTCCACCTCGCTCGGGGTGGCGCCGCCGGAGGCAGGCTGGGCCGCGCACTTCCAGTTGCTGCCGCTCGCCGTCTGGCCCGGCGGCGTGAGCGGCACCTTCCGCTACGCGGATCCTTTCGCGGGCTGATCCGCCCGGCGACGGGATACCATTGACCGGGCGCCCCAGTAGCCCAATTGGCAGAGGCAGCGGACTTAAAATCCGCGTGTTGTGGGTTCGAGTCCCACCTGGGGCACTGAGCTGCGCGCCGCCCTGCGGCGCCCGACAGCCGGGTGGCCCTGACCCCCGGCGTTACCAGGCCCCTCGCACGGGCTTGTCCCACGCACGTGCTTGCCCTCGGGGTCGCCTGACCCGGGCAGCCGTTCCGGGCCGTCGCCCCCGACAAAACAGCCGCCGCAAACCATCCAGATTTCCTCTATGCAACGAGTGTTATAAGGATGTGACCGTAGTCACTTATTTTCACGTCGAAATTGCACTAGCTTGAAGTGGAATCAGGAACACCTGATCTTTCGCGTCAAAGGCCGTTCGCACCTTTAGATCGAGGAGCTTGTACATGACTTCACTCCCCCGGGTTGCGCCCCGCGTCGCTAAGCTCACCGTGCTTAGCCTCGGCGTCGCCCTTTTGGCTACGGCTTGTGGCGGTTCACCCGCCCCGAGTTCGTCGGGATCCAGCTCAGCCGCGGCCGCGGGAATCGCGTGCCCGGCACCCAGCGCCACCGGTGGCGGTACCAGCGCCGCCGGCGAAACGGGCACTGTGCCCGCCTCGGCCACCACGACCCCCACGCCCCTGAAGATCGGCTCGCTCCTGCCGACGACGGGTTCGCTGGCCTTCCTCGGCCCGCCCGAAATTGCAGGTGTCAACCTCGGCATCAAGGAGGTCAACGATGCCGGCGGCGTCCTGGGCAAGCCGGTAGAGGTCATCCACCGTGACTCCGGCGACACCAAGACCGACATCGCCACCCAGTCCACCACGGCACTGCTCGGACAGGGCGTCAGCGCAATCGTCGGCGCCGCCTCCTCGGGTGTCTCCAAGACCGTGATCAACCAGATCACCGGTGCCGGCGTCGTCCAGTTCTCCCCGGCGAACACTTCCCCGGACTTCACGGCGTGGGATGACAAGGGCCTCTACTGGCGCACCGCGCCCTCGGACGTGCTCCAGGGCAAGGTCCTCGGCAACTACATGGCCACCTGTGGCGCCCAGACGGTCGGCATGATCGTCCTGAACGACGCCTACGGAACCGGCCTTGCTAAGAACGTCCAGGCAGCTTTCGAGGCGGCCGGCGGCAAGGTTGTGGCCCAGGAGCTGTTCAACGAAGGCGATTCCCAGTTCAGCAGCCAGGTGGACAAGGTTCTGGCCGCCAAGCCGGATGCCATTGCCCTGATCACCTTCGACCAGGCCAAGAGCATCGTTCCGCTGATGACGGGCAAGGGCGTCAAGCCGACCCAGATCTTCATGGTGGACGGCAACATGTCCGATTACAGCAAGGACTTCCAGGCAGGAACCCTGAAGGGCGCCCAGGGCACCATCCCGGGCACCTTCGCCAAGGAGGACTTCAAGAAGAAGCTCCTGGCGATTGACCCGGCGCTGAAGGACTACAGCTACTCCGGCGAGTCCTACGACGCAGTGAACCTGATCGCACTGGCGGCTGAGGAAGCCAAGAGCACCAAGGGCACTGATATCGCGGCGCACCTGAAGGACGTCTCTGAGGGTGGGGAGAAGTGCAACACCTTCCCGAGCTGCGTCACCCTGCTTCGCAACGGTAAGGACATCGACTACGACGGCCAGTCCGGCCCCGTAACGTTCTCCGACGCCGGCGACCCGACGGAAGCCTACATTGGCATCTACGAGTACCAGGATGACAACACCTACAAGCCGGTCAAGGAAGAATTCGGCAAGCTGTAAGCCGCTTCCCCTCGACTAACAAAAGACCCCCGTCCAGTCCGGACGGGGGTCTTTTGTGTGCGGGGGACCGGGGCCGGAGCGTCAGGACCGCGGAACCGGACGCGATTGCGGAACCGGATTCGCGCTGCGGATTCGGACAGGGGCGGCGCGGATCCGAGGTGCGCCGGTCCGGAGCCGGTGCGAAAACAGGACATGAGGACGCCAGGAGGGGCCGGCGTCGTGGTGTCGACATCCGAGGTGCCTTGGCAGCCACGAGGTGCGGGGAAAGGGCTGCCGTGGCCGTGCGGCGGCTGCGGAACCGGATTCGCGCTGCGGATTCGGACGAGGGCGGCGCGGATCCGAGGTGCGCCGGTCCGAAACCGCCGCGAAAACGTAGCTCAACCGAAGGGCGACGGAGGCCGAGCAAGTGGCTGCGGGGGCGGCCGGAGGCGACTGGAGATGCCGTCGGCCCACGGAATGTTGTAGCCCGCCGCCGGGCACGCAGAAGGGCCGCCACCGGCTGGTGACGGCCCCTGTGGGGATACTGCCCGAAGCGCTATTCGACAGTGTCTGCGAGCGTCCCCAGGTAGAGCTGGATGACCTTGGGATCCTTCATGAGCTCCCTGCCAGTACCGGTGTACGCGTCCTTGCCCTGGTCCAGCACGTAGGCGCGGTCGCAGATCTGCAGGCAGCGGCGCGCGTTTTGTTCCACCATGATGACGGAGACGCCGGCCCGGTTGATCTCGTGGACCCGGAGGAAGGTCTCATCCTGCTTGACAGGGGAGAGGCCCGCGGAGGGCTCATCGAGCAGCAGAACGGCCGGGTCCATCATGAGGGCCCGTCCCATGGCGACCATCTGGCGTTCGCCGCCGGAGAGCGAGCCGGCCCGCTGAGCGCGCCGTTTGGCGAGCTCCGGGAACAGTTCGGAGACAAAATCGAACCGTTGGGCGAAGTCCTTGGGCCGCTGGAACATGCCCATCTGCATGTTTTCCTCGATGGTCAGGGCGGCGAACACGTTGTTGTTCTGCGGAACGAAGCCGACGCCCTTGCTGACCAGCTTGTTGGCCTTGAGCCCGGTGATGTCCTGCCCGCGGACCACTACCGAGCCGGAGTGGACCTTGACCAGGCCGAACATGGCCTTCAGCAGCGTGGACTTGCCGGCGCCGTTGGGGCCGATGATGCCGATCAGCTCACCCTTGCGGGCTTCGATGCTGCAGCCGTTGAGGATATTGACGCCGGGGATGTAGCCGGCCACCAGATCGGTGACCTTTACGACCGAGTCGCCATCGAAGGCGGGCTGGGCGGCCGGTGCCGCGCTGGTGGCGCTCATTCTGTGTCCTTCTCTGTGCGGTTCGGCTCTTCGCCGAGGTTCGGTCCTTCGGCGCTGCGGCGGCCGCGCGTCGTCCCGTTCGGCTCCGACTTCGCCGCCTCCTCCGCCTCGGTAGCGAGGACGTCGGCGGAGATGATGCCGGCGTTTTCAGTGCCGACAATCGATTCCTCGTCAGCGACCAGCTCCGCGGCCAGTTCCTTGATGCCCTCGGCGTCGCCGAGATCGACGTCGTGGTGGGCGCCGAGGTAGGCGTCGATCACGGCGGGGTTCTTCATGACTTCGGCGGGGGGCCCTTCGGCCACGATCTTGCCCTCTGCCATCACCACCACCCAGTCGGCGATGTGGCGGACCATGTTCATGTCGTGCTCGACGAACAAGACGGTCATGCCCTCGGCCTTGAGGTTCTTGATGTGGTCCAGCAGCGACTGCGTCAGCGCAGGGTTGACGCCGGCCATCGGTTCGTCGAGCATGACCAGCTTGGGCCGCACCATGAGGGAGCGGGCCATTTCCAGCAGCTTCCGCTGCCCGCCGGACAGCGACGCCGCGTAGTCGTCCCTCTTGGCGTCCAGTTTGAACTTCTCCAGCAGCACATTGGCTTCCTGGGTGATCTTCTTTTCCTGGCCGCCCCAGATGCCCTTGAACAAAGCCTTGGACAGCCGTTCGCCGGACTGGCTGGAGGCGCCGAGGCGCATATTCTCCATGACGGTGAGCTTGCCCATGACCTTGGTGAGCTGGAACGTACGCACCATCCCCATCCGGGCAACCTTGTACGAGGAGACGCCGGCGATGTTGTTGCCCTCGAACTGCCATGTACCCGAGTTCGGGGTATCGAATCCCGTCAGCAGGTTGAACAAGGTGGTCTTGCCGGCGCCGTTAGGGCCGATCAGTGCGGTGATCTTGTGCCGCGGGATCTCGAGGTACTGGACGTCGACGGCGTTGATGCCGCCGAAGGTGCGGGTGACGTTTTCTGCCACCACGATCGGATCACGCTTCTTGCAACCGGGCGCGATCTCGCCGGCGGCGATCGGACGGTTGTCCGTCATGTAGTCGATCTCTTCCGACGCGCGGGGTTCGTCCCGTGACTCTTCGCTTGGAATGCTCATGCGAATGCCAGCTCCTTCTTATTGCCGAGAACGCCCTGGGGCCTGAAGATCATCAGCAGCATGAGCGCCACGCCGACCAGGATGTAACGCAGCTGCCCGGCCTGGACCGTGTTCAGCCACGTGATGGTGCCGGACTCGATCAGGCCGTAGAGGATGCCCTGGGTGAGCGAGAGCACCACCCAGAAGATCATCGCGCCGACCACGGGGCCGAGCACAGTGCCGAGCCCGCCGAGCAGCAGGCAGGTGTAGAGGAAGAACGTCAGTTCCGTGCCGTAGTTGGCAGGCTGCACCGCGCCGCGGGGAATCGTGAAGATCATGCCTGCCAGGGCACCGAGCGCGCCGCCGATGATCAGGGACTGCATCTTGTAGGCGTACACGTTCTTGCCGAGCGAGCGGACGGCGTTCTCGTCCTCGCGGATGCCCTTGAGTACCCGGCCCCAGGGGCTTCGCATCAGCAGCCAGACCAGGGTGCAGAAGAAGGCCACAACTGCCCAGGCGACCACCCGGATGAAGAAGTCGCGGTTGTTCATGCCAACGTACGTCCCCGGCGGGAAGGGGTTCATGGCGTAGAAATCGCCCTCGAAGGCGGCCAGGCCGTTGGCCGAGCCGGTGACGGCGGTCAGCTGGTTGGTCGTGACGATGTAGCGCACGATTTCGGCCGCCGCGATGGTCACGATGGCCAGGTAGTCCGCCCGCAGCCGCAGCGTCGGGATGCCCAGCAGCAGGGCGAAGATGGCGGAGGCGACGACGGCGATGAGCAGTCCGACGAAGAACGGCACATGGAACGTCAGTGTGGAGATGGCGAAGCCGTAGGCTCCCACTGCCATGAAGCCTGCCTGGCCGAAGTTGAGCAGGCCGGTGTAGCCGAAGTGAACCGCGAGGCCGAGGGTGGCCAGGGCGTAGGCAGCTGTCGTCGGGCTGAAAAGTTCGCCGGCGGCGCTGGAAAATATGAATCCGAAGTCCATGGCTGTCTCCTAACCCACGCGCTCTTTGCGGCCCAGAATGCCCTGAGGGCGGAACAAGAGGACAACAATCATGATGAACAACGCTCCCACGTATTTGAGGTCGGCTGCGAGGCCGAACACGGTGGTCAGCTCAACGAAGATGCCGACGATGATGGAACCGACCAGGGCGCCCCAGACTGTGCCGAGGCCGCCGAGGGTGACGCTGGCGAAGATGAGCAGCAGGATCTGCGAGCCCATGTCGAAGGTGACGCCGGGACGGTAGTAGGCCCAGAGGATGCCGCCGAGGGCGGCGAGCATGCCGCCGACCACCCAGACGATCCGGATGACGGAGTCGACGTCGATGCCGGAGGCCGCGGCCAGCGCCGGGTTGTCGGCCACAGCACGGGTGGCCTTGCCGAGACGGGTCTTGAGCAGGACGACGCCGAGGGCTGCGATCACGACGGCGCTGACGAGGAGGGACAAGAGGTTGTTGGGGGAGATGGAGATCGGGCCGATCAGGATTTCCACGCTCTGGGCGAACGGCAGTTGCTGGGTGGCGCCGCCGAAGTAGAACTGGATGATGTAGCGCACGGACAGGGCGAGGCCGATGCTGACGATCATCATCGGAACAAGTCCGGTTCCGCGGCGCCGCAGGGGTTTCCACAGGCCCGCGTCCTGGACGTAGCCGAACAATCCGCCGCCGATGACGGCCAGGATGACGGCCAGCCAGAACGGCAGGTGCATCTGGTTGAAGGCGAACACCAGCACCGCGCCGAGGGTGACCATTTCACCGTGGGCGAAGTTGGTAAGGCCGGTGGTGCCGAAGATCAGGGACAGGCCCACGGACGCGAGGGCGAGCAACAGGCCGAAGCTCAGGCCTGCCACCAGCCGGTTGAGCAGGTTTTGCATGAAGTTCTGCTGCTCCACGACAATGCCCTTGCCAAACGTGAAGATCACCGAGAGGTTTGAGGTCTGGCTGAAGGTGACGTTGCGGGGGTTCTCCTGGCCCTCGGCCAGTTTGATGCCCTGCGGAAGCGTGGACTCATCGAGTTTGACCTCGTAGGTTCCCTGGGTGGGGACGCCGATGGTCCAGGCGCCGTTGGCTCCCGATTTCGTGGTTCCCGTGAAATCGCCGCTCGTGGCGGTGATGGTCACCCCGGGGATCGGTGCGCGGTCGTCGCCGCGCAGGAAGCCGCTGATGCTGTTCGTGAACTGGGTGGCCGACGGGGATGGTGTCGGCGAGGGGGTCGTGGCGCTGGACGCCGGGGCCACGATGAGCAGTAGCGCAGCCGTGGCTGCAAATACTGACCCCACAGCCCTCAATAGTCTGCCGCGCCGTCTCTGCGACAGGCCGCTCGTTGTGCTTCTCAAATTGAAAACCTCCACATGGGGGTGCTGTGGGTTGCGCCTTTGCAACCCTTGCGAACGGTCAGGGGACGAGCGTCTGGCATTACGATCATGTGTTGTGATGTCCGTCACCCTGTGTGGCCTATGCTACAGCCCGGGGGGGCCAAAGAATGCCGCTGCGAGCAGGGAGAACGTCGCGATCGGGTAACAACCGTGTAGCGCCGCCGACACCTTGCTGTAGCCCAGCTAAAGAAAACTTTTGTTGATTCCGAGTATGCCTAAACAGTGGCCTGCCCGGTCCCCAATTCGCCGGGCCGCCCGGGGCTGGCGCGGGCGGCCGGGCACGTCCGCTCCGGCCCGCGTCACCGCCACCCCCAAGCTTTTTCCAAGCCCGCCGGCGTTATGGTGCGAAGAGCGCCAGAACCCGAGTCCGTTCGTTCCGGAATCCGGCCGGCGCCGAAGGCAGGGGCCGATCGTGGAGGGCCGACTGATGAACCGGGTGGTCAAGCTGTGCCTCGCGGGTTCGCTTGTACTGGCGATCCTGGGCCTCCCGGCGCTCAGCCTGGGCCCCGAAACCGCTGGGGCGCAGGCCTGCGTTCCCTCCACGGAGGCACTCAGGGACCCCTATCCGGGGATCCAGGCGGCGGCGTCCAGCTTCGAGGCAGGCACCCTGGACGGGTTCGGCATTTCCGTGGCCGGGACGGGGAACGCCTCGGTGTCCACCGGGCTCTCGCGCTCCGGGAACTGTGCCGCCCTCCTGCACACCACGGCGGCGCCGGGCTCCATCGCCAGGCTGACGGTGGGCCTGACCCCCGGGACCACGGAGGCATATGCGGACGGCTGGTTCAACATCGCCGCCGAAGGAATGGCGGGAAACAATGTTCCCTACTTCCGGTTCTTTGCCGGCGGAGTCCGCGTCCTGGATGTTTTCCGGCAGAACATCTCCCATGAGCTCGTGCTCCGTACCTCGTCACCTGCAGGGTTCGCCTACACCACCTTGCGGCGGGACGTCCCGACTGACTCCTGGCACCGGCTCATCATGCACGTGGTCCCCAACGGCCCCGGGACCAACGTCCAAATCTGGTGGGACGGGCGTTCGGTCTACGCCGGCACTGTCAGTATTTCCGCCACGACGCTCGACACGCTCCAGCTTGGCTCCGAACACGATCAGCAAATGGCCGACATCTATATCGACGACGTCATTGTCAACAGCGGTACGGGAACGCCGGCGCCGGTTCCCGGCCCGCTCCCGGAGCCGAAGGGGGACCCGTCGCAGCGGTTCGACGATTTCCACGGTGACGGACAGTCCGGCCTGCTGGCGGCCGGCACCGTCACGAGCCGCACTGTCACGAGCCGCACTGTCGCGAGCCGCACTCTCGCGAGCCGCGCCGGGAGGCCGGCGTCCGCGGGCATGCTCAGCCTGAAAAACCCGCTGACCTAGATCACGGTTCGGTTGCGGCGGTCCCCGTGGGGAACTATCCCTCCCTGTCAGCCGTGGGAATTGGTAGCGTGACTATATAAAACCCTGTTTCGTCTAGTCCGCAACGCACTAGTCCGCATCGCACCGGAACATCACCCACCCCCTTATTTTGGAGGACACCCGCAATGGCACATGGCGGAAACCCGATCTTCAGCGGAAAGAATTTCCGCGAAGCCACCCAGGCACCGCCTGCCCCGCAGGCCCCATACGGTCAGAACCCGTACGGTCAGAACCCGTATGGCCAGACCGCTTACGGCCAGGCCCCGGGCCAGGGCGGGTGGAATTCGGCCCAGCAGGGCATGACCCAGGAACAGCTCCAGGACCTGTACAACCGCCCGGCGGCCGGGCCGGCTGACATTGGACGGATGACGTACGACGACGTCATCGTCAAGACCGCCGGGTGCCTCGGCATCCTGGTAGTCGGCGCCGCAGTGGCGCTCGCCGTCCCGCAGGGCACTGGATCCATGCTGATGATCCTCGGAGCCCTCGGCGGCTTCGCCCTCGCAATGGTCAACACCTTCAAGAAGCAGCCGTCGCCCGGACTGATCCTGGCCTACGCCCTGCTCGAAGGATTCTTCCTCGGCGGCCTGACCCGCATCCTCGACAACCTGTTCCCGGGAGTCGGCATCCAGGCCGTCGTCGGGACGCTGTCCGTCTTCGCCGTAACGCTGGTGCTATTCAAGAGCGGCAAGGTCCGGGCGACGCCCAAGCTCATGCGGTTCTTCATGATCGCCCTGATCGGCTATGCGGTGTTCGCGCTCGTCAACGTCGTCATGATGATGACCGGGGCCGTGACCACGCCGTTCGGACTGAGCACCAGCGTGGAGATCATGGGCATCCCGCTCGGCGTCTTCATCGGCTTTCTGGCGATCGGCCTGGCCGCCTTCTCCCTGATCATGGACTTCACGTCCATCGAGGCGGCCATCAACGCCGGCGCCCCGCAGCGCTTCTCCTGGACCGCTGCCTTCGGCCTCACGGTCACGCTGGTCTGGCTCTACGTCGAGATCATCCGACTCCTGGCCATCCTCCGCGGCGACGACTGACCGGCGTCGTTCCTGAAATACCCCTGATTTCCCGAGAGGAGCCCCGCCCAACGGCGGGGCTCCTCTCGCGTATGCGGCAGCTGGTGGCTGCTGGTGCGGCTCAGCTGCAACGCCTCAGCTGAGCCGCTCGAACACAACCGCCATGCCCTGGCCGCCGCCGACGCACAGCGTGGCCAGGCCGAGGGAGGCGTCGCGGGCGCGGAGCCCGTTGAGCAGCGTGGTGGTCATCCGTGCGCCGGTCATCCCGAAGGGGTGGCCGAGCGCGATGGCGCCGCCGTGGACATTGAGCTTCTCCGGAACGATGCCGAGCTCCCGGGCGCTGGCCACCACCTGGACCGCGAAGGCCTCGTTGAGCTCCACCAGGTCGATGTCCCCGATGCCCAGCCCGGCGATCGCGAGTGCCCGGCGGGTCGCCTCCACCGGCCCCATGCCCATCAACTCCGGGGACAGGGCGCTGACACCGGTGGAGACGATCCGGGCTAGCGGTTCGAGACCCAGTTCGCGGGCGCGCGAGTCACTCATGACCACGACGGCGGCGGCCCCGTCATTGAGCGGGCACGCGTTCCCGGCCGTCACAGTGCCGCTACTGCGGAAGACGGGCTGCAGGGCGCCGACGGCCTCCGCGCTCACACCGGGACGCGGCGAATCGTCGCGGTCCACCACCGAGCCGTCGGTGCGGGTATACGGCGTGATTTCGCGGGCGTAGAACCCGGAGGCGATGGCCGCCTCGGCCCGGTTCTGGCTGAGCACCGCCCAGGCGTCCTGCTCCGCGCGGGTGATGCCGTAGCTTGTGGCGACGTTCTCCGCCGTCTGGCCCATGGCGATATACACGTCCGGCATCCGGCCACCCAGCCGCGGGTCGGTCCACGGCGTGTTGGCGGCCGCACGGGCCTCGGTGCGTTTCCGGGCCGCCTCGAAGCGCGGATTGTGCGTGCTGGCGTCGGTCTCACCGGCACCGGACCACTCCCGGTAGCGCGACACCGCCTCCACCCCGGCGGCCACGAACGCCTGGCCTTCGCCGGCCTTGATGGCGTGGAAGGCCATCCGGAGCGTCTGCAGGCTGGAGGCACAAAAACGGTTGATGGTGGCGGCCGGAACGTTGTCCAGCCCGGCCAGGATGCTGACCACCCGGGCCATGTTGGAGCCGGCCTCACCGCTTGGCTCGGCGCACCCCAGATAGATGTCGTCCAGGCCGCGGCCTGGCCCGGCGGCGGCGTCGAACGCAGGAATCCCGGCGAGGGCCGCTGTGATCATGGCCGCGGCGAGATCGTCGGGACGTTCGTCTTTCAGGGATCCTTTGAAGGCGCGGCCGATCGGGCTCCGGGCGGTAGAAACGATGACAGCTTCTGGCATGCGCCCAGACTACGCCCCGCCTAGGCCAGGCGCATGGCTCCGGCCGCGGGGCTGACGCTGAAGATCTCCGGCGCGGCATACCTGGCCCGGGCGAAGGCACGTTCGACGGCGGAGCGAACCTGCTGCGCCGATCCCGCCGGGGTCAGGACGATCGCGGAGCCGCCGAAGCCGCCGCCAGTCATGCGGGCGCCGACCGCGCCGGCCGACCTCGCCGTGTCCACGGCAAGGTCCAGCTCCGCGCAGGAGATCTCGAAGTCATCGCGCATCGAGGCATGGGACGCGTCGAGCAGGGGGCCGATGGCGGCCGGGCCCCGGGTGTCCAGCAGCTCCACCGTCTGCAGCACGCGCTGGTTCTCGGTGACCACATGCCGTAGCCGGCGGAAGGTCTCCTGGTCCAGAAGCCCGCTGGCCTCCCCGAGATCCTCGAACCCGACGTCGCGCAGCGCCCGCACGCCAAGGACCTCGGCGGCGAGTTCGCACGATTCCCGCCGGGCCGCATACCCGCCGTCGGCGTGGGAATGGGAAACCCGGGTGTCGATAACCAGCAGCACCAGTCCCGCGGCGTCGGCGTCGAACGGCACCAGCCGGACACTCTGGTCCCGGCAGTCGAGGAAGACGGCGTGGCCGGCCGTGGCCCGGAGCGAGGCGGACTGGTCCATGATGCCGGTGGGCGCGCCGACGAAGTCGTTCTCCGCCCGCTGGGTGGCCAGGACCATGTCCTGCACGGAGAGGCCGGCGTCCATGAGCCCGTTCAGCGCCGAAATCACGGCGCATTCGATGGCATGGGAGGACGACAGGCCCGCCCCGCGCGGAACCTCGGAATCCAGGAGCAGGTCCACGCCGGGAACCTGGAGGCCCCGCTGCTGCAGGGCCCAGATGACCCCGAGCGGGTATTTTGTCCAGCCCCTGGCGCTGGCGCGGTCCAGCGAGCCGGTCTCCGCGGTGGTCAGCCCCTGGTTGCCGAACGTGGAGAGCATCCGCACGGTGGAATCCGGCCGGACCCGGACGGCAACCCGGGCCGCCCGGTCGATGGCGAACGGCAGGACGAAGCCCTCGTTGTAATCGGTGTGCTCGCCGATGAGGTTGACCCGTCCCGGGGCCTGCCACACGCCGTCGGGCCGGGCGCCGAAGACCGTCTCAAACCGGGCGGCGAGCCCGCGGCTGTCCAGGGGTGGATTCATGGCCTGGCTCCTGCGCTGCTGGAAGTCATGGGTCCAAGGTATACGGGTTGCCGGGTTGTTTGTGTGGTGCGGGCTGTACGGTGGTCACCATGGATCTCTCAGCGACACCCCCGGCATCCGGCACAGTATCCGCCGCCAATGACACGATGCGCAGGTACGCGTCCGGCCGGCAGTACGAGCTCCGGCGCGGCGACGCCCTGGCAGTCGTCACCGAACTCGCCGCCGGCCTGCGGCTCTACAGCCGCGGAGACACCGCCCTGACGGAAACCTACGGGGATGCCGACATTGCGCCCGGCGCCACCGGAATCACGCTGGCACCGTGGGCCAACCGGGTGGAGGACGGGGTCTGGCACCTCAACGGCAAGAAGCTGCAGCTGGACATCACCGAGGTCTCCCGCAATAACGCCAGCCACGGTCTGCTGCGGAACTCCTCCTACGATCTCGTGGACGAGGACGAGTTCTCCGTAACCCTGGAGGCGGCAGTCTTTCCGCAGCACGGCTACCCGTTTCTTCTGCGGCACCGGGTCCGCTATGAACTGGCCGAGGACCTGGGCCTGGTGGTGCGCCAAACCCTGATCAACGACTCCCAGGACCGCGCGCCGTTCGTGCTTGGCGCGCACCCGTACCTGCGCCTGGGCGACGTGCCCAGCGAGGACCTCACCGTGAGCGTGGACGCCCGGACCAGGCTGGTCGCCGACGACCGCCTCATCCCGCGCAGCAGTGAACCGGTCGGCGGCGACTTCGATCTGCGCGGCGGGCGGCCGGTAGGGACACTTGACCTCGATTCGGCCTACACGGACCTGGAGTTCGACGGCGGCGTCGCCCGGCACACGCTGCGCTCACCCGACGGGCGGACGGTGAGCCTGTGGCAGGACGCGAGCTGCGGGTACGTCCATGTCTTCGTGACGACGGAATTTCCGGGCCGGTCGAAGGCGGTCGCGATCGAGCCGATGACGGGTCCCGCCAACGCGTTCAACAGCGGCGAGGGACTGCGCTGGCTTGCGCCGGGGGAGCAGTTCTCCATGACCTGGGGCATCTCCGCCTCGCTGACGGCCGCTGCAGGCTGACGCTGGGGGCTGACGCTGTGGCTGACCGGCGGCCTGACCCCAGGAACGGCCCCCGGGCCGGTTGTTGGTTGCTGGTTTCCTATTGAACGTCGCCTACGGAATCATGGGGCTATGACGCCAGCTGAGGACGCCGCACCTGCCACAAGCCCCTCCTATTCCGCGGCCGGGACCGGCGCACGTGCCGGGGCCCGGGTATGGACCGACCGGGAGATCGACCAGGACATTCCCTACGGCGTGCGGATCGCCGCCGCCTGGGCGTGGCGCGGCGGGCTGATCCTGCTCGTGATCGGGTTGCTGGTCTGGCTGCTCAGCCACGTCAGCTTCCTCATCATCCCCGTCATGGTGGCTGCCCTCCTCTCGGGGCTTCTCAGCCCCGCAGTGCGCTGGATGGCCAACCGGCGTGTGCCCAAGGGGCTCGCCGTCGCCATCACTGTGCTCGGCTTCATCGGCCTCATCGTCGGTGCGCTGACCCTGGTCGGGCGCCAGCTCATGCAGGGCTTCGGCGAGCTGTGGTCCCAGGCGCTCACGGGCGTGCAGCAGGTACAGACCTGGCTGTCGGAAGGCCCGCTGCACCTGACGGCCGCCCAGATCGACAAGTACATCGAGGACGCCACCGCTGCCCTGCAGAACAACAGCAGCAGCATTCTCAGCGGGGCTCTGACGTTCGGGAGCACCGCCGGGCACTTCGCCGCCGGCCTTGTCCTGGCGCTGTTCATCCTGATCTTCTTCCTGCTCGAAGGCGACAGAATCTGGGCCTTCCTGGTCAGGCTCATGCCCCGGAAGGCGCGCCGGGCCACGGACGGCGCGGGCCGCCGCGGCTGGACATCCATGGTCAGCTACGCACGCATCCAAATGTTCGTCGCCTTCGTGGACGCCGTGGGAATCGGCGTCGGCGCCGCCATCATCGGCGTGCCGCTCGCGCTGCCGCTGGGCGTGCTGGTCTTCCTCGGTTCGTTCATCCCGGTGGTCGGCGCGCTGTTCACCGGCGCGATCGCCGTGCTGCTGGCGCTGGTCGCCAACGGGCCCGTCAACGCCCTCATCATGCTGGCGATCGTGCTCGGCGTCCAGCAGCTCGAAAGCCACATCCTGCAGCCCCTCGTCATGGGCAAGGCCGTCTCCCTCCACCCCGTCGCCGTGATCCTGTCCGTCGCGGCCGGCTCCTACCTCGCCGGGATCCCCGGCGCATTGTTCTCCGTTCCGATCCTTGCCGTAGCAAACTCGTCGATTCGCTACATTGCGGGCAGAACGTGGGAACATGATGAAGTGTTGGCAACCGCGGGAGCCGGGGGCGGTCATGCCCCCGAACCCGGCGCAGACACCACCTTCACAGACGTCCACCTGCCGGGCGCAAACCCCGGCGGCGAGGGCGCCGCACCCAACAGCGGTGCTCCGGGCAGTGATGCCGGACGGGGCACCGACGCCTGATCCAAAGAAGGAGAACAGTTCGTGAATACCCTTGAGAGCCTGCCCGTCACGCTGGACGATGTCCTGGAGGCGCAGAAGCTGCTCGACGGGATTATTACGCGGACGCCCGTGGAATCATCGCGGGCCCTCGGCAGCACGGTCGGCGGCGAGGTCTTCCTCAAGTGCGAAAACCTGCAGCGCGCCGGCTCCTTCAAGGTCCGCGGCGCCTACGTGCGGATGGCCAAGCTCTCCGACGCCGAAAAGAAGCGCGGCGTCGTGGCGGCCTCTGCCGGAAACCACGCCCAGGGCGTGGCTGTCGCAGCCAAGAGCCTGGGCATCAAGGCCCGGATCTACATGCCGCTCGGCGTCGCATTGCCCAAGCTCGCCGCCACCCGCAGCCACGGCGCCGAGGTGGTGCTGCATGGCCACAACGTGGACGAGGCGCTGGCGGAAGCCAAGCGCTACGCCGATGAAAGCGGTGCCGTCTTTGTCCACCCCTTCGATGACGTCGACGTCGTCGCCGGCCAGGGGACGGTCGGGCTGGAGATCCTCGAACAGGTCCCCGACGTCGACACCATCCTGATGGGTGTCGGCGGCGGCGGACTCCTCGCGGGCGTTGCCGTTGCGGTGAAGGCGCGCGCCAAAGAACTCGGCCGCGATATCCGCATTATCGGCGTCCAGGCTGAAAACGCCGCCGCCTATCCACCCTCGCTCGCCGCCGACGCCCTCGTCCCGCTCAAGAAGGTCTCCACCATGGCCGACGGCATCGCCGTGGGCCGGCCGGGCCAGCTGCCGTTCAGCATCATCCGCGAGCTCGTCGACGACGTCGTCACCGTCAGCGAAGACGCCCTGGCCCGGGCGCTGATCTTCCTGCTGGAGCGCGCCAAGATGGTGGTGGAACCTGCCGGGGCCGTCGGTGTCGCGGCGCTCATGGAAGGCAAGATCGAAAACCCCGGAACCGTTGCGGTGGTCCTCTCGGGCGGCAACATCGACCCCATGCTGATGCTCAAGGTCATCCAGCGCGGCCTCTCCGCCGCCGGCCGGTACATGACCGTGCGGATGATGCTGGACGACCGTCCGGGCTCGCTGGCCACGATTGCCCGCATCATCGCCGAGAACGACGCCAACGTCACGGGCCTGGACCACACCCGGGTGGGCGGCTCCATCAGCATGGGCGACGTCTCCATCACCGTCAACCTGGAAACCAAGGGCCACGAGCACTGCAGCCAGGTCCTGGCGGCGCTGCGCGCCGAGGGTTTCCAGCCGATCGTGGTGCACTAGGGGCCATGGTGACGGACGCGTTTGGGGGCGGGGAGCCGCGGGAAGGGGAGAGCACCGCGGTGCGGGCCCGCCGGGGACTGCTGGTGGTCGGCTCCTTCGTGGTGCTGCTTTACCTGATCGAGATCCTCAACACCGCACTGTTCCACTCCCTGAACCGCACTTTCGGGCTGCGGCCGCGCAGCCTGGACGGGATCCTGGACATCCTGACCTTTCCGCTGCTGCACTCCAGCCTGGCCCACCTGATGTCCAACACGCTCCCGTTGATCATCTTCGGCTTCCTCGTGTTCCTCTCCGGGCGCCGAGTGTTCATCACCGCACTGGCCGCCAGCTGGCTGGCATCCGGGCTCGTGGTGTGGCTCATCGGCGGCGCCAGCGTCACTGTGGGCGCCTCCGGGCTGGTGTTCGGGCTCTTCGCGTTCCTCCTGGTCCGCGGCTTCATCAACCGGAACTGGTGGCAGATCGCCCTGTCCGTGGTGTTGTTCATGGCCTACGGCGGCATCCTGTTCGGAATCCTGCCCACCGTGGCCAGTTTCGTCTCGTGGCAGGCCCATCTGGGCGGGGCTATTGGCGGTATCACAGCCGCGCTGCTGCTGAGCACCAGGCGCCCCGGTGCGCTGCCAGCGGGACGCTGAGTACCCGGAAAGAGGACACCTCCCCAGGACTCCGGCCAAACCGGCCGGCGCCAACGGCCCCCGCCAACGGGCGGAAAAAAACGACGCCGGCCTCCCCGCGAGGGGAGACCGGCGTCGCTGTTCTGTCGCTGGTGTCAGCCGGCGTACGGCTTGGCGGAGATGATCTCCACCGTGATGTCCTTGCCGTTCGGGGCGGTGTAGCTGAGCTTGTCGCCCTCCTTGTGGCCGACGATGGCCGCGCCGAGGGGGGACTTCTCGCTGAAGACATCCAGGTCCGAGTCGCCGGCAATTTCACGGGAGCCGAGCAGGAAGCTCTCCTCGTCGCCGGCAATCCTGGCCACGACGATCATGCCGGGCTCCACGATGCCGTCGTCGGCCGGGGCCTCCCCGACGTGGGCGTCCCGGAGGAGGGCCGTGAGCTGGCGGATGCGGGCCTCGATCTTGCCCTGCTCCTCCTTGGCAGCGTGGTAGCCACCGTTCTCCTTGAGGTCGCCCTCCTGGCGCGCCGCTTCGATCTTCTGGACGATTTCTGCCCGGCCGGGGCCGGAAAGGTTGTCCAGCTCTGCCTTCAGGCGGTCAAAAGCTTCCTGGGTAAGCCAAGCCGCAGTTGCGCTGTTGGTGGTAGACACGGACTTCTCCTTTGGGTGGTCATACAAGCAAAGACCCCGCCACGGTGGCCACTTTTATGACGCAGTAACCAGCTCAGCGGGGGAAAGGTATTGATCCATTGTAGTCAATCCTGTGGATAAACCAAAGAGGACTGCGGCGTGGATCACACGGTGTCCCAAGCAGCCTCGGACGGCATCACTGCGTGCGCGGCCCGGCACTTGCCGCGGCCTGTGGTCCCGTTATTGTCCGGCGTCGGGAATCCAGCAGCTGTCCACGACGGCGGAGACCGCCTGGGATTCCGTGCGCAGCTGGGTGCGGTGGGCTGTGGTGCGTCCGCCGTCCGTGCCGGCATCGGCCGCGTTCGGCCCGATGTCCACAACCTTCCAGCCAACAATCGCGAACTTCGAGTCCATGGCCTTCACAGCGCATTTCGCCTCCGCTGCCGGGTCCTTCGTGACCTGGAAGTCGATTTCCGTGACCGTGGCGTCGGGGGTGCTGTAGCCGACATCCTTGTAGCTGACACCGCCGATGGCCGCCGACGTCGAGACCCAGGCCAGAAAGGCAATGCCCACGGCGAGGGCGGCGATCAGGATGTTGCGTTTGACCTTGCGGGACAGCGCGCGCTTTTGGCCGCCGTAACGATTGGATAGGCTGTTAGGTGCCGGCGCGGCAGGCTGGTCCTCGGAAGTCACCAGTCCAGTTTAGTGTGGATCGGACCGGGATATTTCCGGCTGGCCGCACAGACCAAGCCGCACACCAACAGACGCACCCAACAGGGCAGCACAGCAGAAAGAGGAGCCGTCCCACGATGACAGCATCCCCCAGCCCGTCAGCACCGCTTCGTCTGCTGGCGGTCCATGCTCATCCCGACGACGAATCCAGCAAGGGTGCCGCCACGATGGCGATGTATGCTGCCGCCGGCGTGGACGTCCTGGTGGCCACGTGCACCGACGGCTCCCGCGGCGACATCCAGAACCCCGCGATGGAGGGGCAACCGCACCCCAAACGCGACATGGCCGGGGCACGCCGGCTGGAGATGGACGCCGCCGCGAACGTCCTCGGCATCCGGCAGCGCTGGCTCGGCTTCGTCGATTCCGGGCTGCCCGAGGGCGACCCCCTGCCGGCCCTGCCGCCCGGGTGCTTCGCCCTGCAGTCGCTGGAGCGGGCGGCCGCACCGCTGGTCCGGCTGGTCCGGGACTTCAAGCCCCACGTGATCCTCAGCTATGACGAGAACGGCGGTTACCCGCACCCGGACCACATCATGGCGCACCGGGTGGCCGTCGAGGCCTTCGCGGCGGCCGGCGATCCCGCCCGGTATCCGGACGCCGGGGAACCCTGGGTGCCCAGCAAGCTCTACTACGACCGCGCCTTCAGCCCGGACCGTTTCCGTGCCCTCCACTCCGCGCTGGAGGAGGCCGGCCTGCAGTCCCCGTATGCCGAGCGGCTCGCTGCGTGGCTGGAAGCGGACGCCGAGGGGCATACCCCGCCGCCGCCGACACACGCCACCACAACCCAGGTCGAGTGCGGCGATTTCTTCGAAGCCCGCGACGACGCACTCCGCTCACACCGGACCCAGGTGGACCCGGAAGGATTCTTCTTCGCGGTCTCCTCGGCCATGCAGCGCAAGGTCTGGCCGTGGGAGGACTACTCCCTGATCGAATCCCGGATCCCCGTAGATCTGCCGGAAACGGACCTCTTCGCCGGGCTAAGATAGAGACGAAATGGCTCTTCTATCCAGTGTAGAAAAGATGTTGTAGACAAAGCACTGTAGAAAAGTCACCGCAGAAAAGACACCCAGTTCCACAGAAGGTTTCCCACCGTGCATTCCTTGCTCATCGCCCTCGCAACAACCCCGGCGCCGACCCCTACGCCGTCGCTGCGCCCGGGCCTGTCCGAGGACCAGGTCACCCCGGGTCTGCTGGGCTTCCTGCTGACAGCCTTCATCGTGGTGTTGACCGCGCTGCTGATCGTAGACATGGTGCGGCGTATCCGCCGGGTCCGCTACCGTGCCCAGGTGGAGGAAGAGCGTGCGGCCGCCGAGGACGCATCCCAGGAACCAGGGGCCCCGGGCGGCGTATTCCCTGCCGACGGCGCTGCCTTCCGCGCTGACGGCACGGCCTTCCCCGCCGACGGCGGGGTTTCCCGGTCCGACGGCGCGGTTAACCGGCCGGAAGTCAACGGCGATGCGGGACCCGGAACCCGCTGACCGCGGATTCCCCAACCCGCCGTCCGGGGCCTCGAATGCCCTGGCGGCGGAACCCTCTGCGTACCTGCGCCAGCACGCCGGCAACCCCGTTCACTGGCAGCCGTTCGGTGACGCGGCCTTCGCCGCCGCTGCCGCCCGGGACGTGCCGGTGTTCCTCTCAATCGGCTACGCGGCCTGCCACTGGTGCCACGTCATGGCCCATGAATCCTTTGAGGACCATGACACCGCCGACTACCTGAACGCCCACTTTGTCTCCATCAAGGTGGACCGGGAAGAGCGCCCCGACGTCGATGCCGTCTACATGACAGCGACGCAGGCGATCAGCGGCGAGGGCGGCTGGCCGATGTCCGTCTTCCTCCTGCCCGATGGCCGCGCCTTCCATGCCGGCACCTATTTCCCACCCCGGCCCATGCCGGGCCGTCCGTCCTTCCGGCAGGTCCTTGAAGCCGTGAGCGAGGCCTGGACGGAACGCCGCGGCGCCGTCGAGGCCAACGCGGCCACCCTGGCGCGCGGCATCGCCGCCTCCCAGCCGGCAGCCGCCCTGCGCCTCGACGGGCCGCCCGAACCCCTGGACGCGGCGCTCCTTGGCGAAGCCGTCACCGCCCTCTCCGGCGCCGAGGACCGGGCCCACGGCGGCTTCGGCGGCGCACCGAAGTTCCCGCCCGCGGCCGTGCTCGAATTCCTGATCCGTCACGCCGCAGTGCCCTCGGACAGCATGCCGCCGGCAGCCGCTCCGGACACCGCTGGCCAGGACTCCGCGGGCCTGGAGACCGCGACGGCGGCCCGGGACATGGCCGGTCGGTGCCTGGCAGCAATGTCCCGCTCGGCGTTGTTCGACCAGCTCGACGGCGGCTTCGCGCGCTATTCGGTGACGGGAGACTGGTCCGTTCCGCACTTCGAGAAAATGCTCTACGACAACGCCCAGTTGCTGCGCGTCTATGTCCATTGGGTCCGGCTGGGCGGCACGCCGGAGTACCCGGCGGCCGAGGCCGCCGGGATTGCCGGGCTTACCGCCGACTGGCTCCTGGCCCGCCTCGGGCTGGCACCTGCGACGGGCCCGGCACCAGCCCCTGCGGCGGTCGCTGCGACGGGACCGGACACCGGGGTCGTGGCCCTGGCGTCGTCGCTGGACGCCGACACGGTCGTCGACGGCGTGCACGCCGAGGGGGCCAGCTACCTGTGGACTCCCGGCGGCCTGGAGTCGCTCCTGGGCCCGGCCGACGGCGCCGCCGTGGCGGCCCTCATGAACGTCCGAATGCCCGGAAGCGTGACCGCCGACGGTTCGCCGCTGCATCCGGGCCGGGAGATGTCCGGCGGGGACGCCGCGCTGTGGCAGCGGGTGCGCCCGCTGCTGGCGCAGGCGCGCAGGAACCGGCCCCAGCCCGGCCGGGATGACAAGGTGGTGGCGGGCTGGAACGGGCTGGCAGTCGCCGCCCTCGCCGACGCCGGCGCCGTCCTGGCACGCCCGGAGCTTGTGGCCGCGGCGGAGCGGATCGCGGACTATCTTGAGCGCGTGCACTGGCGGCCCGCGGCGGATGGCCCCGGCAGGCTTCTGCGCGTCTCCCATGACGGAGTGGCGGGCGGAATCGGCGGTTTGCTGGAGGACTACGCCTTCTGCGCCGAGGGGCTGTTCGCGCTCTATGCGGTTACCGGGCACACCCGCCGGTATGGGCTGGCCGAGGCCATTCTGGACGCCGCCTGCAGGCGGTTCGCGGCCGACGGCGGCCTGAGGGACGCTGCGGGGGAGTCCGCGCAGGTCACGGCCGCCCAGGGCGGCCGTGACGGCCTGGAACCGTTCGACGGCGCCACCCCCAGCGGCGCCGCCGCGCTGGCCGGTGCCCTGCTGACCCACTCGGCATTCTCCGGCTCGTCCGAACACCGCACCCTGGCGGCCAGCATCCTCGCCCTGTTGCTTCCTCCGCTTGCGGGCCAGGCGCCCCGCGCCGCCGGCTGGCTGCTCGCGACCGCCCAGGCCGCCCTCGCCGGTCCCATCGAGGCCGCCGTCGCCGGACCGGACACCCCGGAACGGGCCGTGCTGCACCGGGAGCTGCTGCTCTCGGCGAGCCCCGGGCTGGTGGTCGCGGTCCAGGACGACGGCGCCGCCCGGCCAATACCGCTGCTGCAGGGCCGCGGCGCGGGCCCGGACGGCGCCCCGCAGGTGTTCCTGTGCCGCGGCATGGTCTGCGGCCTCCCCTCGACTTCCGTCGAAGAAATGCGCGGGCAGCTGGCTAGGATGTCCTCATGACTGGTCAGGACGGCTTTGAGCTGGTGGTGTTCGATTGCGACGGTGTGCTGGTGGATTCCGAGGTGATCGCCATCCGGGTGGACCAGCGCGTGCTGGCCGATCTCGGCTGGGACCTGGAACTCGATGACATCGTGGAACGGTTCGTCGGAAAGTCCGAGGCGCACTTTGTGGCCGCCGTGGAACAGCAGCTCGGGGTCCGGCTGGCCGACGGCTGGGACCGCGACTACGGTCGCTGGTACCAGGAGGCGTTTGAACGTGACCTCGAGGCCGTTGATGGCATCGAGGACGCCCTGGACCGGCTGTCCCTGCCGCACTGTGTCGCCTCCAGCGGCAGCCACGAAAAGATGCGCCGGACCCTGGGCAAGACCGGGCTGCTGCGCCGCTTCCAGGGCCGCATCTACAGCGCCACAGAGGTGGCCAACGGCAAACCCGCGCCGGACCTGTTCCTCCACGCCGCGGCGAGCCTGGGCACCGCTCCCGGGCGGTGCGCCGTCGTCGAGGACAGCGCCTACGGCGTCCAGGCCGCCCGGGCGGCGGGAATGCACGTCTTCGCGTATGCCGGCGGTGTCACCCCGGCTTCCCGATTGGCCGGTCCCGGAACCACCGTCTTTTCAGACATGCGGCTGCTGCCCGAGCTCATTGCGGCAGGGCATCCCGGCTGAGCCGGGGGCGAGCTCCTAACGCCGGAATTCCCCACGATTGAAGCTGGCGCCCGGCGTGTCGGGCCGAACTGCCGGCGAGTCCCGGCGTCGCTGTCTCAAAGGTGGGGAGAATCAGCGCAGCCGGCGTCAGCCCAGGACCGCGATGGCAATGGCGATGTAGTGCGCGGCGAAGGCAAAGACCGTCAGCGCATGGAACAGTTCATGGAAGCCGAAGTGTTCATAGCTGAAATTCGGCTTCTTCAGCGCATAGAACACGGCTCCCGTGATGTACAGGACCCCGCCGACGCAGATCAGCACCGCCGAGGCAGCGTTGGCGGCGAAAAAGTCCGGCAAATAGAACAGCGAGCCGCAGCCGAGTGCGATATAGATCGGCACATAGAGCCACCGCGGAGCATTGGTCCACAGCAGGCGGAACAGCACACCGAGGATGGCCCCGGACCAGATCACCCAGAGCAGCACTTCGGCTTGCTGCCGGTCCAGCAGGGCCCAGGCGAGCGGCGTGTAGCTTCCGGCGATCACCAGCATGATGTTCGTGTGATCCAGCCGCTTCAGGACGATCTTCACACGCGGTGACCAGTTCCCGCGGTGATAGACGGCACTGACGCCGAACAGCAGGACCCCGGTAACGGCATAGACGGCGCAGGCCACCTTCAGGTCCGGCGGCGCCAGGATCACCAGCACCAGCCCGGCGGCCAGTGCCAGCGGGGCGGTGACGGTGTGGATCCAGCCCCGCCATTTGGGCTTGATCATCAGCAGTTCAGCCAGGCGCACCGCGGCGTCGTCCACCGGGGTTGCCCGCTTCGCCGGAGGCTCCGGCCGGGGCTCCGGACTGTTGCTTTCCATGCCGTAATAGTAACCTACGCCCTAGTAAGTTACCGGTGAGTAACAAGCGGTCCGGGGCTGTCCTGTGACGGAGCTGCACCCGGCACGGCCCTCCGGCAGGTAGCCTAGGATGTGCACTGAACAAGTACCTCAAGGAAGCCAGGTGAATCTCCGGATGGAAATGCCCGGATTCCTCTACGGCTTTTACGAGCGCAAGCTCCAGCGCTCCCTCGATCCTGAACGGATCCCGCGCCACGTCGGCGTCATGGTCGACGGCAACCGGCGCTGGGCCCGCCAGTTCAACGCCCCCACGAGCCAGGGCCATCAGGCCGGCGCGGACAAGATCCACGAATTCCTCGGCTGGTGCCAGGAGCTGGGCATCAAGGTGGTCACCTTGTACATGCTCTCCACGGACAACATGAACCGCTCCGGCGAGGAACTCGACCTCCTGATGGGCATCATCGCCAACACCCTGGACCGGCTGGACGAGGACGCCAACATCTCGGTTCACGCCATGGGCGCCCCCGAGCTGCTGCCGGACTACCTCGCCGAGCGGCTGAACAACCTGACGGCGCGCACGCCCGCGCAGGAGAGGCTGCACGTCAACGTCGCCGTCGGCTACGGCGGACGGCGGGAGATCGTCGACGCCGTCCGGGAACTGCTGCACGACGCCGTCGCCCGGGGAGCGGACATTGGACAATTGGCCGATGAACTCACCGTGGATGACATCTCGCGCTTCCTCTACACCCGGGGCCAGCCGGATCCGGACCTGGTGATCCGGACCTCCGGGGAGCAGCGGCTGTCCGGATTCCTCATGTGGCAGAGCGCGTACAGTGAGTTCTACTTCTGCGAGGCCTTGTGGCCGGCGTTCCGCAAGGTGGATTTCCTGCGTGCCCTGCGCGACTACGCCGGCAGGCAGCGCCGCTTCGGCGCCTGAGCGGTTCACGCGGAGTTCACAAGACGGCAACAAGAATCGCCGAAAAATTATCGGACAAACCGGCCCCCGGAGACGTACGTTAATCCCATCGGCAGGCAATTCGCCGGCCGATCGGGGAGGCCAGTACATGGAGCGGATTTTCGCACCGGGTGTATGGGAGGCCGCGTCCGGCCTCCAGGCCGAGCCGCCTCACCAATAACAATTCCGGGCATTGCCCCGGGGCTGGAGTCGATGTGGCTATTTCTGAGCAACTGCCCGACGTCATTTCCGATCAGGGACAGAAAGCTACCTCTCGCGCCAAGCGAGCCACCTCAAAGACCGGAGCAGCGGATTCCGCGGCGGCCGGTCTTGCTGTTTCCGGGGAAGGAACAGGGAGCCGGGGCACGGCCCGCAGTTTCGTGATCGATACCTCCGTCCTGCTCTCCGATCCGCGGGCCCTCCTGCGCTTCGCCGAGCACGAGGTCATCCTGCCGATCGTTGTCATCACCGAGCTCGAAGGAAAGCGCCACGACCCAGAGCTGGGTTACTTTGCGCGCAAAGCCCTCCGGCTGCTCGATGACCTGCGGCTCGAGCACGGCGGCCTGGACCGTCCCATCCCGCTGGGCCCCGACGGCGGCACGCTCATGGTGGAGCTGAACCATATCTCCGCCGAGGTGCTGCCCGCCGGGTTCCGCGGGGTGGACAACGACAGCCGCATCCTCGCGGTGGCCAAGAACATGGCCAACGAGGGCCGCGACGTGACGGTGGTGTCAAAGGACCTGCCGATGCGCGTCAAGGCCTCGGCCATGGGGCTGCTGGCCGACGAGTACCGCAATGAACTCGTCAAGGACTCCGGCTGGACCGGCGTCGCCGAGCTCGACGCGGGCGAGGACGAGGTTGCCACCTTGTACGGGCACGAGCCGGTATTCATCCCGGCGGCGGCCGAGATGCCGACCAACACCGGGCTGGTCCTGCTGTCCAGCCGCGGCTCGGCCCTCGGACGGGTAGGGGCGGACAAACAGGTCAGGCTCGTGAAGGGCGACCGCGACGTCTTCGGACTCCACGGCCGCTCGGCCGAGCAACGGTTGGCGATCGACCTCCTGATGGACCCGTCGGTCGGCATCGTGTCCCTCGGCGGCCGGGCCGGCACGGGCAAGTCCGCACTGGCCCTGTGCGCCGGTCTCGAAGCCGTCCTGGAGCGCCGGGAGCACCGCAAGGTGATCGTCTTCCGCCCCCTGTACGCGGTGGGCGGCCAGGAACTCGGCTACCTGCCCGGGTCCGAAGCGGAAAAGATGAACCCGTGGGCGCAGGCGGTCTTTGACACCCTGGGCGCGCTGGTCAGCCAGGAAGTGGTGGAGGAAGTGATGGACCGGGGCATGCTTGAGGTCATGCCGCTGACGCACATCCGCGGACGCTCCCTGCACGACGCATTCGTGATCGTCGACGAGGCGCAGTCCCTGGAGAAGAATGTGCTGCTGACAGTGATGAGCCGGATCGGCCAGAACTCCAAGATCGTCCTGACGCACGACGTCGCCCAGCGGGACAACCTGCGGGTGGGACGGCACGACGGCGTGGCGGCCGTCGTCGAGACCCTGAAGGGACACCCGCTGTTCGGCCACATCACCCTCACCCGCTCGGAGCGCTCGCCGATCGCAGCCCTCGTGACGGAGTTGCTGGAGGGGGCGGAGATCTAGCCTCCCGAGGTTGGGGGCCGTGGTCCGGTTCGCCGGACCACGGCCCTTCGCTGTGGTCGGGTAATCGTGGTTGGGTTCGCCGGGCAGCGGCGTCCCGCCGTCGCTTAGACACCTCCCGTCGCTGCGCTGCGGTCGCTGGGCGACCTTCGCTTCGCTTTGGTCGGCGATGCGCTCCTTAGCGGGACACCGCTGCCCCGCGATGGTGAGACGCCCACCAGCCGGGTCGCCGTCTTTCGTAGAGGAGCGCATCGCGGCGCATCGGATCCCCGGAGGTCGCCCAGCGACCGCAGCGGGTCCCATGCGTCGTGTCTAAGCGACGGCGAAAGGTGGCGGTCCGGCGAACCCAACCACGGCACCCGCAACCACCGCAACCCAGCGACGGGAAGCGACAGGAGGCGTCTGAGCGACGGCGGACGCCGCGGCCCCGCTGGGGCTATTCGTGGATGCCCAGGAATTTGGCCGTGGCTTCGTGGCCTTTTACCTCGAGCTGCCAGTCGGGGCGTTTGAAGGTGGCGGGGGTGAGGCGGACGCTTTGGACTTCCTGGGCCCTGCCGCCCCAGGCGGCGCGGGTGACGCCGTTGAGCTCGTAGCCGAGGGAGCGTGAGACGCCCAGGGACTGCTGGTTCCAGGCGGCGGCCTCGGATTCCGCCACTTCGGCGCCGAGCCAGTCGAAGGCGTAGAGGGCGACGGCGGCCCGCATTTCCTTGCCGAGGCCCTGGCCGTGCACGCTTTGCCGCA
Organism: Arthrobacter sp. 01L42; assembly: GCF_056400005.1. NCBI lineage: Bacteria > Bacillati > Actinomycetota > Actinomycetes > Micrococcales > Micrococcaceae > Arthrobacter > Arthrobacter sp. 01L42. Next base: position 128,164 of record NZ_JBFTSL010000002.1, on the reverse strand, counting down.
GCCAGGAGCCCGTGGTGACCGTCTTCAGCGTGGCGAAGTCTTTGGCCTCGACGTCCTGGCAGCCGACGAATTCGTCCTCGTGCCAGATGCCGAGCAGGAGGGTCCAGCCCTGCGGTGTCATGTTCCCGCGGCACCGCCAGTACCACTGCGCCATGTTCGGGCCGAGCTCCTCAGCGGGGGATTCGGCCCAGGGCCTGCTGAAGGGGCTGCGGCCCGGCTCGTGCACGCCGCTCAGGGCGGCTGAGACCGCGGCCGGAATGTCCGCGTCGCGGATGGGGCGCAGCTGAAGACGCGGCGTGGTCAGGCTCAAGGCGAAAGGGGGCCAGTAGTCGGCGGGTTCAGTCATCGCAGGAAGCCTAGCGGTGCCGGCGGCCGGATGCGAGTCACGGCCGGGCTATTCCGCGGGGACGTCCCAGCTGATGTGGCGCCGGACGTCCGTGAGGTTCATCGATTCGGCCAGGAACAGGTCATCGAGCATGTATTCGTCGACGCCCAGGATGCGGAGCCAGTGCCCGTAACCGTCCTGCTCTGAGCCGGCCCCGGGCGCGTCCAGCCAGCGGCTCGCAACGCAGACGCCCGTGCCGGAGTCAATCCTCAGCAGCGTGCGTCCCGGACGGCATAGCGGGGCTCCGGGATCGGCGGGACGGTAGGAGAGGTTCGGGCTGACCGTCGATTCCAGGGCCGGCCGGCCCTCGTGGTCTACCTCCGTGATGGGGCCAAGCTCGACGGCGTTGGAGTTGGGGAACTCCAACGGGACGGGGGCGTTCCCCGCAAGCTCCACCGGGTCCAGGACGGCGGCGAACCTGCCGTTGCCGAACGACGGCTCGCCATAAGCTGCCTCCGGGCGGCGGCGCACCAGCCCGTCGTCGTCGTACACCGGCGTAACCAACTGCGGGGGTAGGAGCCAGGTCTTCCTCGTGGAGCTGATATAGAAGCCGCCGCGGGAGTCATTGATGCCGGTGGTGCTGCCGATGACCAGTCCGTCGGCAGTCTCCAGCCGCAAGGCACCGGGCCGGCGCAGCCACCCCCTGACGAGGTCGCCGGGGGAGGGGGCGGCCGGGGAAACCGCGGAAACCGTGAGCGGCCGGTCCAGGTACTCGAACCTCAGCGACTGCCACTTCCAGGGCGATGACCGGCACAGGTTCCGGAAGGCCGCGGCCTTCTCCGCCGGGCCGCGGGGCGCGTCCGGCCCGCGCCGGTTCGTGCTGTCCCATGCGGCCATATCCACAGTTTACGCGCGGGGACCGCCGGGCCGGACGAATATCAAGTAGCATCCGAGGGTGATCGAACGACTCGGCACCCTGGGCGCCGCCAACCCGCTGGCTTTCTGGCTTGCCCTGGCTGCGTGCGCGTATTTCTTCGTGATGGCCGTTCGGCTCACGGTCATTGACGTCCGGCACCACCTGCTCCCGGACAGGATCGTCTTTCCCTCCTATGGGATCGCCGGAGTCCTTCTGCTGGGCGCGGCGGCCAGCCAGTTGCTTCCCGGCGGGCGAGACGTGGCCAGCATAGCCGACGCCGGGGCATTCGGCATTCCGGGGCTCCGTGTCCTGGCCGGCGGGGCAGCCCTCTGGCTTTTCTACTTTCTCCTGCACGCGGTATATCCGCCGGGAATGGGATTCGGCGACGTGAAACTCGCGGGCGTCCTGGGAATGTACCTGGGATTCCTGGGCTGGGGGCACGTCATGGCGGGGACCTTTGCGGCGTTCGTCCTCGGCGGGCTGTGGAGTCTCGGATTGCTCGCCGCACGGCGCGGGACGCTGCAGTCGGCCATTCCCTTCGGGCCCTTCATGCTGGCCGGCACGGCCGCCGCCATGCTGCTGCCGGCCGCCGGATAGGCCGACTGCACGGCCATCCCGGCCTGCCGGAGCCGACCGGCCGGCACGCGGCAGGGGCGCCGCACCCCCAAAGGTTGCGGCGCCCCTGCTGGCACTCACCGGTTGCTGCCGGGCCGTCTCCGGACCGTCAGTTTCCGGACACTGAGCCGCGCAGGCGGGTGAGCTCGTCTTCGTGGCCGGACCCACCGGTGTTGCCGTGGGCTGAAAGCCCTTCCGGCCCCGTGGACTCCGCGGCGTCGGCGGCGTGGCGGGTTGCCGCCCGTTCCGCCTCGAGCCGCTCGGCTTCCTCGCCGCCGACTGCTTCGCCGCGGGCCACCATGCCGGCGGTGTCCGACAGGGGGATCTGCTTGAGGGTCAGGGCCAGAATCAGGGCGATGACCAGGAACGGCAGCAGGTACCAGAAGACGGGGGCGAGCGAGTCCGCGTAGGCGTTGACAATCGCGTCCTTGAGCTGCGCCGGGAGCTGGCTGAGGACCTGGGGGTCCATCGTCCGGGTGGACTGCGACGCCTGCTCAGCGGACGCCCCGGCGCCGGTAAAGGCATTGGTCAGGGACTCGGAGAGCCGGGTGGTGAAGATGGAGCCGAACACCGCGACGCCCAGGGATGCGCCCACCTCGCGGAAGTAGTTGTTGGTGCTCGTGGCCGTGCCGATCTGGTCCGCCGGCACCGAGTTCTGGACCACCAGGACAATCACCTGCATGATCGAGCCCAGGCCGGCGCCGAAGACGAACAGCTGCACGCAGATGACCCAGATGGGCGTGGCGGCCGTGAGTGTGGTCAACCACAGCATTGCCGCGATGGTCAGGGTGGCCCCGAGGATCGGGAACATCTTGTACTTGCCGGTCTTGGAAATGCGGATGCCGGAGAAGATGGCCATGCCCATGAGTCCCACCATCATGGGCAGCATCAGCAGGCCGGATTCGGCGGCGGAGGTCCCGGAGGACATCTGCAGGAAGGTCGGGACGAAGGCGATAGCCGCGAACATGCCCAGCCCGAGGGTGAAGCCGATGGCGGTGGAGTTCACGAAGATGCGGTTCTTGAACAGGCTCAACGGAATGATCGGGTCCTCGGCCCGGCGCTCCACCAGAATGAAGGCCGTAGCGGCGAGCACCAGCCCGGCGCCGAACGCCCACGTCAGCGGGGAATCCCAGCCTTCGTCCTTCTTGCCGCCGAAGTCGGTGAAGAAAATCAGGCACGTGGTGGCCGCGGAGAGCAGCAGCACGCCCAGGATGTCGATCCGCTTCTCGGCCTTCTTGTTCGGCAGCGTCAGGGTGAACCAGGCGATGGTGAACGCGGCGATGCCGATCGGGATGTTGATGTAGAAGGCCCATTCCCAGGTCAGGTGGTCCACGAAGAAACCGCCCAGCAGCGGTCCGGCGACGGCGGAGAGGCCGAAGATTGCGCCCAGCGGGCCCATGTACTTGCCGCGCTCCTTGGCCGGAACGATGTCGGCGATGATGGCCTGGGACAGGATCATCAGGCCGCCGCCGCCGAGGCCCTGGATAGCGCGGAAGACCACGAAGCCCCAGAAGTCGGTGGCGAGGGCGCACCCGACGGAGGCGAGGGTGAAGAGCCCGATGGCGATGAGGAACAGGTTCCGGCGGCCCAGGATGTCGCCGAACTTTCCATAGATGGGCATGACGATCGTGGTGGCGAGCAGGTAGGCCGTGGTAATCCAGGCCTGGTGTTCCACGCCGCCGAGCTTGCCGACGATCGTCGGCATGGCGGTGGAGACGATGGTCTGGTCAAGGCTGGAGAGCAGCATGCCCGCGATGAGGGCGGAGAAGATGATCCAGATGCGTTTCTGGGTCAGCAGCAGCGGCTCGGCTGCTGGTTTGGTGCTGACGGCGGCGCTCATTGCGCTCCTTCGGAAGGGTTGGGCTGGACTGTATTTGACTCGACTCCGTCGAAGTGGACTGTGTCGAACTGGGACATGGTGAACGGCAGGGAGAAGAGCATGCGGGCTGCTGCAATGTTTTCCAGCAGCAAGTCCTTGTAGGGGCGGGCGTTGCCCTCGGAGAAGTAGTCGGCGCTGGTTTTCCTGGCGACGTTTCCGAGGAGGACCACGGCCATGCGGACTACGGGATGATCGGCAGGTACGCCTTCCCTGGCCGCGAGCAGCCGGGCAAAGTCGGCCTCGCGTTCCTCGGTGGCGCCGATGATCTTCAGCATCAGCTGGGGCTCCTTCTTGATCACCCCGATCAGCTGGCGGGTCTCTTCGTCGGAGCCGCTCATCCGCTCTGACAGATCAAGGGACAGGCGCACGAGGTCGGCGAGGAGTGAGGCCGAGATTTCCCCGGCGGGCGAACCCGCGCCGCCCGCCATGAACCGGGCCACCACCTCTTCCGGAAAGTCGTCGTCGACGTGGCCCAGGATCGCATCTTCCTTGGCAGGGAAGTAGTTGAAGAAGGTCCGGCGGGAGATGCCCGCGCGCTCGCAGACTTCCTCCACGGTGTAGCCGCTGAGGCCGCGTTCGGCGGTCAGGGAACGCGCGACGGCGGTGATCGCCGCCCGTGTTGCGGCCCGCTTGCGCTCGCGGAGGCCGCCCGAAGTAATTGCACTGTTTCCCATGAAGTGTATTTTTGCACTAAATTATAAATAGTGCAAAAGAAACTTTGGGCTGTTTGGGTTGTTTGGGCTGTTGCCGGCAATAATGTCGCTGCCCGGCCGTAGCCTGCTCCTGTCCAGCCATACCGCTGGCAACAGGTGGCCCGCGACGAGGCAGAAGCTCCGTCGGGGGCCGGAAATGGGGAAGCATGACAGATTCAGCCCTGACGCACGTGTACGTCCTCCTGGACCGTTCCGGGTCGATGAGCGCCATCGCCGATGACACTGTGGGCGGGTTTGCGGCGTTCATCCGCGAACAGCGGGCAGTGGCGGGCCGGTGCCGGCTGTCGCTGGCGCAGTTCGATGACACCTACGAGCGCGTCTACGCCTCGGTGGACATCCAGGACGTGCCGGCCCTGGACCTGCAGCCGCGGGGCAGCACCGCCCTGCACGACGCCATGGTCCGGCTGATCGGCGAAGCGGGTGCGGAGCTGGCGGCCCTTCCGGAGGACGAGCGCCCCGGCACTGTGCTGGTGGCCGTGCTGACGGACGGCCACGAGAACTCCTCGCGCGAGGCCACGGGCGAGTTGGTCAAGGCCCTGGTCCAGCGGCAGCAGAGCCAGTGGGGCTGGCAGTTCACGTATTTGGGCGCCAACCAGGACGCCGTATTGACCGCCGGCGGCCTCGGCATCCGCGCCGAAGACGCCCTGACCTATGCCGCCGGGAACGTCGATGCTGCCTTCTCCGTCCAGTCCGCCAAGACGCGGCGGTTGCGGGAGGCACGGATCGGCGGTGCCAGCATGGCGGATGCCGCAGCCGCGGCGGCGTACACGGCGCAGGAGCGGGAGGCCGCCGGCGGGGAACCGCCCCGGGTCTAAGTTCTGACCTGCGGTGCAGACATGCCGACGGCCGGCACCCTTCCAGGAAGGATGCCGGCCGGCGGCGGATGTTCTCTTCGGGGGCGGCGCCGCCCGGAGCCGTTAGGCCTTGTGCGGCGGGCGCGTCATGGACATGACGTCCAGGGCGGTGTCCAGCTGCTCCTCGGTCAGTTCGCCGCGCTCGAGGAAGCCCATGGAGACGACGGTCTCACGGATGGTCAGGCCCTCGGCCACGGCCTTTTTGGCGATCTTGGCGGCGTTCTCGTAGCCGATGAACTTGTTCAGCGGGGTCACAATCGACGGCGACGCCTCGGCGAGGAAGCGGGCGCGCTCGACGTTGGCGGTGATGCCGTCGATCATCTTGTCGGCCATGACGCGGCTGGTGTTGGCCAGCAGCCGCACGGATTCAAGGAGGTTGGCGGCCATGACCGGGATGCCGACGTTGAGTTCGAAGGCGCCGTTGGTGCCGGACCACGCGATGGCGGTGTCGTTGCCGATCACCTGGGCGCAGACCATGATGGAGGCTTCGCAGATGACGGGGTTGACCTTGCCCGGCATGATCGACGAGCCCGGCTGCAGGTCCGGGATGGCGATTTCGCCGAGGCCGGTGTTGGGGCCGGAGCCCATCCAGCGCAGGTCATTGTTGATCTTCATGAAGGAAATCGCGATGTTGCGCAGCTGGCTGGACGCTTCGATGAGGCCGTCCCGGTTGGCCTGGGCCTCGAAGTGGTCGCGGGCCTCGGTCAGGGGCAGTCCGGTGTCGGCCGCCAGCAGTTCGATCACGCGCTCCGGGAATCCGGCCGGCGTGTTGATGCCGGTGCCCACGGCGGTGCCGCCAAGCGGGACCTCGGCGACGCGGGGGAGGGCGGCGTTGATGCGCTCGATGCCGTAGCGGACCTGCGCGGCGTAGCCGCCGAACTCCTGGCCCAGCGTGACGGGGGTGGCGTCCATGAGGTGCGTGCGGCCGGACTTCACGACGTCCTTGAATTCGGTGGCCTTGCGCTCCAGCGACTCCGCCAGGTAGCCGAGGGCCGGGATCAGATCGTTGATCAGGGCGGACGTGGCGGCGACGTGGACGGACGTGGGGAAGACGTCATTGGAGGACTGCGAGGCGTTGACGTGGTCGTTCGGGTGGACAACCTTGTCGCTTCCGGCAGACGTGAGGGCACGCGTGGCGAGCTCGGCGATGACCTCGTTGGTGTTCATGTTCGAGGACGTGCCGGAGCCGGTCTGGAAGACGTCAATCGGGAAGTCGCCGTCGTACTTGCCGGCCGCAACCTGGTCGGCTGCGTCGGCAATCGCCTGGGCGAGCTCGCCGTCGAGCACCCCCAGTTCTGCGTTTGCCTGGGCGGCTGCCTTCTTCACCCGTGCCAGGGCTTCGATGTGGGCGCGCTCCAGGGTCTTGCCGGAGATGGGGAAGTTCTCGACTGCCCGCTGCGTCTGTGCGCGGTACAGGGCGTTCACGGGAACGCGGACTTCGCCCATCGTGTCGTGTTCAATGCGGAACTCTTCGGTGTTCAACTCATCTGTGGAAGTCATGGGGCTAGCTTATTGGGAGTAGGAGTCCCACCGAAAACCGTGAGCAGGCTGCGACGGCCGGGCGCCGGGGTTTACAGCCTGCCGATGCTGGAAACGAGATCGGCCCGGCCGTCAGCCAAGCTGTAGGCGAGGCCGATCACGGCGGTGCGGCCGCTGTCGACTGCGCCCGAAATCACCCGGGAACTGTCCACCAGCCGCTGCGAGGTCTGCTTGACGTTCTCGACCACCATGTCGTTGACGTCGGTCTGATTGTTACGCAGCGAGGTCAACACGGACGGGGTGATCCGCTCCACCAGGCTGCGGATGAAACCGACCGGCATCTGGCCGGTTTCCACGGCGTTCTTGGTTGCGGTGACAGCACCACAACTGTCGTGCCCCAGGACGACGATCAGCGGGACGTCCAGTTCGCTGACGCTGTATTCCAGCGAGCCGAGGACGGCGTCGTCGATCACCTGGCCGGCGGTGCGGACCACAAAGGCGTCCCCGAGGCCGAGGTCGAAGATGATTTCGGCGGCAAGCCTGGAGTCGGCGCAACCGAAGATCACCGCGAAGGGGTGCTGGTTTTCAACCAGCGACGAGCGTCGCGACGCGTCCTGGTTGGGGTGTGAGGACGTGCCGGCGACAAAACGCTTGTTGCCTTCACGGAGACGCTGCCAGGCGAGTGCGGGAGTCAGATAAGTAGCCACGTGGCCACTTTACGGTGAAGGGCTGGCCGAAGGTGAAACTGTTGCGCTTGGCGTGCTGGAGGATGCCCCGGCGGCCGGATTGCTTTCGAGCGACTTCACCACGGCGGTGGCCAGGGCGGAGAACTCCTCCAGCGTCGCGGATCCGGAGAGGATGACGGTGGTGCCGCGATCAGTCAGCACCATGGATTTCTCGCCCTTGCCGGTGTCGCGCAGTTCCCAGTCGCGGCCGCCGGCGTTGCGGGTGCCGGTCACGGGAGCGTTCTTGGTCTGCTGCAGGAGCCAGGTGGGGTTGGCTGTGCGGGTCTGCACGAGGGCGATGAAGGATTCCTTGGGCGTCAGGTAGCCGACTTCCCAGGCGGGGACGCCGCTGCCGGCGCCGGACTCCCAACGGGCGTAGTTGGCGCGGAATGTGTCGCCGGTATCGGCCGCCACGGGTGTGAATCCCGCCACACCCGCCGCGTTCTGCGCGGTGGCGCTGACATTGACGTTGGGCCGGTAACCGTCGGTCTTCGGAGACGGGTTCATGAGGACGATCGGCAGGAACGCGGCGATGCTCACCACCAGGGCGATGATCATTCCCATCACGGAGGCGTTGGCGCGTTTGGCCGCCGCGGCGGCGATGACGGGCTTCACGGGCGGCTGTCCGGAAGGGGCCGGGTCTGCCGCGGGGGAGCTGCCAGCCGGCGAACCGGGGGCGGCGGGGGAAGCGTCCTGCAATTCACTCACCCCTCTATAGTCGCGCATGACCGGGCCGATCTCACATTCGCGGCGCAGCGGCCCCTCAGAGGGTGAAGTGCGTCACGCGCCGGTCATCCCATGACCTTCCGGGTCCGCCCCGACTATGATCAATATCAGACGAATCACCGCGACGGATCGATCCTGGCCGTACGGGTTCAACGACCGCCACTCGAAGAAGAGGTTCACGTGACACCAGCGCCCATGTCCCAGAAGTACTCCACGCTTTCCCCCTCGCTCGCCGTCGGGATCGATGAGCCTGACCGCAACCTCGCGCTGGAACTTGTCCGCGTCACGGAAGCCGCGGCCATCGCCGGCGGCCACTGGGTGGGTTTCGGCGACAAGAACAAGGCCGACGGCGCCGCCGTGGACGCCATGCGCTCCTTCCTGCAGACCGTGCACTTCAACGGCGTCGTTGTCATCGGTGAGGGCGAGAAGGACGAAGCCCCGATGCTGTTCAACGGCGAGCACGTCGGTGACGGCACCGGCCCCGAGTGCGACGTCGCCGTCGACCCCATCGACGGAACCCGGCTGACCGCCCTTGGCATCAACAATGCCCTGGCCGTCCTGGCCGTGGCCGAACGCGGCTCCATGTTCGATCCCTCCGCCGTGTTCTACATGGAAAAGCTCGTCACCGGCCCGGAAGCGGCCGACATGGTGGACCTTCGCCTGCCGGTCAAGCAGAACCTGCACCTGATCGCCAAGGCCAAGGGCGTCAAGGTCAACCAGCTCAACGTCATGATCCTGGACCGCGACCGGCACCGCCCCCTCGTGGAGGAAATCCGCGAAGCCGGCGCCCGCACGAAGTTCATCATGGACGGCGACGTCGCGGGGGCCATCGCCGCTGCGCGTGCCGGCACCGGAGTCGACGCCCTCATGGGCATCGGCGGAACCCCGGAAGGCATCGTCGCGGCCTGCGCCATCAAGTCCCTCGGCGGCGTCATCCAGGGCCGCCTGTGGCCCACGAGCGACGAAGAGAAGCAGAAAGCGATCGACGCCGGCCACGATCTGGAGCGCGTGCTCTCGACCAACGACCTCGTCTCCAGCGACAACTGCTACTTCGCGGCCACCGGCATCACCGACGGCGACCTCCTCAAGGGCGTCCGCTACTCCAAGGACAAGGTCCTCACCCAGTCCATCGTGATGCGCTCCAAGTCCGGCACGATCCGCTTTGTCGACGGCGAACACCAGGCCAGCAAGTGGGAAGGCTACGCCCGCAGGAGCTAGCACCTGAACGGCAACACTGAACTGCACGATAGAGCACAGCGAATCCCGGGCCGCCTCCGCGGTCCGGGATTCGTCGTCTAAACCAGGTGCATGATGACGTGTCTATTGCGGTGCGGCGGCCGGGGCCCGTGGGATTAGATAGGGTGGAGCCATGACGTGGCTCGTAACTGGCGGTGCAGGATATATCGGTTCTCATGTGGTTTCCGCTTTGCGCGGTGCCCGGATTCAGCCGGTGGTGATTGACTCCCTCTCCAGCGGGCACCGTGAGTTCGTGCCGGCCGATGTGCCGTTCATCCATGGCAGCATCCTCGACGCCGACCTCGTGGCCCGCACGCTGCGGGAGCACGCGGTGACCGGGGTGATCCACCTGGCCGGTTTCAAGTACGCCGGGGTTTCCGTCCAGGAGCCGCTGCTGACTTATGAACAGAACGTCACGGGCACCGCGCAACTGCTCAAGGCCATGGAGCTCACCGGCGTCGACAAACTGGTGTTCTCCTCGTCCGCGGCCACCTACGGCACGCCCACCGGCGACATCGTCACCGAAGCGACGCCCACCAACCCGGAATCGCCCTACGGCGAGAGCAAACTCATCGGCGAGTGGCTGATCCGTGACCAGGGCCGGGCCCGGGGCCTGAGCCACACCTCGCTGCGGTATTTCAACGTGGTCGGCTCAGGTGCGCCCGAGCTTTACGACACCAGCCCCCACAACCTTTTCCCGATCGTGCTGCGGGCGCTCACGGCCGGTAAGACGCCGCGCATCAACGGCATCGACTACAACACCCCGGACGGAACTTGCGTGCGCGACTACGTGCACGTGGCGGACCTGGCCACCTCGCATGTGGCCGCCGCCCAGGCGCTCGAGGCGGGCAAGCCGCTGGAGCGGGTGTACAACCTCGGATCCGGGGACGGGCTGTCCGTGCGCCAGATCATGACGGCGATGGCCGACGTCACGGGGATCGATTTCGAACCCGAAATCGGTCCGCGGCGGGCGGGGGATCCGGACCGGATCGTGGCCGACGGCACGCTGGCTGCCCGCGATCTCGACTGGAAGATGCGGCACTCCGTGGAGCAGATGGTGGCCAGCGCCTACGACGCCCAGCGGCACGCCATTACGGCCAACTAACGCCCCACCAACACCGGCCACCGGGACATGGCGGCCCGGCTGGCCGGGGCGACCCGGTGGCCGGTGCCGCCTGCTGGGCCCTTAGCGGTTTGCGAGGGCCCGGGACCGGGCGCGCAGCTTCTTCGCGAGCTGGGCGCCTTTGCGGGCCAGCTGGTAGCTGCCGTAGCGGACCTTCCGGACCGGCAGGTCCCACGTTCCGGGATACGCGATCCCGCGGCCGCCGAACGACTTCTTGAACGCCGTGAACCCGGCCCATTTGTGGTCGGGCTGGTCCTCCGGCGCCACGCCCCAGAGGTCCACGTGCTTGAGGCCCTTCGCCTGGGCGTCCGCGATCAAGGTGACAAGCAGGGGGATGCCCGCGCTGAGCTTGCGGTGGGTGTCGTCCAGGGCGGCGTGCGCGTAGGTCCGGGTGTCGGCCGAGTCGTAGGCCAGGGCTGCGGCGATGGGGTGGCCGTCGAGCTCCGCGATGAACAGCGTCGCCGCGCCGGCCGGCATCAGGGAGAGGGCCACCTGGGTCAGGTATTCGTCGCTTTGCGGCTTGAAGCCGTTGCGGGCGGCCGTCATGTGCAAGAACTCCAGGAGGACGGCGATCTCTGCCGGATCCTGGCTGGAGCGGAAGCTCACGCCCTTCTTGTGGATGTTGCGGAACAGGTTCCGGTTCGCCGGCTTCATATCCGCCAGGACGTCCTTGAAATCCCGGTCGAGGTCCACAATCCAGCTGAGCTCGGGCTGCTGGCTGGCCGGGGCCGGCTGCAGGCCGCGGCTGCGGAGTACCGAGTCGGCTTCGGCGGCGGTGAATCCCGCGGTGACCGGCTCAACCCGGACAAACACGGCCCCGCTGGTCCGGGCGAGGTCCGTCAGGGCCGCCAGTGCGGCGTCGAACGCTGCCAGTGACTCGGCGACCGGGCCGTACGGGGAGTACAGCAGTTTGCCGGCCGGATTGGATTCCTCCACCGCAAGGAAGCGCCACCCGGGCCCGGACTGTTCGTGGACGGTGCGTCCCAGCGAACGCTGGAACTGTGCCCACTGCGGGCTCTGCAGGAAATAATCCATGGTGTCAGGCTTCCAATGCGGTGGTGACGGCAAATGCCAGGGCGGGGCCGGTGGCGCCGGAGACGGCGTGGACGTTGACCGGTGCCTCGGCGGCGGGCAGGAAGGCACTGGCGCCCCTTTCCAGCCGGAGCTCGCCCTTGGGGGAGTCGAGGCGGACGGAGCCGTGGGTGACAATGACGACGGCGGCACCGGACTGCGCCAACGGGACGGGCTCCGCGCCGGGCGCCACAACAATCCGCTGCAGCTGGAATTCCCGGAACGGCGGCCGGAAGAGTTCCTGGCCCAGCATGGTGGTCTCGGCGGGGAGCATGGGCACCGCGACGGCCTCGAACGCCACGGTCTTCAGCAGTTCCGGCACGTCGACGAATTTCGGCGTGAGCCCGCCGCGGAGCACGTTGTCCGAGGACGCCATGACCTCGATGCCGAGGCCGTGCAGGTAGGCATGGACATTGCCGGCCGGGAGGTACACGGCCTCACCGGGGGCGAGGGAAATCCGGTTCAGCAGCAGGGAAATCAGCACTCCCGGATCTCCGGGGTACCGGCCATTCAGGCTCACCGCGGTGGACAGTTCCGCCTCGTGCCCGGCCATCGGGGCACCGGAGACGAGAGCCGCAACGATCGTCGCCGTCGCCTCGGCGACGTCCCCGCCGCCGGTGATGAGGCGTTCGAAGGCGGAGCGCAGGGCCACGGGTTCGTCCGGCTGCGCCAGGTCCTCGAGCAGCAGCTGGACCAGCGGCGGCAGCTCCAGCCCGGCGAGCTCAAAGCACGCCGCCAGATGCTGGAAGACCGCACGGGATTCCGCGGCCGGCCGGAACCCGCAGAGGGCCTCGAACGGAGTCAGCGCGAAGATCATTTCGGGCTTGTGGTTATCGTCCTTGTAGTTGCGCTCCGTTGCGGCGGGGTCGACGCCGGCGGCTTCCTCGCGCGCGAAGCCCTCCCGGGCCTGGGCGAGCGTCGGGTGCACCTGCAGGGACAAAGGCGCCTCGGCCGCGAGGACCTTGAGCAGGAACGGCAGGCGCGGACCGAAAGCGGCCACGCTCGCGCTGCCCAGGCAATGTTCCGGATCCCCGGCGATCAGGGCGTCCAGCGGCAGCCGTCCGCCGTCGTGCGTTGCGGGTGCGTGCCGGCCGGCACCGCCGGGCGCCGGCGTCAGCGCGACGGACGGGGAGTCCGGGTGGGCGCCGATCCAGAGCTCCGCTTCGGGACCGCCGGAAGCCGGCCTGCCCAGCAGCCCGGCGATGGCCGTCGGGGAGCCCCAGGCGTAGGGCCGGAGGACGTTCTCAAGTTCGTACATGGCCTGGTCCCTGTCTGATCAATGAAATGTCTCGTCAAAGAAATGTGGTCGCACTGCTGCGGTCAAGGCTGCTGCCGGGGTTAGAGCGGCGCGCACTGTCCGTTGGTGGCGACGAGGTCGCGGATGGACTGTTCGTCGCCGTTGCGCTTGAACTGGTTCAGCATCTCTTCGGTGATCTGCTCGCCGTCCGGCGTGGTGGTCACGGGGGTGAAGTCCGACGGCGCGGGCGGGGGATCGGTGGCCGGGGCGGGGCCGGCGGCGGAGACCGGCCCGGCGGCCGTTCCGGGCTGCAGGACCGCATCGTCAGTTGCGGCTGCGGCGCCGGCGGACGGGCTGGCCAGCAGTTTGGCCACCCGCGCATGGATGACGCCGAAGTCCGGGGACGTGGAGAAGGCGGCGTCGAAGTCCGGCGGACCGATGGTCAGGCGGCTGACATCCTGCCCCTTGGCCTTCATGGCCAGGTCCACGAAACTGCCGAGCTGGCCGGAGGAGATGTTCGACTCGACCACCTTGGTCCCGGCCTTGGCGATGTCCTCAAACTTGGCCAGCAGTGTTGCCGGGTCGAGCTGCTTCAGCATCGCCTGCTGCACGCACTGCTGGCGCTGGATGCGGGCATAGTCGTCCACGAATTCCCGGGACCGGCCGTACCAGAGTGCGTGGAAGCCGTCGAGCGTCTGGTCTCCGGCCGGAATCCAGCCGTCCGGCATGCCGTGGATGCCGTTGGCCTCATCCACCATCGGCCCGCTGATGGGGACCCAGCCGCCGGCCTTGATCCGGATGCCGCCCATGGCGTCGATGAGCTTGGAAAAACCGTCCATGTCCACGAGCACGTAGGCCTGGACCTTGATGCCCAGCGTTCCGGACACCGCTTCGAGGGTGGCCTGCGCCCCCGGGTCGGCCACCCCGGGATAGAGGTCCTGGTGCTGGTTGGTGACCTCGGTGTTGATCGCGTTGATCAGGCATTCGTCGCCGCAGTTGTAGCCATCCGGGTACACCTGGCGCATCGGCGATTCCGCGCTGAACTGGGCGTTCTGGAGGTTGCGGGGCACGGAGATGATCGCCGTGCTGCCCGTCTTGGCATCGACGCTGATCACCGAGAGGCTGTCCGGCCGGCGGCCTGTGCGGTCCGCTCCGGCGTCGCCGCCCATCATCAGGAAGTTGTACCGGCCCTCGGACGGCTGAAGGGTGGGGCCGGACCCCGAGAAGATGCTGCCGATGGCGTTGCGGCTGACATTGAGCAGATAGGCCGCGTAGCCCAGGGATCCGCTGCTGAGGATCATGGCCAGCACGAGCGCCAGCACCACCGCGGGACGGATCCTGGGGGCGAGCGTCCCGGGCCGGATCAGGCGCAAGGTGTTCAGGAACAGGGCTGCCCAGCCGATGGCCAGGCAGGCGAGGCCGAGCACCAGCAGGAGCGAAGGCACCGTGCCGGTGAGGAGGTTGATCAGCGTGGAGCGGGACACGAGCAGGAGCAGCACGGCCAGCAGGGCCAGCGCCCAGACCGTGAAGGTCACGCGCAGCGCGGCCCGGCCAAGCCGGCGGCTGCCCGCGACGGTTTGGGCGCTGCCGGGAACCAGCAGCGTCATGAGGATCAGGACGAACGCCCGCTTGGTGAGCACCGGGGACGGGGCGCCGGAGGGGTGCCGGACCGGGTCGCCCAGTGCCCGCCCGGACTGCTCAGGGCGGTGTGTGGGGGCGTAGCTGCTGCTCATGCCGGGATTCCTAATGGCTGCCTTAATTGCCGCTACGCGGGGTGACGTTTCCGGCGGCGAACACTTCGCTGACCTTGTGCCGGAGGTTCGCGCCCTTCCGGGTTGCGACGTCGTTCAGCTCCTGGGCGAACTCCAGGAGGTCCGCCCGGAGCTGGGCGGCCAGTTCGTCCGTGCCCGAGGCCAGCATGCGCACGGCCAGGAGGCCGGCGTTGCGCGCGCCGCCGATCGAGACGGTGGCGACCGGAACGCCTGCCGGCATCTGCACGATGGACAGCAGGGAATCCATGCCGTCCAGGGTCTTCAACGGCACGGGGACGCCGATCACCGGCAGGGGAGTGACCGAGGCCAGCATGCCGGGAAGATGCGCGGCGCCGCCGGCGCCGGCGATGATCAGGCGAAGACCGCGCTCGTGGGCCGTCTGGCCGTAGCGGATCATCTCCGTGGGCATCCGGTGGGCCGAGACGACGTCGGCCTCGAACGGGATTCCAAACTCGGCGAGGGCTTCGGCGGCGGCTTCCATGACCGGCCAGTCCGAATCCGAGCCCATCACGAGGCCCACGAGCGGGGTATCCGCGCGGGTGCCGGCGAGGGGGTTTCCCGCTTTGTTGGCTTCGGGGCTGGCTGCGGTGCTCATGCGGTCTCCTCGGAGGTTGCCGGCATTGCGCCGGTGTGGGCCCGGCCGTTCCGGATGATGTCGGCCACGGTGGTGGCCCGCTGCCGCACGGAGTCGACGTCGGCGGCTGAGGTTCCGACCAGGTTGACGTGGCCGATCTTCCGGCCGGGCCGGACGGCCTTGCCGTAGCAGTGCACCTTCGCGGCCGGTTCGCTCGCGAGGGCGGCGGGGAAGGCGGAATAGAGGTCCTGGTTGGCGCCGCCGAGGAAGTTCTTCATCACCACGACGGGCCCCAGCAGGTCAGTGGCGCCCAGCGGCAGGTTCAGGATGGCCCGCAGGTGCTGCTCGAACTGGCTGGTCACCGAGCCGTCCTGGGTCCAGTGCCCGGTATTGTGCGGGCGCATGGCGAGTTCATTGATCAGGAACCCGGCGCCCACGCCCGGGGTCTCGAAGAGTTCGACGGCCATGACACCGGTCACGCCGAGTTCGCCGGCGATCCGGACCGCGGCGTTTTCCGCGGCTGCGGCAACATCGACGGAGATGTCCAGGGCCGGGGCAATGACTTCATCGCACACCCCGTCCACCTGGATGGTGTGCACCACCGGCCAGGCCCGTGTTTCACCGTCCGGCGTCCTCGCGACCATGGCCGAGAGCTCCCGGCTGAATTCCACCTTGGCTTCGGCCAGCAGGGGGGACATGGCCTCGAACCAGTCGGCGGAGGCCGCCGCGTCCCCGGCCGAGGACACGATGCGCACGCCCTTGCCGTCGTAGCCGCCGCGGGGCATTTTCAACACCACCGGCCAGCCGGTCTGCTCGCCGAAGGCGACGAGGTCCGCGACATTGGCGACGGAGGCCCACGTGGGGTTCGGAAGCTCGAGCCGGTCGATCGCGGCGCGCATCACCAGCTTGTCCTGGGCATTGACCAGGGCATCCGGGCCGGGATGGACGTTCACGCCGGCACCGATCAAGGACCGCAGGTGCGCCGTGGGGACGTGTTCGTGGTCGAAGGTCAGGACGTCCAGGCCGCGGGAGAACTCGAGCAGATGCTCCAGGTCCTTGTAGTCGCCAACCGGGGCGTTAGCCACGGCAGAGACTGCGGAGACGTCCTCGCCTTCAGCGAGAACACGGAGCTCAAAGCCCAGGGCGGTCGCGGCAGGGGCCATCATGCGGGCAAGCTGGCCGCCGCCAACAACACCGATTACAGGAAAAGTCACAAGTCCCAGCCTACCGAAAACCTCACGGGAACCCGGCTTTTGGGGATTGGCAAGCGCGGGAACGGTGCCGGGACGGGGGTTTCGCACCCGCCCGCCCGGCGCCCGCCGCCGGGTCCGCAGGGAGCCGTCTGAGCGGCCGCTGCGGGCGGACTCCCGGGAAACGGCGCTAAAATGGGCGTTTGGCCCAATGGCCGACAGTTCCAGAAGGCCACGGAGGGTCATGATTACTACACTTAACGAGCGCATGCGCGGGCTTGCCTCGCTGTTCTGGCGCGAAGTGGCCAAGTTCGGTGCCGTCGGCGGCATCGCGTTCGTCATCGACAACGGACTGACGTTTTACCTGATGCACGGTCCCATGACCGACAGCGAGGCCAAGGCCCGCTTCTTCGGGGCCAGCGTGGCGACGGTCTTTTCCTGGGTTGCGAACCGCTTTTGGACGTTCCGGCACCGCCGGCAGGCCAACGTGCTGCGCGAGTTCGTGATGTTCCTCATCATCAACGGGATCGGCATCGGCATCTCCACCGGCCTGACCGCCGTCGCGAAGTACGGCATGGGAGTCACCGACAAGAACATGCTCTTCCTCGCCGGGGTGGTCGGCATCCTGGTCGCGACCGTGGTCCGGTTCTTTGCCTACCGCTTCCTGGTGTTCAACCAGGAACTCGACGCAGAGCCCGAGTTCTCGCACGACCACGAGATCATCGAACGGCACACGCACTCCCAGCCGGTTGCCACGGCAGCCGTCAGGGAACCCGTCAACGATCCGGAACTGCCCGGCCCGCCGGCCTAAGGAACCGCCGTCCCGGGGAATCAGCGGCTGGGGATCGGTGCCCGGGAATCGGTGCCGGGGATTCAGCGCGTGGGGATCAGTTCCCGCTGATGCGCTCGGCGTCCCGCAGTTTGCCGGTCACCTCTACCTCGGGGTGCACCAGGACCACGGAACCGTCGGCCTTCCAGGTTCCCAATGACTGCGCAAGGACGGTTTCGAGGCCGTCGGCCGCCGGAACGAGCAGCCGCAGCCCGGGGCCCTGGGCCGCGGCAAAACCGTCCAGGAGCGCCCCGTGCGCATGGACTGCGCCGTCGGAGGTGCGGACGGCGAGACGTCCCGCCTCCGGATCCACGTGGGGCATGAAAATGTCGCCGTGGGAGCGGACCTCGGCGGCGTAGTCGAGGACGCCGCTGGGCAGTTCACCCGTCCACCGCATGGCCAGTGCCGGCAAAGACACGGCCAGGACGGCGTCGAACCCGCCCGCGGCAGCGCCCGGACCCGGGTCCGCGGTGGCAAGCAGGTCAGCCTCCGCGTCGTCGAAGACCACTTCCATGCCAAGCTGCCAGGCCGCGAGGGCCAGGATCACCGACTTCCAGTGCGCGGGCAGGTCCAGGCGCAGCCGCATGCCCGGTTCGGCGTCGAGTTCGTCCTGCAGCAGGTTGGAAGTCTTCGCGACCCAGTTGTCCAGCACGCGGCCAGAGAGTTCAACCCGTTCCGAATCGGGGCCGTACCAGGTCAGCCGGGGCGCCGTGGCCTGGCCGGACCGCAGCGCTGTCATCAGGTCGATTGCCGGAATGCTCATGCCCTCATCTTGCCACGGCTGTTGTCGCGGCCGATCAGTCCCCGGCTCCGTGACGTCCGTCACTCCGGCGGCCCCGGCGTTCGGCGGGGTCCGCGCAGGGCGCGGGAAAATTTCCCGAAAATTCAATGAAAAGCCCCAAAAGTGCTCAGTACCCTGATTATTCCGCGGGTTCTCGCGGGAGAGGAGAAAAAATTCCGGGCGTGGCGTGCCTCCACTTTGTGTATCAAGTTGATTATTATCTCCGCCGTGGCTTGACTCCCGGATACTTACACGCGTGTAATTAGTTATCTAAAGCCACTGCACAAAAACCGGCACTCAACCGAGTGTCCAAGGGGGTCTTGCAGTGGCTGCAAATCAGGAGGGGGACGCCATGGGGCTAGCAGAGCGTATCCATGAAGATGCCGTAGTTGCCGGCCAGGCCACGGCGAAATACCGGTCACGCGGCGTGCCGACTGACTGGTACGTAGATCCGGCGGATCCGGACGCAGCTGACCGCTATAACGAACACACCCAGGATTCCCTGCAGGAGGCCGCCACGGCCTTCCTCGCAGCGCACGACGAGCTCCTGGCTGGCCCGGATCATGACACCGATCCCCTCGACCCGCCGATGGAGCTCCATTCGCCCGGTTCCGGTACCGCCGGGCAGCCAGTCTGGATCGGCCTGCCGTCCCGGCAGGAATTCGACGACGAGGGCGAGCTCGGCTGGCAGACCGATGCCCTGTGCGCCCAGACTGATCCCGAAGCCTTCTTCCCCGAAAAGGGCGGCTCCACCCGCGACGCCAAGAAAGTCTGCGGCGCCTGCAACGTGCGTTCCCAGTGCCTCGAGTACGCCTTGTCCAACGACGAGCGCTTCGGGATCTGGGGAGGCCTCTCCGAGCGCGAGCGGCGCCGGCTTAGGAAGCGAGCAGTCTAATTCTTCAAGAAGTACGAGTCACCGCCGTCGTGGTCTCCCACGACGGCGGTGATTTTCTCCCCAGGACCCTTGCGGCGCTGGCGGCCCAAACACGGCCCGCCGACGCCGTGATCGGTGTCGACACCGGATCCCGCGACCACTCCGCCGCCCTCCTTGAACAGGAACTGGGCAAGGCCAACGTCACAGTCTTCGACCAGCCCAGGTCCGGCATGGGTGGAGCCGTCATGGCCGGGCTCAAGGCCCTCGCGCCGTGGCCTGCGGAGGGCTCCGCCGCCACGGCGCCGGGCACCGACTGGATCTGGCTGCTGCACGACGACGCCGCACCGGCACCCGAGGCCCTGGCCGAACTCCTCCGTGCGGTCGAGCGGGCGCCGTCGGTCACGGTGGCAGGCTGCAAGCAGCTGGACTGGCATGCCGAGCGGCGGCTGATCGACGTCGGGCTCTCCACGAGCCGCTGGGCCGAGCGGCTGACGCTGATCGACGCCGACGAGCTCGACCAGGGCCAGTACGACGGCCGCAGCGATACCTTTGCGGTCAATTCCGCCGGCATGCTGGTCCGCCGCGACATCTGGGAGGAGCTCCGGGGCTTCGATCCGGCCCTGCCCGGCAGCGGCGACGACGTCGACTTCTGCTGGCGCAACCGTCTCGCCGGGCACCGCGTGGTGGTGGTCCCCAGCGCCCGGATGTTCCATGTCTCGCACCGTCCCCACGCCCTCGGCAACGCGACGGCCGCACGCAAGGCACAGGTGCACCTGCGGCTCAAGCACGCGGCCGGCTGGAAAGTCCCGCTGCACGCGGCCGGCGCCCTCCTGGGCAGCCTCTTCAAACTCGTCCTGAGCATTGCGGTCAAGGACCCGGGGCACGGGTTCTCCCAACTGCTGGCGACCTTTGCCGCGCTGGGCCGCCCGGCGGCGGTGGTCCGCGGACGCCGCAATGCCGCGCGCACCCGCCGGATCCGGCGCTCCGTCATGAAAGGACTGCAGACGCCGCGCCGTGAGGTCTGGGCGCACCGGCGCTCCCTGATTGAGGCGCTCGGCGCCGACGACTTCGGCAGCGAATTGACAGGTGCCGGTCCGCTGGCCGAGCAGCCCACCGGGAACACCGGCAATGCTGACGATTTCGCCGCCATCGCCACCCCGGACCGCGGCTGGGTGGGCAGCGGTGCGGTGCTGGCCATACTCCTGACCCTGGCGGTCTCCCTGACAGGGTTGCTTAGCCTGTTCCGGGCCCCGGCCGTCTCCGGCGGCGCGCTGATCCCCGTATCACTGCGCCTCTCCGAAATCTGGAACCATGCCTCCACCTGGTGGATCAGTCTGGGCGCGGGCCTGCCGGGCCACGGCGACCCCTTTGGCTACCTGCTGTGGGTGCTCGGTGTGCTCGGCGCCGGCGATGCCAACGGCGGCGTGGGCTGGTTGTTGATCCTCGCCATGCCGCTGTCTGCGCTGGGCGCGTGGTTCGCTGCCGGCGCCCTGACTGCCCGTCGGAGGCTGCGCCTTGCGGCCGCCCTGCTGTGGGCCGCGGCGCCGGCACTCCAGGTGTCCCTGAACCAGGGCCGGCTCGGCGCCTTGGTCGCGCACGTCATGATCCCGGTGGTCGTCCTGGCGCTGCTCCGGGCGACCGGCACGGCCGCGGGCCGCGGCATCCATGCCGTCCCGGCCCCGGGGCAGGGACGGCTCATCCCCACGCCGGCCGCCCGTCCCGGCGTCAACGGGACGCCGTCGTGGACGGCTGCGGCCGCCGCGGGCCTCGCCCTGGCCGTAGTCACCGCCGCGGCGCCCTCGCTGCTGCTGCCGTCCATGGCCGTCGTGGCCCTCTGCGGCGTGCTGTTGGGCCGGCGCGGCCGCACGGTCTGGTGGGCAATCCTGCCCAGCCTGGCACTGTTCCTGCCCTTCGCCTTCTCGGTCCTGGACCGGCCGCGGGCGCTCCTGGCCGACCCGGGCCTGCCGCTCGGTTTCGACGCCGCCCCACTGTGGCAACAGGCCCTGGGGCAGCCACTGAACTTCGACGCCGGCGCCGGACTCACCGGGCTCAGCGCCTTCGGCGGGTCCGCCGCAGGTTCCGCCGGGCCGGCCGGTCTGCCGTGGGCACTGCTGCTGGCCTTGCTGTTGGGGCTGCCGGTGCTGCTGCTGGCCCTGGCCGCACTCTTCATGCCGCGCCGGCTTGTGCTGGCCGGACGCACCCGGACGGCACGGGGCCTGTGGGCCGTGGCCGTCCTGATGCTGGCCGGCGGCTGGCTCGCCGGGCATGTCGCCTCCGGCGCCAGCGCCGAGGTCCTGGTCACTCCGTTCCCCGGCCCCGCCGTTTCGGCGGCCGCGTTCGCGTTCCTAGGCGCTGCCCTGATCGGAGCCGAAGGGCTCCTGGACGCCGCCGACCGGACCGCCGGTTCCGGGCTGGCACGGAAGGTCCTGGTCCGCGGCACGGCCGCGGCATCCATGCTCCTGCTGCTGGCCGCGCCCCTGGCCGGGTTTACCGTGTGGACCGCACAAAACCTGCTGCAGCCCACGTCGCAGACACCAACACAGGCAGCGGCAGCCACCGCGGGACCCTCCGGTCTCGGGACCCCGAGGCTCGTCCAGCCTGCCCAGGCCCGCACGCTGCCCGCCACGGCGGTTGATCGCGGCGAGGGCCCGGAACAGTCCAGGACACTCCTGATTGCCAGCAACGAGGACGGAAGCTTCGACGCAACACTCATGCGCGGAGCCGGGACCACCCTGGACGCGCTCTCAACGATCGCCGCCGCCCGCGGCATCATGGGAGCGCCGGGCCAGGAGACGGTCCGCGACGACGATGCCGTCGCCGGATCGCTCCGGAACGTCGTGGCCACCATCGTCGCCGGCGAAGGCGTGGATCCGCGGGAGGACCTCGAGCGGCTCGGCGCCGGCTTTGTCGTGCTCCGGGTTGCCGATTCAGCCTCCGAATTGACGGCCAGCCGCATGGACGCAGTCCCCGGACTTGTCGCCGTCGGCCAGACGGGGACGGGCTGGCTCTGGCGGGTCAGCCCGCAGAACCGGCCCGGCATCGCGGACTCCGACGTCGCGCACCGGGTCCGGGTAGTGGACGGCAGCGGCGCCGCCATCGGACTGCTCCCGTCCGAAGAAGTCTCGGCGGCCGGCACGGTCCCGGCCGGCCCCGAGGGCCGCCTTGTGGTGCTCGCCGAGCGGGCCGATCCGGGCTGGAGCGCCTGGCTTGACGGGCGCCGCCTGACCTCAACGACGTCGGGATGGTCGCAGGCCTTCACACTGCCGGCCCAGGGCGGCCAGTTGAGCATCCGTTACGAAGCGCCGTGGGCCGTCCTGATCGGGATTGCGCAGGCCGTGATGATCGGGCTGACCGTCCTCCTCGCCGTGCCCATGCCTGCCCGCCGGTCCAACACCGGCCTGTCCAGGGACGAAGCCTCCCTGCGTAAGGAACATCAGCATGTCTAAGGGCCACAACGAAAAAGAAACCGAAACGGAAGCCGAGACGGGTCCGTCGCCGCGGAAGCGGCGGCTGCCGCGGGCCGGAGTGATCGGCGGCATCCTCTCCGCGGTGGCCCTCGTTGCCGCGGGCGGCGGCTTGGTATCGGCGGCGTCGCTGACGCCCCAGAACCCCGCCAGCAGGCAGCTCGAGGCCCCCGTCGCCGCGGTTCCGGCCGGCAGCAGCGTCGGGGTCTGCCCGGGCCCGGCCCGGCTGCTTGAGGGCACCCCCGTGGGCACCGACCCCCAGTTCAGTCCGGAATCCGCCACCGCGAAGACAGCCGTCAGCGCCGCCGTGCTCGGCTCAAGCGCCGGCATCATCCCCGGCAGCCGGCTCGCCCCGCTTAAAGGTTCCCCCCTCGCCGACATCGCGCCGGGCGCCGCGCCCACAGCTTCCGCGCCCCCGGCTTCCGCGGCTGCGGCCCGCACGCCCGTGCTGGTCGCCGGCGTCGTGCCCCAGCGCGAGGTGGACAACATCAGCGTCCTCAGCGCCGATGCCCAAAACAACCACCAGGCAGCTGCCGGCGCCGTCCTGAGCTACACGGCCGAGGACGGGGACCTCCAGGGTTCCGCGGCTGCCGCGTGCCAGCAGCCCGGCAACGATCTCTGGCTGGTCGGCGCCAACACTGCGCTCGGCCGGTCGGCGGTCCTGAACCTGACCAATGCCTCCAGCACGCCGGCGACGGTGAGCCTGGACCTCTTTGGCTCCGAGGGCCCGATCCAGGCTCCCGGAAGCCGCGGCCTGCTGGTGGCGCCCGGCACCACCCGCTCCATCATCCTGGCCGGGCTCGCGCCGGGACAGGAACGGCTCGGCGTGCGGGTCCGCAGCACCGGCGGTCCGGTGGCTGCCGTGATCCAGCAAAGCGTGCTCCGCGGCCTCACGCCCGGCGGCGTCGACTTCATCACCCCCGGCACCGCCCCGTCCGTCAGCCAGGTGGCCGCCGGTCTCGACATCCAGGATCCCGCGGCGCTGGCCGCGCTCAAGGCAAAGCCCGGCTTCGCCGACGCCGGACCGGCCCTCGAAGTCGCCGTGCCGGGGGCCACCGACGCCGTGGTCGAGATCAAGCTGTATGGTCCCGACGGCCAGAAGGCGCTGCCCGGCGGCGGCGTGGTGACGGCGAAGGCCGGCGCGGTCACGGAGGTTTCCCTGGCCGGGGTCCCGGCCGGGACCTACACCGTGGCGGCGAGCTCGGATGTCTCGTTTGCGGCCACTGCCCGGCTCACGCGGGGACTGCAGGCCGGGGACGCGGCGGACATCGCGTTTTCCGCCGCCTCGGCCCGGCTGGGCAGCCAGCACATCGTTGCGGTTCCGCGCACGGGCGACCGGCAGCTCGTTCTCGGTGCCCCCGCCGGCCGGGCGACCGTGACCTACACGCCAATCACTGCGGACGGCAAGATCCGGACCGCAGGCACCGCCGACATTGCCGGCGGAACCACCGTTTCCATCAAGATCCCCGCTGACGTGGGCGGCTCGCCGCTCGTGGGCTATGTGGTGTCCGCCGCCGGGGATCCGGCGTACGGGGCACTTGTTCTGGCGCGGGACGGCCGGCAGGACATTTCCGCGGTGGCGCTGGCGCCTGAAGCGGCAGGACAACGGCAGGTCCCCGTCACGCTGGGCTACTAGGCCCGGGGGCAGGCCGGAAGCAGGCTCGGGCTAGTACCGGCGGCGATAGACGGGGTCGAGGGACTCCGGGGGTACGCCGAGCATCTCGGCCGTGTATTCCACGACGACGTCGTGCACGAGGTCCTGGAGTTCGTCCCGGGTTCCGCACACCTGCTCCACCACCCGGCGGTACAGCGTGATGACCGGTCCGTCCTCGGCCGTGGCAGCAGTGAAAGCGCCCATCGGCGCGGGCGTGCGGTCCGCCACGAGCTGCTCCAGGCCCGGGGGGATCTCGTCAACGGCGAAGCGGACGCCGTCGAGCGGCTTGCCCCAGATGTCGTGCAGCCGCTGGGCCGAGTCCAGGACGAAGTCATCGAAGCGGTCGGAGCGGGTCCGGTAGCCGGGCAGGGTGGGGAGTATGAGCTCGCCGCGAAGGCCCCGGCCGTGCCGGTTCCTGCGGCGCTGCCGGAAGGTCTTTCCCTGGACGGCGGCAGGCGACCCGGCCAGAGGCGCGCCGGCGGGGCCGGAACCGGCGCCTGTGCGTCCGGCGTCGGGGTCAGCCAACCGGACCGTGAAACCCGAATCGTGGTGCGATGACTGCATATCTTGACTCTAAACCCGCGCAATGAAATACGCGATACAGCCCCGACGGCGATCCGCCGCCGCGCCGCCGCGCCGCCGCGGCGCGGCATAACCACTGCCGTTTCAATGCGCAGCCCCCGGCCCGAGGGGGAGTAGTCTGTGATGTCGTGGGTGCAATTCGTATTTGTTCTAGGTCTGCCTGCCGCAATTCTGCGGTGGCCACTTTGACGTACGTCTACGCCGACTCCACGGCCGTTCTGGGCCCGCTGGCGACGTACGCCGAACCGCACTGCTACGACTTGTGCGAACAGCACGCCGATTCGCTGACCGTGCCGCGCGGCTGGGAAGTCATGCGGCTGGCGATGCCCGCAACCCCGGCCGGCCCCGGCCCCGACGACCTCCTGGCCCTCGCCAACGCGGTCCGCGAAGCGGCCTCCCGTCCGGCTGCGGGGGAAACGGCGAAGGGGCAGCGCACGCTGCACCCGGCGCTGGAGGCACCGGCCCCGGCCGAGGGTGCCCGGCGCGGACATCTGCGCGTCCTGCGCGAACCTTCCTAAGGCGTCAACTGGCGGTAGGGTGGAAACTGCAAAAAGCCGTCAGCCACTCAGCCACCGGCGCCCTGTTGCGGCGCCCATCAGGGAGCGTTCACCATGCCCAAGCTCAGTTCCGAACTGTTGTCTGTCCTGCGATGCCCCGTCACCGGCTCCGGCCTGGTGCAGGACGGCGACGAGCTCGTCACCGTCACGGCAGATGGCGCCGGGAACAAGCTGCGGTACAAAATCGAGGACGGCATCCCGCTGCTGCTTCCGCCGGAACTGCTGCCCGCCGCCGCGGCGGCCCCCGCTGACCAGCACGACGCCGCCCCGCGCCACTCCGCGGAATAGCGCGCCCCGCGCCACGCCGCGGAATAGCGCGCCCCGCGCCACGCCGCGGAATAGCCGCCCCAAAACGCCGCCGGGCACCCATCGGGGAGGCCCGCGGCACCGAATGACTGCTTAGATCCTGCTCCAATCCAGAATCGCCCAGTTCCAGACACGCGATGCCACCGGCCACAACAAAGGACTCAGATGACTTTCGATTACAAGATTGCGGACATTTCCCTGGCCGAGGCGGGCCGCCACCAGATCCGCCTCGCCGAGCACGAGATGCCCGGACTCATGTCCCTGCGCGAGGAGTTCGGCGCCAGCCAGCCGCTCAAGGGCGCCCGGATCGCCGGATCCCTGCACATGACCGTCCAGACCGCGGTGCTGATCGAGACCCTTACCGCCCTCGGCGCCGAAGTCCGCTGGGCCTCCTGCAACATCTTCTCCACCCAGGACGAAGCCGCCGCCGCAGTGGTGGTCGGCAACGGCACCGTCGAGGACCCCCAGGGCGTCCCCGTCTTCGCCTGGAAGGGCGAGACGCTGGAAGAATACTGGTGGACCGCCCAGCAGATCCTCACCTGGCCGGGCGCCGACGCCAACCCTGAGCTGGGCCCGAACATGATCCTGGACGACGGCGGCGACGCCACCATGCTGGTGCACAAGGGTGTCGAGTTCGAGGCCGCCGGCGCTGTCCCCGCCGCCGCCGAGGACGACTCCGAGGAAGGCCGGGTGTTCCTCGACGTGCTGCGCGCATCCCTCGAGGCCGACCCGCAGAAATGGACCCGCATCGGCGCCCTCCTGCTCGGCGTCACCGAGGAGACCACCACGGGCGTGCACCGCCTGTACCAGCTGGCGGAGCAGGGCAAGCTGCTCTTCCCGGCGATCAACGTCAACGACTCTGTCACCAAGAGCAAGTTCGACAACAAGTACGGCATCCGCCACTCCCTGCCCGACGGCATCAACCGCGCCACCGATGTCCTGATGGGCGGCAAGGTCGCCGTCGTCTGCGGTTACGGCGACGTCGGCAAGGGCGCAGCGGAGGCCTTCCGCGGCCAGGGGTCGCGCGTGATCGTCACTGAGATCGACCCCATCTGCGCGCTCCAGGCGGCCATGGACGGCTACCAGGTCGCCAAGCTGGAATCCGTCCTCAGCGAAGGCCACATCTTCATCACCACCACGGGCAACAAAGACGTCATCATGGCCAAGCACATGGCCGAGATGCGTGACAAGGCCATCGTGGGCAACATCGGGCACTTTGACAATGAGATCGACATGGCCGGGCTGGCGCGGGTCCCCGGCATCAAAAAGGTCGAGATCAAGCCCCAGGTGCACGAGTGGGTCTTCGAAGCTGACCCGGCCACGGGTAAGGGCGGCCGCTCCATCATCGTCCTGTCCGAAGGCCGCCTGCTGAACCTCGGCAACGCCACCGGACACCCCTCGTTCGTCATGAGCAACTCCTTCGCCAACCAGACGATCGCCCAGATTGAACTGTTCACGAAGGCCGGCCAGCCCGAGGGCGAGCGGGAATACGAGAACCAGGTGTACGTCCTGCCCAAGATCCTGGACGAAAAGGTCGCCCGCCTGCACCTGGGTGCCCTCGATGTGGAGCTGACCGAGCTGTCCAAGGAACAGGCGGAGTACCTGGACGTCGACGTGGCCGGACCGTACAAGCCCGGTCACTACCGCTACTAGGAACCCTCCCAAAGGCCCCCGGACGAAGGTCCGGGGCCCTTTGTTGTGACCGTTTTGGGGGCACTTTTGTAACCGGATCGTGGTCGAATCGGACCGGGGTTCCAAGGTAATTCGCTTATGCTGGCAGGATGACGTGTGGAAACGCCCGGGTCCTGTGATGGCCCTGAAGACCTGGAGTACCGGCCGAAAGATCGCCCTGCTGGGGGTGCTCTGTGCCCTGGCAGCCGGCGGCGGAGCCTTCGCCGCGGCGGCTCCGGGGCTGGCCCAGTCCGGGATTTCCTCCGAGGCCGGGTCCCCGTCCCGGACGACGCCGGGACTCGCCGTCCCGGTGGTCGCCCCCGCTGAACTGGCCGTCTCGCCCGCCGACGGCGCCAAGCAGGTCAACCCTGCGGCGCCGGTTTCCCTCAAGGTCACGAACGGCCGGATTGACCGCGTGGCCCTGACGAGCGATGGCGGCGACACCGTTGACGGCACCCTGGGCACGGACGGGTCCGCCTGGACGTCCTCCGGCAACCTGACGTTCAACACGCGGTATAACTTCACGTACTCCGTGGTGGACGACGCGGGACGCGAGACCCACAGCACGCGCGCGTTCACCACCGTCTCGACCGCCAACGAGGCTGACGCCGCCATATACCCCCTGGACGGGATGAAGGTGGGTGTGGCCCAGCCCCTGCAGATCACCTTCAGCGAGCCGGTCCTGAACCGGACCGCCGTCGAAAAGGCCATCAAGATCACCTCGACGTCCGGCCAGGTGGGTGATTTCCACTGGTTCAACAACAACACTGTCAGGTACCGGCCGGAGGCCTTCTGGGCCGCGAACAGCACCATCACCATGGACATGAAGCTGTTCGGCGTTGAGCTCGGCAACGGGCAGGTCGGCAACTTCAACAAGACGGTAACGGTCCACATCGGGGACAAGAAGGTGGCCGTCGCCGACGCCAAGGCCCATACGTTCTCGGTCAGCATCAACGACAAGCCGGCCGGCCACTGGCCGGCGACCATGGGCGACACCCGGTTCCCGTCGGCACGGGGCTTCCTCGTGTTTATGGAGAAGCACCGTGTGGAGCACATGGATGCCTCCACGATTGGGCTCAAACCGGGGGACCCGGCCTACTACGGCCAGCTGGACGTCAACTACGCCACGCGCCTGACGCCCAGCGGGGAATTCATCCACCAGGCCACGGAGTCCGCGATGCCCTACATCGGCAAGACGAACCTCTCCCACGGCTGTATCGGCCTGGGCCCGGACGGCGCGAAGTGGGTGTTCGACAATATGACCACCGGCGACGTCGTCCAGGTGGTGAACACCGAGGGGGAGTACGCCAACTTCGATGACGGCTTCGGGGACTGGAACATCCCTTGGGCCCAATACGCCAACTGACGGGGTGGCACCTCGCTGAGCCCAATCCTCTGACGGTAGGCTCAGAGCCAGATAAGTTGCGCAGCCGGGCGCAGGCCGGGCAGCGCAGAAGCCTACGGAAGCGAAGCTCCACGTGACTGACAAGAGTCCCACCCCTCCCGACCGGCCGGATCCGCACCTGGATCCGTCGGACGACACCGACGAACCGGCGTTCGACTGGATGAAGCCGGCCGCCGCCGGCAAGCCCACGGCGGGCACGGCAGCCGGCAAGGCAGGATCGGCCGCAGCCTCCGGCAAGCCCACGGCGGGCACGGCAGCCGGGCCGGCAGGGCCGGCCGCAGCCGCCGGCAACGCAGGATCGGCCGCAGCAGCGGGATCAGCAGAGGGCACGGCAGCGCCGTCGGCAGCGCCCACCGCCAGCCAGCCGGAGAGCCGCGCCGACCGCAAGGCGGCCGAGGCCGCCGCCACGGGGCCGTCGGATACTTCCCCGTCGGACGTGGCCACGTCGAATGCTGCCACGTCGAATGACGAGGCGCGCGGGGCAGGAGCCGGCGCATCAGCCGGCGCACGTCCTGACACCGACCCCGAGGACGAAGTCGAACGCCGCAACGCCGAACGCCGTAATGCCGAACGCGAGCAGGCGGCCAAGGCCAAGCCCGTCCTCCCGCGGGTGCTTCAGGTGCTGCTCGCCGTGTTCTACCCGGTCATCCTGCTGGTGCTCGCCGTCCGCGCCGTGACCAGCCCCCTGTTCCTCTGGGTGGAATACAACCGTCCGGGCTTCCCCGGTGACGGCTACGGCTTCAGCACCGATGACCGCATGACGTACGGTTCCTACGCGGTGGACTACCTCAGCAACTGGTCGGGCCCCCGCTACCTCGGCGATCTTGTGGACCAAAGCGGGGAGCGGTTGTTCAAGGACGGCGAAGTCAGCCACATGGCCGACGTCAAGGCCGTGATCCTGTCCACTTTCGGCGCCGGTACCCTGCTGATCCTGCTGGGCCTGGCGGCCGTGATCTACCTCAAGCGGCGCCACAACGGGGGAGTCCGCCGCGGCCTGTTCGCCGGCTCGATCGTCACCCTTGCACTCATCATCGGCCTCGGGACCCTCGCGGTACTCGGCTGGGAGCAGTTCTTCACCGATTTCCACCGTATTTTCTTCGCCAACGGGACCTGGACATTTACGCTCCAGGACACCCTGATCCGGCTCTTCCCGGGCCAGTTCTGGATGGACGCCGGGATCGTCATCGGAAGCCTCGTGCTGGTCGCTTCCTTGGTCACCCTCGTCCTGACCTGGCCCACGCGCCGGCGCCGCGGCCTCGGCAAGAAGGCCGCCGCCACGTCCAAGGGCACCGATACTGATGCCGGCGCCGGCGCTGGCGCCACCGCCGAGGCTGCGCCCGCGGCGGACGGCACGGCCGGCAGCGACGCAGAGGGCCCGGCGCGCACCCGGCACACCGTCTGACGACGGGCCGGTTGCCCGGGGTCAGCCGTAGATGCGGTTGATGTGCTGTTCGTAGTCCCGCACAACGGCGGCCCGCTTGAGTTTGAGCGAGGGGGTCAGGTGCCCTGATTCCACGGTGAAGTCGGCGTCCAGGATGACGAAGCTGCGGATGGACTCGGCCTTGGAGACCGTGAGGTTCGCGGCATTGATGGCTTCCTGGATCGCGGCCCGGACCGTCTGGTCCGCGGCGGCTTCGGCCGGCGCCATGAGGGGCACCTTCCGGGCGGCGCACCAGTTGCGCAGTCCTTCCGGGTCCAGGTTCACCAGTGCCGAGACGAAGGGCCGGCCGTCGCCAACGACCACGGCCTGTCCGACCAGCTGGTGCTCCCGGATCTTCTCCTCGAGCGGGCCCGGGGCGACATTCTTGCCGCCGGCTGTGACCAGCAGGTCCTTCTTCCGGCCCGTAATGGTCAGGAATCCGTCCTCGTCGAGGGAGCCGAGGTCGCCGGTCCGGAAGAAACCGTCCACGAAGGCCTCAGCGTTGGCGGCCTCGTTGGCGTGGTAACCCTTGAAGACGCCGATGCCCTTGACCAGGATCTCGCCGTCGTCGGCCACCCGGACCGTGGTGCCCGGCACCGGGATGCCGACGGTGCCCACCTTGGTCCGCGCCGGGGTGTTGGCTGTGCAGGGCGCCGTGGTTTCGGTCAGGCCGTAGCCTTCCAGGACGGGGATGCCCACGCCGCGGAAAAAATGGGCGTCGTTGGAGCTCAGCGGGCTCGCGCCGGAGACCGTGTACCGCAGCTGGCCGCCGAAGGCCTGCCGGAGCCTGGGATACAGGATCCGGTCGAAGACTGCGTGCCGGGCACGCAGCAGGAGCCCCGGGCCCGTGCCGTTGCCCCGGGAGGCGGCGTCGAGGGCCTTGGAGTAGTCGATCGCAGCCGCCGCTGCGGCTGTGAAGATCCGTTCCTTGCCGGCGGCGTCCGCCTTCTGCGCGGCTCCGGCGTAGACCTTTTCGAAGATCCGGGGGACCACCAGCAGAAAGGTGGGTTTGAAGCTGTCCAGGTCGTCCAGGAGCTCTTTGGCACTGGCGGTGTGGCCGAGGGTGGATCCGGAGCTCAGGCAGACCACCTGTACGGCCCGGGCCAGGACGTGCGCCAGGGGCAGGAACATCAGCGTCCGGGAACGCGGCTGCATGAGGAGCTCGGGCAGGAACAGGACGATGTTCTTGGCCACGAGGGCAAAGTTGGCGTGGGTGATCTCGCAGCCCTTGGGCTTGCCGGTGGTGCCCGAGGTGTAGACCAGGGACGCGACATCCGCCAGGGACGCCGCGGTCCGGTGGCGTTCCAGCTCGGCGTCGGTCACCCCGGTGCCGGCCGCGGCCATGCTCGCCAGGTTCGGTGCGGCGCCGTCGTGCTCCATCCGCACGACGGCAACAAGCCTGTCACCGAGGACGGTGGAGGCGTCCAGGACGCCCTGGACGAGGGCGGCCCTGGCGTGGTCCTCGACGAACACCCGCCGGGCCCCCGAATCATGGAGAATCCACTCGACCTGGGCCGCGGAGGAGGTCTCGTAGATCGGGACGGTGACGCCGCCGGCGAACCAGATGGCGAAGTCCACCACCGTCCACTCGTACCGGGTGGCGGACATGACCGCGACGGTTTCGCCCGGCGTGAGTCCGCCGGCGATCAGGCCCTTGGCCAGGGCAGTGACCTGCTCCAGGAAGTGCTGGACGGAGACGTCGGTCCAGCCGGCGGGGCCTTTGCGGGAGTAGAGGGCGTGCACGGGATCCTTCGCGTGCTGCTCCAGGAGCAGGTCAGTCACGTTGCTCTCCGGGTCCAGCTCCACGAGCAGTCCGGTGCTTGCTTCTCTCACAGCCGAGTCTCCATTTCCTGGTCCGCCCGGAGTTCGGCGGACATTCCCCTGCAATCCTGCCCTAGATCCAGGACGGCATCCACATCCGGATGCGCCAGTCCTGGTACGGGATCACCTCGGCCGTCCAGACCGGGTAGAAGAACGCGGACACCAGCACGGCCGCCACCACGAACAGCGCCACCAGGTAGAACCCGGACCGCCGGCGCCAGAGGGGGTCGGCGCGCTGGCCGAGCACCAGCCCCAGGCAATAGACGAGCGCCAGCACCAGGAACGGTTCAAAGGACACGGCGTAGAAGAAGAATGTGGTGCGCTCCGGGTACATGAACCAGGGGAGATATCCTGCGGCCACTCCGGCCAGGACTGCGCCGGCGCGCCAGTCGCGGCGGCCCGCCCACCAGAACAGCAGGACACCCAGGCTCACGGCCGCGCTCCACCAGATCAACGGGTTGCCGACGGAGAGGATGGCGGTGGTGCAGTTGGTCAGCTCGCAGCCCGGGGTGCCCTGCCCGGGGGATTCGTAGAAGAAAGACGTGGGGCGGCCCATGACCAGCCAGCTCCAGGCGCTGGCCTCGTAGGGGTGGTCGGCACTGAGGCCCTGGTGGAACTTGTAGGCCTCCAGGTGGTAATGCGCCAGGGACCGTACGGCGTTCGGCAGCCAGCCCCACTCGGCCGAGGGGTTGGCGTCGGCCCAGTGCCTGAAGTAGGCGTCCGTGGAACGGAACCACCCGGTCCAGGTGGCGCCGTAGACCAGGGCGGCCACCGGAACGATGCTCAGGAAGGCCGGGATGCCGTCCTTGAGGATGCCGCCGCTGATCCAGGCATGCACGCCGGCTATGCGCCGCGCACTGAGGTCCCAGAAGACGGTCAGCAGGCCGAATCCGGCCAGAAAGAACAGGGCGGACCATTTCGTGCCGACCGCCAGGCCCAGGCAGACGCCCGCCGCGAGGCGCCACCACCGGATGCCGAGCCAGGGCCCGGAGGTGAGCTGCAGCGCCGAGGGCCGCCCCGTGGCGGAGGCCGCGGCCTGCCGGCCGAGCCGGGCAGCGAGCCGCCTCCGGCCGTCGTCGCGGTCCATCAGCAGGGCCCCGAACGCGGCGAGGATCCAGAACATCAGGAAGATGTCCAGCAGCGAAGTCCGGGACATGACCAGGTGGTGGCCGTCCACGGCAAGCAGGATGCCGGCCACGGCACCCAGGGTGAGCGAGCGGAAGAGCTTTTGCGCGATCAGGGCCAGCAGGAGGATGGACAGTGTCCCCGTCAGGGCGGCACCGAACCGCCAGCCGAAGGGGTTGTCCGCCCCGAAAAGCCACATGCCCGCGGCGATCATCCACTTGCCGACCGGCGGGTGGACGACGTACTCCGGCGTGTTCAGCAGCACGCCGGGGTTGCCGGCGATGAAGGAGTCGTTCGCCCGGTCCGGCCAGCTGCGCTCGTATCCGCTGATCAGGAAGGAGTACGCGTCTTTGACGTAGTACGTTTCGTCAAAGACCAGGTTGCGCGGCGTGTCCAGCCGGACGAACCGCAGGACGCCGCCCAGCGCGGCCGTCAGGACGGGAATGAGCCAGTACCAGAGCCGAAGCGACGCCGGGTAGTCCCGCCAGCTCTGGAGGCCGCCGATCAGGCGTTCCCTGAGGGCCTCCGGGGTGTTGGCCTCGGCGGGGCGGCCGATCCAGCGGTGCCCTTCAAGGTTGCGGCCGGTGCTGAAGCGGCTCCGGTCCTTGCCGGCCGCCCGGCCGTCGGGACGGCTGGGACCTGTTGCCTGCGATGCATCGGGGCCAGTCTCGGGCTGCCGCGTGGGGGTCTGGGTCACGTTGCCCATGCTACCTTTCGCAGCTGTGCTCGCAGGCCCCCGCCCCGGCGGCAGTAGGCTGGTCCTGTGGACCACGAACCCAGCCCTTCCCCCCTTCCTCCCCTCGATTCTCCCTTCGACGGCGATGCCGCCGCCGCCGTTCCCGCCCCTGATTCCGCGTCTGTTTCCGCCGCTGTTTCCGCCAGTGTTCTCGCCCCTGGCGGGCCCGGCAGGATCGTTCTCGCCGCGACGCCGATCGGCAATGCGGGCGATGCCTCGGCGCGGCTCGTGGAGTTGCTCGCGACGGCGGACATCGTCGCCGCGGAGGACACCCGGAGGCTGCACCGCCTTGTGCAGAACCTCGGCGTCACCGTGGCCGGCCGGATCATCAGCTATCACGAGCACAATGAGGCAGCCAAGACGGCTGACCTGCTGGAGCAGGTCCGGTCCGGCAAGACCCTGGTGATGGTGACCGACGCCGGCATGCCCTCCGTCTCTGATCCGGGGTTCCGGCTGGTTGAAGGCGCCGTGGCGGCCGGCCTCACCGTCACCGCGGCCCCGGGACCCTCCGCCGTGCTGACCGCCCTGGCCCTGTCGGGCCTGCCGACGGACCGCTTCTGCTTCGAGGGTTTCCTGCCCCGCAAGGCCGGTGAACGCTCCTCGCGGCTGGCCGATCTCGACACCGAGCGGCGCACCATGGTGTTCTTCGAGGCGCCGCACCGGCTGGAGCCCATGCTGAGGGCCCTGCGGGAGAGCTTTGGCGCCGACCGCCGGGCCGCCGTCTGCCGCGAACTCACCAAGACCTATGAAGAGGTCATCCGCGGCACCCTGCGCGAACTGCTTGAATGGGCCGAGTCCAGCGAGGTACGCGGCGAAATCGCCGTGGTGGTGGGCGGCGCCCCGGAACGCGAACCCGGCCGCCCCGAGGATCATGTGGCCGCCGTCAACGGGCTGATAGCCCAGGGCATCCGGCTGAAGGAGGCTGTCGCCGCAGTGGCAGATGACGCGAAGGTCAGCAAGCGCGAACTCTATGCCGCGGTCCTCGCCGCGCGCTGAGCCGTGCGCTGAGCCAGGTGGTGGGTGCCGGGCGGCGGGTTCCGGCGCGCTGCTTGCCTCGGGGGCCGGCCGGAACCGGGCTCCACGCGCACGCAGAACGGTTGTGCAGCTGCACAGCATAGTCTGGATACAGTAGTGCGCGCATGCATAGACTTGCCAGTGAGCGCGGCAGTAGCGTGGCAGTAATCCAGACGCCCGTGCCTGCCTGTGGGAACGAGCGCCTACAACGAAAACTCATTCAAAAAACTTGTGCCCACACTAGTTCAACCGAATTGCTGACGAGGGAGTCATTGTGACTGTAACTGCCCAGCCTATTGTTTCCGCGGACCGGGAGAGCGCCCTGCTGGCGTCCGTTCCGACGGGTCTGCTGATCAACGGCGAATGGCGTCCGGCCGTGTCCGGGAAGACCTTCGACGTCGAGGATCCCGCGACCGGGAAGGTACTGCTCAGCATTGCCGACGCCGGTCCCGAAGACGGCAAGGCGGCCCTGGACGCGGCCGCTGCCGCGCAGGAGTCCTGGGCCAAGGTCCCGGCCCGGGAACGCGGCGAGATCCTGCGCCGCGCCTTCGAGCTGGTAACTGAACGGGCCGAGGACTTCGCGCTCCTGATGACCCTGGAGATGGGCAAACCGCTGGCCGAGGCCCGCGGCGAGGTCACCTACGGCGCCGAGTTCCTGCGCTGGTTCTCGGAAGAGGCCGTCCGCGCGTTCGGCCGCTACTCGGTTTCCCCGGACGGCAAGTCCCGGCTGCTGGTGACCAAGAAGCCCGTGGGCCCGTGCCTTTTGATCACGCCGTGGAACTTCCCGCTGGCGATGGCCACCCGCAAGATCGCCCCCGCGGTCGCGGCCGGCTGCACGATGGTGCTCAAGTCCGCGAACCTGACCCCGCTGACGTCCCAGCTGTTCGCGGCCGTAATGGTCGAGGCCGGCCTGCCCGCCGGTGTCCTGAACGTCATCCCGACCTCCACGGCCGGCGCCACCACGGGCCCGCTGATCAAGGATCAGCGCCTGCGCAAGCTGTCCTTCACCGGTTCCACCGAGGTCGGCCGCCGGCTGCTCGCGGACGCGTCCGAGACGGTG
Source organism: Arthrobacter sp. 01L42 (assembly GCF_056400005.1). Taxonomy (NCBI): domain Bacteria; kingdom Bacillati; phylum Actinomycetota; class Actinomycetes; order Micrococcales; family Micrococcaceae; genus Arthrobacter; species Arthrobacter sp. 01L42. The sequence continues at coordinate 92,430 of NZ_JBFTSL010000002.1, read as the reverse complement.
CTGCGGACCTCGATGGAACTCGGCGGGAACGCCCCGTTCGTCGTCTTCGGGGACGCCGACATCGACGCCGCCGTCGCCGGGGCGATGCTGGCGAAGCTGCGGAACATGGGCGAGGCCTGCACCGCGGCGAACCGGTTCATCGTGCACGAGTCCGTCGCGGCCGAGTTCGCGGAGAAGTTCGCCGCGAAGATGGCGGATATGACCACCGCCCGCGGCACCGAGGCCGAGTCCAAGGTCGGCCCGCTGATCGATGCCAAGAGCCGGGACAAGGTCCACGAACTCGTCACCGACGCCGTGAACTCCGGTGCTGTCGCCGTGACCGGCGGCTCCGCCGTCGAAGGCCCGGGCTACTTCTACAAGCCCACGATCCTCACCGGCGTGAGCGAGGGCAGCCGGATCCTGTCCGAGGAAATCTTCGGACCCGTCGCCCCGATCATCACCTTTGACACCGAGGACGAGGCCGTCCGGCTCGCGAACAACACCGAGTACGGGCTGGTGGCCTATGTCTTCACCCGGGACCTGAACCGGGGCATCCGGATGGGCGAACGGCTCGAGACCGGCATGCTGGGCCTCAACGCCGGCGTGGTCTCCAACGCTGCCGCCCCGTTCGGCGGCGTCAAGCAGTCCGGCCTGGGCCGTGAAGGCGGCCTCGAGGGCATCGAGGAATACCTCTACACGCAGTACATCGGCATCGCCGACCCCTACGCCGGCTAGCCACGCCAGCTACCCGCGGCGCACCCGGCGGACGGAGTTGCGGATCTTTCCCCAGGATCCCGCGAACCCCCGCCGGGTGCGTCGGGCTGTCCGGGAGTATTGTGCTGTCCGGGAGAGGAATCCGCGGGGCAGCCGGAGGGCCCGTCGCCAGCCGGACATGACCGACGGCGGGAGCCAGGCCGCGCGCAGCCGGACCAGGAAGCCGGCGTTGGCGCGCAGCGAGGCCTGCACCAGGGCGATCCTGGCCGCGGCGGAGTCGGCCGGATCCGCGGAGCCTGCGGTCCGCGCCGGACCGGCCACGCCGCCCGGGCGGCCGTACTGCTCACGTTCGAAGTCCTCGGTCAGGGCCGCCGCGGCCCGCTGGCCGGGCCCGTCCGCACCGCCGGGTTCCCCCAAAACCGTCGAGGCGCGCAACCGCTCGGAGAAATTCCGCGGCGTTTCGCTCGCTCCGGGCGCCACCCCGTAGTCCGTGGCCAGATCCCGCAGTTCCGCCCAGGCCGGCAGCGCCGTCCCGGCCGTGACGCCGGGATAGCCGCGGGACGCCGTCCTTAGCCTGCGGCGCCGCACGCCGCTGCGCACCAGCCGCGGGGAGGCCACCAGCAGCGCCAGCAGCAGCACCGCGGCAACGCTGTACAGCGCCTGTGCCGCCTGCGCGCCGCTGGGCGCCGGCGTGCCCGCTCCGGGAAGCGGGACCGTGCCGGGCGCCGGGAACGGTGCCTGGGTGGAACCGTCACCGGGGGTCAGGGCGTCGTTGCGGTCGTTGGTGCTGGCACCGCTGCGTGCGGCGGCATCCGTGGCGTACGCCGGAACGACGCCGCGGGACGGTGTCGGCTCAAACGCGACCCAGCCGATGCCCTGGAAATAGAGCTCCGGCCAGGCGTGGGCGTCCCGGGCATCGACCTCGAACTCCGGAAGCGGGCCCTGGCCCGAGACCGCCACCGTGGCCCCCGTGGGCCGCCCCGGCGCGTAGCCCACGGCGATCCTGCTCGGAATGCCCTCCAGCCTGGCCATCACGGCCATGGCGGAGGCGAAATGAATGCAGTAGCCGCTCTTCTGGGTCAGGAAGTCCGCCAGCACGGACAGGCCGTTGCCGTCGTAGCCGCCCTGCACGGGGGACTGCAGCGAGTAGCTGAACTCGGCGGAGCGCAGATACCTCTGGATGGCCATGGCCCGCGAATACGGCGAGTTGGCACCCGCCGTCACGGTTTTAGCCGTGCTGCGCACAACCTCCGGAACATTCGACGGTTCCCGGAGGAACAGTTCGGGGACACCGGTCACCGGCCCGGAAGCGCCCGCCAGCAGCGCTGCCGTGAGCTGCGGAGTGACGGACGAGACCACATATTGCTGGTCGCGGGAATTTGTGTCCACACCCTTGATGCTCAGCGTGGCGGGGTCCCAGCTCCAGCGCCCTGAGAGTCCGTTGACAGCTTCCGGCGCATACGGTGCGGGCAGGTACGGGCTCGTGTACTGGCCGGTGTTGACGGCCGTAATTACGCGGAGCTCGGCAGGGGCGGTTTCATGCCCGGCCTCGAGCCGGCCGGTTCCTGGCTGCCGGCTCGACTCCCGGTCATCGGGTGACCAGGAATCGCCGTCAAAGGTGTCCACGGTCACCGAGCGCAGGTACGGCGTCGTCGGCGCGTTCGTGGCGAAGGTGATCCGGCCCTCGCCGGAGGGGCTGCGCAGGCTGTTGCCCAGGCTGATCATCGGATTGAGGCCGGTGGCGCCGCCGAACGGGTTCAGCCGCGAGCCCTGCGGGAACGTGCCCTGGTCGAAACCCGGGATGACCAGCTGCAGCACCAGCGTGAGGGTCAGCGCCGCGACGGCCGTGACCGTGCCGCGCCGGAGCTGCCCGGGGTTGCGGGCGGTGTCGGCCAGGGTGCGGGTATCCGGCGTGTACCAATGGCTGCAGCCGAGGATCAACAGGTACCCGACTACGGCGCCCACGAACCCCAGCACTCCCACGCTTTGCGGCTTGACCATGGCCGGCACCACGAGTATTGCCAGGATCCCGAGCCCGCTCGTGGCCGGCAGCGCCAGCGGGAACGCCAGGGCATCGATGAGGATCACGAGCAGCCCGAGGACCGCGCAGATCAGCATGACGATTCCGGCGTTGGGGGCCACTGGGGTGCTCTCGGCCAGAACCGTTTCGCTGGCCCGCCGGAGGAACTTTCCCAGGTAGTTCATGGTCTCCGGGGAGGGGATGAACCCGGCAATGCTGTGCTGCCGGAAGAAGATGAAGGTCACGGCCACGATCAGCGCCACCAGGCCGCCGGCGGTCACCAGCCAGGGCCGGGCACGCAGGGACCGGAGCACCGCGAGCGAGAACGCAACGGAGAGCACGGTACTGAACACCGGGGAGTACCAGGCCCAGCCACGCAGGACGCCGTTGAATCCGAGGGCCGCGCCCGCGACGGCTACCGCGACGGCGGTCGCCATCACCCAGGGCCGGGCGCCGGGTCCGTCCGGCCGGGACGCCGCACCGGGGGAGAGGGCTGTCGGTTCTTCTTCGCCGGCCGTGCCGGTGCCGGTGCCTTGGCTGCGTTGCGGGGCGAGCGTCATGGCCGGCCCCCCACGCCGCGGCGGACGTCGGCCCCGGCGGACATCCCCGGGTCTGCCTGGTCGAAGGCTGCCCAGGCGTCAGGCAGCGAGCTCTGGGCGGATACCGCCAGGGCCCGCCATCCGCCCAGCCGCAGCGCCTCCAGCACCTCGGGCACGTCGCCGGAGTCCTGTGCCCGGTCCGTGACCAGCAGCGCGAAGGCGTTCGCGCCGAACCCGGCGGCCGGGGACAGCGCCCGGGCCTCGGCCGGGGTCAGGCTGCCCAGGACCGCCAGGACAGGTCCGCGCAGCCGGTGGGCGGAAAGTTTGTCCATCAGGGTGTCGTCGAAGGCGTGCGGGGCATTACCGGTGCCCGCCCCGGCCCCGGAGCGGAATCCCCCCGGCGCGGAAGATCCGGTGCTGGTTCCCGCCGCGGCCTTCTGCGGGCGGGGCCCCGTGCGGTCACGGTGCGGGTGGTTGTGGTGGTGGGTGTGGTGCGGGCCGGAAAGCTCGATGGCAGCCAGGCTTTCGGCGATGGACTGCAGCCCGGCCGTTCCGGTGTATTCCTCGGCTTCCGGGTCGGGAGCGGACGGCGAATGCCGGAAGGCCGGCTCGCCCGCGCTGTCCAGGAACCGCAGCGAGTAGTTGCGTTCCGCGAGGTGCGCCCCGATCGACATCGCCGCCGTGACAGCCCACTCGAAGGCATCAGAGGTCAGCAGGTCGTGGCCGTCCCCCTCCCCGCCGCCCGGGTGGCCGCCGGAGGAATGGGCACTGTGGCCGAACACCCCGTGGGGGTAGGCGGAGAGTCGCTGGTCCAGGATGATGGTCGCCTCGGGGGTCGTGACGGATTCCTCCTGCCGCACCATGAGGGACCCGTGGCGGGCGGTCGCGGCCCAGTGCACCCGGCGCAGCGGATCCCCGTGGCGGTATTCGCGGGTCATGACGTCGTCGTCGCTGGGATTGGCCCGGGCCCGCGTGGGTGTGACACCGTCGTGTCCGCGGGCACCGGCGAGCCCCGTCTCCGGCAGCTCGATGGCGGCGGGCGTCACGGTGAGGAGGTCGCCGTCGTCAATCGCGTGGCGGTGGAAGGAGAGCCCGAAGGGATCGCTGAATTCCGCCGTGACGGGCCCGATCAGGAACTGGCCGCGCCTGGCCGAGCGGAGGTGGTACTCATAGCGGCTGGTGCCGCCGGCTGCCGCACGGGCCGGGAACCGGAAGACGGGCGATTCGCCGAACCGGGCCGGCAAGTGTTCCTCCATGACCGCGTGGCCTGTGCCCGCCCCGGTCCGCGCGACGGCCAGCCGCACCGTGGCACGGGCGGAGGTTTCAACCGGCGACGGGCTGAATTCGCGGTAGACCCGGAACCTCGGCTTCAGGACCCGGGTTCCGGCCAGGGCGAGCGCCGGCAGCACCAGCAGCAGGACGGCCAGGGCCAGCAGGTCCCGGCGCCCCATGATCTGCGCGGCCAGCAGCGACACCGCACCCGCGCCGAGCAGGCCCCAGCCGCGGCTGCTGAAGAAGTGCCCGGGGAACCGATCCCTTAACGCCACGGCGGAGCCATTCCCTAGCGCGGATTGGGCAGGTTGGGCGGCGGCGCGGCTGCCATGGCCGAGGCCTTCTTCCGGCCAGGGCGGCCGGTTCCGTTGGGTGAGGCCGTCACGTCCGGGGTGACGGGTATCTTGGCGATGATGGCCCGGATGACGCTTTGCGGCGTCTCACCCGCGCTGGCCGCCTTGCGGTCGAGGATGATCCGGTGGGCGAGCACCGCTTCGGCGACGCTGACGACGTCGTCCGGCAGCACAAAGTCCCGGCCCTCCAGCGCGGCGGTGGCCTTCGCCGCACGCAGGAGCTGCAGCATGGACCGCGGGCTGGCGCCGAGCCGGAGAAGCCCGCTTTCCCGCGTGGCCCGGCCCAGGGCCACGGTGTACTCCTTGATCGACCGGGACACGTACACCTGCTGCACCGTGGCAATCATGGCGGCCACTTCCGCCGCGGTGACCACTGCCGTCACACGCGCCAGCGGAGAGGAGGCCTGGTGGGTTTCGAGCATCTCCATCTCGGACTCACGGTCCGGATAGCCCATGGAAATCCGGGCCATGAAGCGGTCCCGCTGCGCTTCCGGCAGCGGATACGTGCCCTCCATCTCAATGGGGTTCTGCGTCGCCACCACCATGAAGGGCTCATCCAGCCGGTAGGACGTGCCGTCCACCGTGACCTGGTGCTCCTCCATGCACTCCAGCAGGGCTGACTGGGTCTTGGCCGAGGCGCGGTTGATTTCGTCCCCGATGACGATGTTGGCGAACACCGCGCCGTGCCGGAACTCGAAGGTCCGGGTCGCCTGGTTGTAGATGGACACGCCCGTGACGTCGGACGGGAGCAGGTCCGGGGTGAACTGGATCCGGCTGACGGAACAGTCGATGGTGCGGCCCAGCGTCTTCGCCAGGAGCGTCTTGCCCACCCCTGGGACGTCTTCGAGGAGCAGGTGGCCCTGGGCGAGGAGGACCGTGAGCGCCAGTTTGGCCGCTTCGGCCTTGCCGTCGATGACCGTATTGATCGCCGTCAGGATCCGGGTGCTGGCTGAGTGGAAGGCGTCGGCTTCCATGGCCGGCAGTTCATGCCGCGGGGGCCGGTGTCCGGCTGCGTTTGGATCCAAGGAAGCGCGGCCCGGGAGGCTCTGTCCTTGGGGGAGGATGTCGTCTACGGAAGTGCGGTGGTAATCCATCGGCAGCCTTTCAGCCCTGGTGGGTCCCGGATCTGACCGCCCGCGGCGGCCGGGCCCCGCAGTGGCATTCACCTGTTTCCTAACGGGGAAATTACAGAGTATTAACAGACTACTAACACAACTGCCGGCCCTGACAGAGAGTTCCGGGGAAATCTGGCCTCCAGTTAGGGTGGATGAATGCTCAGTCCCCTCACTCCCGTCCCCTTCCGGTCGCCTGGACACGACGGTACCGGACGCAGCGGGTATCCGCCCGCACCTGAACCGCTTCCCGTGCCGGTCATGGACAACCACACGCATTTGGATTTTCCCGACGCGGAGCTTGAGGTGGGCATCAAGGACGCCCTCGATGCCGCCGCCGCCGTGGGCGTGCAAGGCGCCGTGCAGGTGGGCTGCGACCTCGAATCGTCCCGGTTTACGGTCAACGCGGTCGACCTCGATTCACGGCTCCTGGGCGCTGTTGCCCTCCACCCCAACGACGCCCCCGGCTACGCCCGGCGCGGCGGCCTGGAGGAGGCCCTGGCCGAGATCGAGGAGCTCGCCGCCCATCCGAGGATCCGGGCGATCGGGGAGACCGGCCTGGACTTCTTCCGGACCGAGGGCGAGGGCCTGGTCCACCAGCGCTATTCGTTCCGCCGCCATATCGACATCGCCAAACGGCTCGGACTGACGCTGCAAATCCACGACCGCGACGCCCACGACGACGTCGTCCAGGTCCTGCGCGAAGAGGGGGCCCCGGAGCGGGTGGTCTTCCACTGTTTCTCCGGCGGCGAGGCGCTCGCCCGGACCTGCAACGCGGAGGGCTGGTACATGTCCTTTGCCGGAACAGTGACATTCAAGAACGCGACGGACCTGCGGGAAGCGCTGGCCATCGCTGAGCCGAGCCGGATCCTGGTCGAGACCGACGCGCCCTTCCTCACCCCGCACCCGCATCGCGGCCGGCCGAACGCGAGCTACATGGTTCCGTACACGGTGCGGGCCATGGCCGATGTGACTGGGTCGGAGCTTTCCGGGCTGTGTGCGCAGATCGCCGCAAATACGGTGCGGGCGTACGGATCCTGGGACTGAAACGCCCTCATCCAGCCTCCCGGTGTAGATACGGGGTATGCACAAATTCTTGGTTCCTTTATAACGCTTCGATTACAGTGGTCAACTATTAGCCGGGGTCGGGGAAGGCCTACGGATAATTTCACTCCAGCAGGGCGTGCATTGTGGCCAACGAACCACATGCGCGCTCTCGTTTTGGGTGAGGCAGTGCACGCATGTTCCGTGACGCTCCGGACGCTGTCCGGAGCCGCCGTTGGCGCGCTCGCGGGGGATGGCCACGTGCACTTTTCCCCGTGCCCGGAAGGTCCAAGAGATTCGGGCAATTGTGGTCAAGTTCTTCACATCGGACGGCAAGTTCAGCTTCGTCAAGGTTGGCACGCAGCTCGTGGTGCTGGTGGCACTGGTGCTGGGCCTCGTGGCCTTCGTCGGCAATAACAAGACGATCACACTCAACGTGGATGGCAAAGTCAGCTCCGTCCAGACCTTCGGCGGAACCGTCGGGGAAGTCGTCAAGAGTGCCAAGGTTGAACTGCAGCCATCTGACAGGGTGTCGCCTTCGGCGGACGCCCATGTGCAGGACGGGTCAGTCATCAACGTCAATCTCGCCAAGGCCGTCAAGGTCAGCCTGGACGGCGCCGAACGGACCATCTCCACCACCGCACCCACCGTCGAAGGGCTCGTGACCGAACTCGGCGTGGCCAGCGCTTCTCAGGTCTCCGTGCCCAAGGACGCCCAGCTCGCCGTCTCCGGCTCCTTCGTCTCCATCTCGACGCCGAAAAAGGTGAGCCTCGTTGCGGACGGCAAGGCGGCAGCGACCACCACGACGGCGGCCACAGTCGCCAAAGTGCTCGAGGACGCCGGGCTTTCGCTTGGGGCCAGCGACCGCGTCTCCCAGCCCGGGAACGCCCCGGTGGTCAATGACATGGTGATCAAGGTCTCCCGCGTCGACGTCAGCAAGACGGCCAACACCACCGAGCCCGTCGCCTTCGAAACGCTCACCACCGAGAGTGCTGACATGTTCAAGGGTGAGAAGAAGGTCACCCAGGCCGGCGTCGCCGGCACCACCAGCAAGAACTTCAAGCTGGTCCTCGTGGATGGCCGCGAAGCCTCCCGGACCCTGGTGTCCGAGACCGTCAGCGTCCAGCCCGTCACCGAAAAGGTCACTGTCGGCACCAAGGAAAAGCCCAAGCCTGCCGCCAACACCGGTGCGGCCGCCCCCGCCATGATGAACCAGGGCATGTGGGACAAGATCGCCCAGTGCGAATCCGGCGGCAACTGGTCCACCAACACCGGCAACGGCTACTACGGAGGCCTGCAGTTCGACGTCGGCACCTGGCTCAGCTCGGGCGGCGGCGCCTACGCCCCGAACGCCGCGGCCGCCACCAAGGCCCAGCAGATCGCCGTCGCCAACCGGGTCTACGCCCAGCGCGGACTGCAGCCCTGGGGTTGCGGCTGGGCCGCCTCCAGCTAGCAGGCCAGGCCCGCGGCTGACTGCCCGCCACTGAACGCCCGCAACTAAACGCCCGACTCCCGCGGCTGCCGACCACAGCCAGGGGAGAGCACAGGCCGGGTCCGGATTCCCTCCGGACCCGGCCTGCGGCGTACCGGCGCCGGGATAGGATACCTAGGTGACTGAACCGAGCCCCTCCGCCCCCGAAAGCCTGCCCGGAGCGGCGCCCGCACCGCTGATGGGTGCCTCCGATATCCGCCGGCTGGCAGAGGAAATCAGCGTGCGGCCCACGAAGACCCTCGGGCAGAACTTCGTGATCGACGGCAACACCATCCGGCGGATCGTGAACGCCGCCGACATCCGGGCCGATGAGACCGTCCTGGAAGTCGGCCCCGGACTCGGGTCACTGACCCTTGGCCTGCTGGACGCCGCCCGCAGCGTGGTCGCCGTCGAAATCGATCCGGTCCTTGCCGGGCGCCTGCCGGCCACTGTCGCCGCGTGGCGACCGCACGCCGTCGGGAACTTCCACCTCGTGCTGGCGGACGCCATGCGGGTCACCAAACTTCCCGTCGAGCCGACCGCCCTCGTCGCGAATCTTCCCTACAACGTGGCCGTTCCCGTGGTGCTGCACCTCCTGCAGCACTTCCCGAGCCTGCAGCACGGCCTGGTCATGGTCCAGGATGAAGTCGCCGACCGGCTCGCGGCCGGGCCCGGCTCCAAGACCTACGGCGTTCCATCCGTCAAAGCCGCCTGGTACAGCAGTATGCGCAAGGCCGGCGTGATCGGCATGAACGTCTTCTGGCCAGCGCCCAAGATCCATTCCGGACTCGTCGCCTTCACGCGCCGGGAGCCCCCGGTTACGACCGCCACCAGGGAGCAGGTCTTCGCCGTGATCGACGCCGCCTTCGCGCAGCGCCGCAAGACGCTCCGGGCCGCGCTGGCCGGCTGGGCCGGCAGTGCCGCCGAGGCCGAACGCTGCCTGCGGGCCGCCGGCGTCGACCCCACCGCACGCGGCGAAGTGATCGACATCGCGGCGTTCGCCAGAATCGCCGAAGCCCACGGACAACCGGACTCCTGAGCTCCTTGTGAGCTCTGCATGGGCGCCTCCAGGGGCTGTTGCGTGCTTGGAGCCCGGGCCGCGATGCCATAGCGTGGAGCCATGAACGCAGTGAGAGGGCGCTTTGCCGCGAGGACCGTCCGGGTGAAAGCTCCAGGCAAGGTTAACGTCTCACTGGATGTCGGACCGCTGCGGCCGGACGGCTACCACTCCGTGGCCAGCGTCTACCTGGCTGTCTCGCTCTACGAAGAAATTGCCGCCACCAGCACCGATACCGGCGAGATCACCGTCAGCATCAGCGATGCGAGCACCGTGGACCTCGACGGGGTGGACATTCCGCTCGATCACCGCAACCTGGCCTACAAAGCCGCCGCCATCATGGCCGACGTCTCGGAACACTCCACGGGTGTCCACCTGGAGATCACCAAACGGGTGCCCGTGGCTGGCGGCATGGGCGGCGGATCGGCCGACGCCGCCGCCACCCTGCTGGCCTGCGACGCGTTGTGGAACAGCGGACTGTCCCGCGATGAGCTGGCCCACCTGGCCGCCGAGCTCGGCGCCGATGTTCCCTTCGCGCTGCTGGGCGGCACCGCCGTCGGACTGGGCCTCGGCGATGACCTCTCGCCGGCCCTGGTCAAGGCCCAGACGGACTGGGTCCTGGTCAGCGCGGACTTCGGCCTGCCCACCCCTGAGGTCTACCGCACCCTGGACCGCCTGCGCGCGGCCGAGGGCCTGGCGGTGGACGAACCCGACGCCGTGGATCCCGGCGTGCTCACGGCTCTGCGCAGCGGCGATGCCGACGCCCTGAGCCGCGTGCTGGTCAACGACCTCCAGCGCGCCTCGATCGAACTGGCCCCGGGCCTGCGCGAGACCCTGGGCCGCGGCGAGGCCTGCGGCGCGATCGCAGGCATCGTCTCCGGCTCCGGACCCACCGTCGCGTTCCTCGCGCACAGCCCCGCCGCGGCCGCCGGGCTCGCCGAAGAGCTGCGGCACCACAGCCTCGACGCCATGGCGGTGCACGGGCCGGTGCATGGGGCCCGCATCATCTCCGATACGCTCCTTTAGGAGCTTTTGACGCATCGCATCCGATGACTTCACAGCTTCACTTCACCGATACACCTAAGAAAGCAGTTCCCAGTGGCACACCTGCTCGGCGGCGAGAACCTCACGGTCTCGTATGCAACCCGTACCGTCCTCGATGGCATTACCCTCGGCCTTGAAGAGGGCGACCGGATTGGCATGGTGGGCCGCAACGGTGACGGCAAGTCAACCCTGATGCGGTTGCTGGCAATGCGCTCCACCCCGGACTCCGGCCGGGTGACCAAGCGCAGCGAGGTCAACATCGGCTACCTGGACCAGAGCGACGTGCTCGACGGCGACCTCACCGTCGGCGCCGCGATCGTGGGGGACCAGGCCGACTACGAGTGGGCCCGCAATCCCCAGATCCGCGAAGTCATGGGCGGGCTGGTGTCCGACGTCGACTGGCACGCCAACGTCCACGCGCTCTCCGGCGGGCAGAAGCGGCGTGTGGCGCTGGCCAAGCTGCTGATCGAGGACCACGACGTCATCATGCTCGACGAGCCCACCAACCACCTCGACGTCGAAGGCGTCGCGTGGCTGTCCCGGCACCTGAAGACCCGCTGGCGGGCCAACCAGGGCGCCTTCCTCGTGGTCACCCACGACCGCTGGTTCCTCGACGAAGTCTGCACCAAGACCTGGGAAATCCACGACGGCATCATGGACCCGTTCGACGGCGGCTATGCCGCCTACGTCCTGGCCCGGGCCGAGCGCGACCGCTCCGCTTCCGTGATGGAAAGCAAGCGCCAGCAGCTCGTGAAGAAGGAACTCGCCTGGCTCCGGCGCGGTGCCCCGGCCCGCACCGCCAAGCCCAAGTTCCGGATCGAGGCAGCCAACGCCCTGATCGCGGACGTCCCCGAGCCGCGCGACTCGACGGCGCTGAGCAAGATGGCCACCGCCCGGCTGGGCAAGGATGTCCTGGACCTCGAGCACGTCTCGCTGGACTTCCTCGGCGGCGAGCCCGGGCAGAAGCTCTTCGACAACATCACGCTGCGCCTCGCCCCCGGGGAGCGGCTGGGCCTCGTGGGCGTCAACGGCGCCGGCAAGACCACCCTGCTCAAACTCCTCAACGGTGAGATCCAGCCCAGCTCCGGGAAGGTCAAGCGCGGCAAGACGGTGGTCACCGCGGTCCTGACCCAGGAGGTCAAGGAACTCGACGACGTCTCGGACCTGCGCGTGATCGAAGTGATCGAGCGGGAAAAGCGCTCCTTCAACGTCGGCGGCAAGGAATTCACCGCCGGCCAGCTCGTGGAGCAGCTGGGCTTCACCAACGAGAAGCAGTGGACCCCGGTCAAGGACCTCTCCGGTGGCGAACGCCGGCGGCTGCAGCTCCTGCGCCTGCTCGTGGGGGAGCCGAACGTGCTGATGCTTGACGAGCCGACCAACGACCTCGACACCGACACCCTCGCCGCCGTCGAAGATGTGCTCGACGGCTGGCCGGGCACGCTCGTCGTCGTCAGCCACGACCGCTACCTGCTCGAGCGCGTCACGGACCACCAGATGGCGCTCCTTGGCGACGGCAAGATCCGTGCCCTGCCGCGCGGCGTGGACCAGTACCTCGAACTGCGGGAAGGGGCCCTGGCCGGCTCCACGATCACCGGCGGCGGCAACCCCGTCACCTCCGCCGGCGGGGGATCCGCTCCCGCCGCCAGCGGCCCTTCCGAGGCCGAAAAGCGCGACGCCCGCAAGGCCAAGAATCGGATCGACCGCCAGCTGGGCAAACTCAAGCAGCAGGAAGACAAGATCCACGCCCAGATGACCGCCCGGGCTGGGGACGCCAGCAAGTTCGACCAGCTCGCCGGGCTCAACGCGAAACTTCAGGAACTGGCCGGGGAACGCGAAGCCCTTGAACTCGAATGGCTCGAAGCCCTGGAAGTGCTGGGGGAGTAGCCTCCTGCCCTCCCCGGGACATGCCCAGCGTGAGCACCCACCGCTGGACATGTCCCTCGCAGCCCTCAAAACCCACGGGACATGTCCCTCGCCGCGGACCAGGGATGGGCATGTCCCTTGGCGGGCTGAATTTCCGCTGGGCATGTCCCTCGGCGCGGACCAGCATTGGACATGTCCCTTGGAGGGCTCAAATCCCGCCGGGCATGTCCCTCGCCGCGGGCCAGGGATGGGCACATTGGCGTTATGCCCATTGTCCGGGACCAACACTGGGCATATCCCGCATAGGGACCGAGGTCTCTGCGCACGCCCGGGAAGGCACGTCCCGCGGAGTGCGTGAATCCTGCGGCACATGTCACTTGGCGCAGGCCAGCATTGGACATGTCCCTTGGAGGGCTCAAATCCCGCAGGGCATGTCCCACGGCGCGGGCCAGGGATGGCCATATTGGCGTTATGTCCATTGTCCGGGACCAACACTGGGCATATCCCGCATGGGGGCCGAGGTCTCTGCGCACGCCCGGGAAGGCACGTCCCGCGGAGTGCGTGAATCCTGCGGCACATGTCCGGCCGCGCGGGCCAGCACTGGACATGTCCCTTGTAGGGCTGAATTTCCGCTGGGCATGCCCCTCGGCCCGGGCCGGGGATGGGCATATTGGCATTATGTCCATTGCTCGGCTCCAACGCTGGGCATGTCCCGCGTGGGGAACGGGGTCTCTGCGCACACCCAGGAAGGCACGTTCCGCGGAGCTCGTGAATCCCGCGGCACATGTCCCGCCGCGCGGACCAACAATGGGCATGTCCCGTGGCGCCGGCCGCACCGCCCACCCGCGCCTGCCCGCTCCTTCCGCGGCGCTGAGTCGCACGAGCATCAACCTTCGTGGCAGAATTGATTCTCGTGCCACAGGTCAAGCCTGGGCACGGTCCGCTCTGGTGTAATGGCAGCACCCCGGCCTTTGGAGCCGTGGAGTATAGGTTCGAGTCCTATGGGCGGAACTTGGCGAGACACACCGCGCAACCAAGCAAGGAGAGCCAATACGTGAGCCCCGAGAATACTGGCCCGGCCGCCGTGATCGTCCTAGCTGCAGGGGCCGGTACCCGGATGAAATCCCGTACCCCCAAAATTCTCCATGAGATCGGCGGCCGCTCGCTGGTCGGCCACGCGCTCCAGGCGGCCCGCAGTATCAGCCCCCGCGAGCTGGCCCTGGTGGTCCGGCATGAACGCGACCTCGTGGCCGCCCACGTCTCCGCCCTCGATCCGAAAGCCCTGATTGTGGACCAGGACGATGTGCCCGGCACCGGCCGCGCGGTCGAGGCGGCACTGGAAGCGCTCGACACGCTCGACCCCCAAGGCCCGCTGGGTGGAACGGTCGTGGTCACGTACGGCGACGTCCCGCTGCTCACCGGTGGCCTGCTCGGCGAGCTCGTCGCCGCCCACGAGGCCGAGGGCAACGCCGTCACCGTCCTCACCGCCGTGCTCGAGGACGCCACCGGCTACGGTCGCATCCTCCGCGCAGAAGACGGAACCGTCACGGGAATCCGCGAACACAAGGACGCCACCAGCGCCGAACGCGAAATCCGTGAGGTTAACTCCGGCATCTACGCCTTCGACGCCGCCGTCCTGCGCGACGCGCTGGTCCACGTCACCACGGACAACGCCCAGGGCGAAAAGTACCTCACCGATGTCTTGGCCCTGGCCCGCACCGCGGGCGGCCGCGTCGCCGCCGTCGTCACCGACGACCGCTGGCAGGTGGAGGGCGCCAACGACCGCGTCCAGCTCTCGGCGCTCGGCGCTGAACTCAACCGCCGCACCCTCGAAGCCTGGATGCGCGCCGGCGTGACCGTCGTGGATCCCGCCACGACGTGGATCGACGCCACGGTGACGCTCGACGAGGACGTCCGGCTCCTGCCCAACACCCAGCTGCACGGCAGCACCACGGTGGCGCGCGACGCCGTCGTCGGCCCGGACACCACGTTGACCGACGTCACGGTGGGGGAGGGCGCCACGGTGATCCGCACCCATGGCTCCGGCTCCACGATCGGGGCGCGCGCCAGCGTCGGCCCCTTCACCTACCTGCGCCCGGGCACCGTCCTGGGCGAGACCGGCAAGATCGGCGCGTTCTACGAAACCAAGAACGTCACGATCGGCCGCGGCTCGAAGCTGTCCCACCTCGGCTACGCCGGGGACGCGGAGATCGGCGAGGACACCAACATCGGCTGCGGCAACATCACGGCCAACTACGACGGCGAGAAGAAGCACCGTACGGTGATCGGCTCGGGTGTGCGCACCGGTTCGAATACCGTGTTCGTGGCCCCCGTGCGCGTGGGCGACGGCGCCTACAGCGGCGCCGGGGCGATCATCCGCAAGGACGTCCCGGCCGGCGCCCTCGCCGTCACCCTGGCCAAGCAGCGGAACTCGGACGGCTGGGTTGCGGCCAACCGCCCCGGTTCCGTTTCCGCCGGCCTGGCCGAGTCCGCCCTGGCCGAATCCGCTGCCGCGGTGGATTCCGCCGCGGGCGCCGCCCCAACATCCTCCACTACTCCGGCACCGACAGAAGAGGGCTAGCAATCATGAGCGAAATTACGGCACACGGCGAGAAGAAGCTGGTGCTGGCCGCGGGGCGCGCGCACCCTGAGCTGGCGAAGGAGATCGCGAAGGAGCTCGGCACCGAGCTGCTGCCCCTGGACGCCTACGACTTCGCCAACGGCGAGATCTACGTGCGGGCCGGCGAGAGCGTCCGAGGCACCGACGCCTTCGTGATCCAGGCCCACCCGGCCCCGTTGAACAACTGGCTCATGGAACAGCTGATCATGATCGATTCGCTCAAGCGGGCCTCCGCCAAGCGCATCACTGTGGTGTCCCCGTTCTACCCCTACGCCCGGCAGGACAAGAAGGGCCGTGGCCGCGAGCCGATCTCGGCACGCCTCGTCGCCGATCTGTACAAGACCGCCGGCGCCGACCGCATTATGAGTGTGGACCTGCACACTTCCCAGATCCAGGGCTTCTTCGATGGCCCCGTGGACCACCTGATGGCCATTCCGCTCCTGGCCGACTACATCCGCACCCGGGTCGGCTCGGACAAGGTCACGGTCGTCTCGCCGGACACCGGCCGCGTCCGCGTGGCCGAGCAGTGGGCCGAGCGCCTCGGCGGCGCGCCGCTGGCGTTCGTGCACAAGAGCCGTGACCTCACCGTGCCCAACCAGGCCGTCTCCAAGACGGTCGTGGGCCAGATTGAAGGCCGCACCTGCGTCCTGATCGACGACATGATCGACACCGGCGGAACCATCTCCGGCGCCGTCCAGGTGCTCAAGAACGCCGGCGCCAAGGATGTCATCATCGCCGCGACCCACGCCGTGTTCTCCGATCCGGCGGCCCGCCGGCTCTCCGAGTCCGGCGCCCGCGAAGTGGTGGTCACCAACACGCTGCCGATCACCGCGGACAAGCGGTTCCCGCAGCTGACCGTGCTCTCCATCGCGCCGCTGATCGCCCGCGCCATCCGTGAAGTGTTCGACGACGGCTCCGTCACCAGCCTGTTCGACGGCCAGGCCTAAGCCGGCCGGCGGAGGGCCCGGTTTCAGAAACCGGTCCCTCCGCTGGTAGCCTTGTACCGAAACCTTGGCGAGGGAGAGCGCCGGCATTCCGTATTGAATTCCTTATTGACGGGAAATTAATCGGAACCCGGACTGCTGGTCTCCGTAATCGACTGGGTCTGAATCTCCTTCTGAAGGGCAGCCGCACGGCAGCCCGGCGTTGAAGGTCGTAAACAGACCTCCGCCCTTGCTGAACACCGTTTAGTCCCACAGCTTGAAATCCCACGAGGAGATATCCATGTCTGAGCAGAAGCTCGCAGCAGAAGTCCGCACCGAATTCGGCAAGGGCTTCGCCCGCCGCGCCCGCATGGCCAACCTGATCCCGGCTGTCATCTACGGCCACGGTGCCGAGCCGATCCACATCACCCTGCCGGCGAAGGCCACCACCCTGGCCGTCCGAACCGCCAACGCCCTGCTGACCCTGGACATCGACGGCGAGCAGCATCTGGCCCTCGTCAAGGACATCCAGCGCAACCCGATCAAGCAGATCATCGAGCACCTCGACCTGCTGACCGTCCGCACCGGCGAGAAGGTCACCGTTGACGTACCCGTTCACCTCAGCGGCGAGCTGGCCCCGGGCAACGTCCACAACCTGGAAATGACGGTCGTTTCCGTCGAGGCCGAGGCAACCCACCTGCCGACCGCCATCGAGGTCAGCATCGAAGGCCGTAGCGCCGGCGAGCACATCCACGCTTCCGACCTCGTCCTGCCGAAGGGTTCCACCCTGCTGGCCGACCCCGAAGCACTCGTCGTCAACATCTCCGAGGCCACCGAAAACGTCGAAGAGGGCGAAGAGGGCGAAGCAGCCGCACCGTCGGCCGAAGCAGCAGCCGAGTAATTCCGTTGAATTTTACGGCGGCCGGGTCCCTCAGGGGCCCGGCCGCCGTCGTCTCTGATGCCGTATCCCGCGCCGTACGCGCCCCGTAGCCGGCTGCCTGCCCCGACCCACTTGACCCGTCCCACTTGACCCGCCCCACTGGCCGCGCCCCCGGCTGCGTCCCACCGAAGGACTGACCCATGACCGACACCTGGCTGATCGTAGGCCTTGGCAACCCCGGATCCGAGTACAGCCACAACCGGCACAACGTCGGCCAGATGGTCCTGGACGAACTCGCCTCGCGCGTCGGCGGTGGCTTCAAATCGCACAAATCGCGTGCCCAGGTCCTCGAAGGGCGCCTGGGCATCGGCGGAGCCCGGATCGTGCTGGCCAAGCCGCTGTCATACATGAACGTCTCCGGCGGCCCGGTGTCTGCCCTGGCCCAGTTCTACGGGATCGATCCGGCCCATGTCATTGCCGTCCATGACGAGATCGACATCCCCTTCGACACCGTGCGGCTCAAGATCGGCGGCGGCGAAGGCGGCCACAACGGACTGCGCGACATCTCCAAGGCCCTGGCCACCAAGGACTACCTGCGCGTGCGGGTGGGCGTCGGGCGTCCGCCCGGACGGATGGAGACCGCGGACTTTGTCCTGCGGGACTTTTCCGCGCCGGAGAAAAAAGAACTGCCCTTCCTCATCGACTCAGCTGCCGACGCCGTCGAAGTCCTGGTCCGGGACGGCCTCACCGCCGCCCAACAAAAGTTCCACCCGGCCAAGGCGACGTAGCCCCTCCCGGACGTAAACGCAGGCAAAACAGCACGCAGCCGAAACGCCCCGACCGCGGGCCGGCCCGGGCCCGCGGCGGGCGGCCGGCGACTAAGTTGCATGCGGATTGCGTGTTTCCTTTCCAAGCTTTCCGCATTCCAGCTATGATCTGTCTACTCTCACGTCGGGGGATAGGGATACGCTACTTCTAAGTGGGCAGTCCGGGGTTGCTGTCTGCAAAGCGGTACGAAGGAAACTACATGTCGAGGGATTCGCTGGGCTGGGGGAATGTTTCCACTACATTGGCACCCGCCGAAGAAGAACATGCTGCCGGCCAGGTCGCGAGACACGGCTGGTCCGGTTTGGCGCGGAACGCTGATGCCGAGCGTGTCCGCCAGGAACTGCTTGCCCAGGACCGGATGGGCGTCGTCATCACCGGCGACCGCGGCGTGGGCAAAACGCTTGTCGGCCGGACCGCCCTCGCGGGCTTCGGCCCCGAGGTGTACACCATCCAGCTCCGCAGTTCAGGGCCGGGGTCGGCAACGCCGTACGGCTGCCTCGCCTTCACCCTTGCGCGGCTCCCGCAGAGTTCCCTGGGCTCGCCGACCGCCATCCTGCACGGCATTACCTCGCTGATCCGCGACGACGCCGCCGGGCGCCAGTGCGTGATCCTGCTCGACAACGCCGGCGCCCTCGATGAACTCAGCACCGGGGTCCTGCTCAACCTGCTCCAGACCCGGACCGCCCGGTTGATCGCAACGGCCCAGCGCACCACTGACCTTCCGCCCGATTTCTACTGGCTCATCACTTCCGGCCAGCTCGCCGAGGTCCGGCTCGCCAACCTGACCGAGCTCGAGACGCTGGAGGTCCTGCAGTCAGCTTTGGGCCATCGGGTCTCGACCGCCCTGGCAAGCCAGCTGCACCAGCTGGTCGGCGGCAGCCCCACGCTCCTGCAGGCCGTCGTCTCCGAACAAATCGAACGCGGAAACCTTGTCCTGTCCGGATCCGTGTGGACACTGCTCGATGAGGTTGTGCTGGATGGCCGCACGGCGCTGGAGGATATTGTCCGGGCCAGGTATGCCAGGGAAACACCCGAGGCCCGGGAGGTCATCGACGTCCTCTCCTGCGCCCGGACCCTGCCCCTGTCCCGGCTCGCCAGGATGTACAGCCCCGGTGTCATCGCCGACATGGAAGAGGCCGGCCAGATCGTGGTCGACCGCGCGGACCGGCACCTCGTCACGCTGGGCGACCGCTACCTCGGCGACATTGTCCGCAACTGGCTCAGCGTGGAGCGCCGGCTGGAGCTCCGGGACAAGGTCCCCGGGCACCAGGAACATGAACTGGACGAGCTGACAGTCGAAGACCTGCTGGCCTACGCGGCGTGGACCCACGACTGCCACGCCCAGCTGGCCCCCGCGCACGCCGTGGCGGCTGCCAGTGCCGCCGTCAAGCTCTTCGACCCGAAATTTGCCCTCAAATGCGCCGGCAGCCTCTCTCCCTCGGACCCTGAATGGGCCGAAGGGCAGCTCCAGAAATCGGCTGCCTACCTCCAGCTCGGCCTGCCGCTGCAGGCCATGTCCGCGCTGGACGACGTCTCCGAACGGCAGGTCAACGGCCTTGCGGCCGAGAACTTTGCAGAATTCATCGCGGCGAAGGCTGACTGCATGGCGTGGCTGGACGACC
This sequence comes from Arthrobacter sp. 01L42, assembly GCF_056400005.1. Taxonomy (NCBI): domain Bacteria; kingdom Bacillati; phylum Actinomycetota; class Actinomycetes; order Micrococcales; family Micrococcaceae; genus Arthrobacter; species Arthrobacter sp. 01L42. The sequence continues at coordinate 73,089 of NZ_JBFTSL010000002.1, read as the reverse complement.
GCTCCGGCCAGGTCCCCGAACTGCTTGGGCAGGCCAGGGTACGGCTCCAGGACCTGAGCCTGGACGAGCCGTCCCCCGCCCCTGCGGCGCTTGCCCGGGCGGGGCTCTGCCTGGATCTGTGCGAGTTCAACTATTTCTCTTTCATCGGGGATTTCGAGCCCATGATGCAGCGGCTTACCACCGCGGCCACCACGGACGTGCCCGGCGCCGATCCCGTGCACCGGCTCAGGTCGGCCATCATCCTGATGGAGGCCTGGTCCATGACCGGCCACGAACTCGACGCCCGCAAACTCATGCGGGAAATCGGCGGACAGCTGGGCGAGTGGTCCAACGTGCCGCGCATCCGGGAAAACTTCGCCTGGCGCTCTTTCAACGTGCTGCTCCTCTCGGGCCTGTGGCGCCAAGCCATCGACATGCTCAAGGACGCGAGCGGCCGGGCCGGGCACGGGCTGCATTCCGGCAGCGCCGCAACGGACCTCGCCGTCGGACTCGCCTATGTCTATGCCGGCCGCGGGTACATGGCTCTGGATCCGTTGCTGGCCGCGATCGCCCAGCTGGAGGTCCGGGCGAGCCTGCAGTCCCTGCGCCAGGCCTACGCCGCTACTGCGTTTGCCTACGCCCAGACCGGCAACTCGGTCCAGGCCACGATCTACCTGGACCGGGCCCGCTCGGCTGACGGCCCGGCCCGCTTCACGGTCGGCAGTTCCACCGAGTTCTGCATGGATATGGCGTCGCGGTGGCTCGGTGACCCGGAAGCCAAGGACCGGCTGATACGGACCGCGGAGGAGCATTTCCGGAAGGGCCGCTACACCCTGGCCGGCATCTGCATGCTCGGGGCCACCGTCAACGGCACCGTCAAGGATTTTCTTTTCATGGAGGAAATCGCCGGGCTGCGGCAGGGGCCGCTGGCCGAGCTGTCCAGGACGGTCGCCGTCGGCAGCCGGAAGAAGGACGCCGCGATCATGCTCGAAGCCGCCGGGCAGGCCGCGGGCCTCGAACTGGACGCCGTCCAGGCCCGGTGCGCCGCGCTCGCATTCGACTTCGCGAAGGGCGCCGGACTGACCGCCAGCGCCAACGCCGCCTACAGCATGCTGGAGAGCCTCTCGGAGTCCGTACCGGCGCTGCCCGTCATGCCGCGCAACAAGGGCCCGCTGCTGACAGACCGGGAGCGGCAAATCGCCACCCTGGCCGGGAACGGGGTCTCCAACAAGGACATCGCCCTGGAAGTGGGCATTTCCGTCAGGACCGTGGAGGGCCACTTGTACCAGGTGTTCACGAAGCTCGGCGTTTCTTCGCGAAGTGATCTGCTTGGACTCATCTAGGGGGCCGGCGGGAAACCCCGGCACGGCGCCGGCCCGCGCCTTGACCGGGAGGTCGGAAGATTTGATGTCGGCAGTGGAAGCCCTCCAGGGCGGCAGCCATGTGGCCGTGTTCGTCCTCGGCGACAGCGGGATGGGCAAATCAAGGCTCATCGATGCCGTCGTCGGGGAACTGGGCCCCGAGGTGACGCCGGTGCCGATCCACGGCAGCGCGTCGCTGACCAAGGTGCCCTACGGTGTCCTGGGTCCCTTCATCGTCGGACTGCCGGTCCAGGAAGCAACATCGCAGCTGGCCGTGCTGAGGACGCTGTGGGCGCATCTGGAAGAGCAGAAGCGGGCCACCCAGAAGCCCCTCCTGCTGGTCGTTGACGACGCACACGATCTCGACGAGGCGACGGCCGGAATCCTCGCGGAGCTGGCGGCGGCCGGCTGGGCGAAACTGCTTGTGGGCGCGGCGGCCCGGCCCGGACTGCCGGAACCGCTCCTGCAGCTCTGGTTTGAAGGCATCGCCGAGCGGCACGACCTGCGCCCGCTCACCCTCGCGCAGACCACAGAGATGCTGGAGGGCGAGCTCGGCTCGCAAGTGCTGCCAAACGTCGCCGAGATCCTCTGGGAGGCCTCCGGCGGCAACCCGATGCTCCTCAACGGGCTCCTGGACGACGCCAGGAACGACGGGACGCTGTTGCGGCGCAACGGTGTCTGGTTGTTCACCCGGCACCTGAACAGCCACGGTGACCGGCTGACCGACGTCGTGCGCCGCCAGCTGCTGCTGCGCTCGCCGGAAGAACGGCAGGCCCTGAACCTCGTGGCGCTGGCCGAACCCGTGTCCCGGGAACTGATCGAGTCGGTGGCCGGCGAAGAGGCCGTGGGATCACTGATCGACAGCGAACTGATCCGGGTCACGGACACCGGGACGGGTGAGCTGCGGCTGTGGCATACCGTGTACGGCGACACCTTGCGGAACCTGATTTCGCCGGCCAGGAGCCTGCAGCTTCGGCAGAGCCTGCTGCGCAAGATGGACAGCGAGCCGACGTCTGCCGAGGGACTGCTGCGGCAAGTGAGTTGGTCGATCGAATGTGGCGCGGAGGTCGAGGACCGGCAGCTCCTAAAGGCGGCCGTGCTGGCGAGCCGGCTTTACGAGGACGAGCTCGCCCGCAAGGCTGCCGTCCTCGTCAAGGATCCGGAACTGCAGATGGCGGCCCGCGCCGTGATAGCAAGGACCCGCTACAACGCCTCCGACTACATGGCGGCCCGCGACATCCTCGACGCCGATTTCGGGCAGGGAAACAGCATCCCCGGACTCCTGGCCGGATCCCTCCTGTGGGCCGCAACGATGTCAGCGCTGGGGCACACGCCGGCAGAGATTATCAAGCGGGCACAGGTGCTCCGACGCGCCGCCGAACGCCTCGCCGCGGCCCGGCCGGACGACGCCGGAGCCATTCACCGTGCCACGGAAGAGCGGCTGGAGATCCTGGAAGCCATGGTCCTGGCGCTGGCGGGCGAGTACGCGGCAGCCCCGGCCGCGGCGGTGTCAGGCGAGGACGCCGCTGCCGGCACCCCACCGTCGAACACCGTGCCGTCGAATACGCCACCCTCGAACACCCTCGTACAGGCGTTCCGGCTCTGCCTCGACGCGGAGCGGCTCCTGGCCGGCGGCAAGGGACTGAGTGCGCTCGCCTCGATGACCCGGGCCATCGAGGCCGCCGGGGCCGATCACGATGAGCTCTACTTCCTCACCGACTTCCTCGTCGTCCGATCGGCGGCCGCCGCAATCCACTCCGGCGACTGGCAGGGGGCGGAAAGCCTCCTGACCGGCTTCGTCGCCGGAGCCGGGCCCAACCTGATTTCCTTCGGCGGGGGAGTGCACGCGGCGCACGGCATCATTCTGCTCTACCAGGGCAAGGCCGCCCAGGCCCTGAACACGCTAAGTGCCGCGCTCGAAGCGCTGCGGTTGACCGACCCCCAGCAGCTGTTCGCGCTCACGGCGGCCATGGCCTTCGCGGCAGCCGCCGAAGTCGGTGCCCAGACGAAGGCGGAGCTACTCCTCGCCGACTTCGAGGCAGCACCCGCGGCCCTGCCGCGGTACATGCGCTCGCTGGCCGCGATGGCCGTGGTCTATGGAAAGGCCCGGCTCGGGAACTACCCGGGTGCCATCGCGGAACTGAAGCGGCTCGGCCGACCTTACCCGGAAGTGGACACCGCCGGGCTCGAACTAGACGCGCTGGCCTTCTGCCTGGCCCTGGGGGACACGGACTCGGCGCCGAGGCTGCTCGAACTCCGGGCCGGGCTCGAGGGGCCAAGGCCCGCCGCGATTTGCGCCTACGCCGCAGCCATCAGCGCGGACAACGCCGCAGACCTCCTTGAGGCCGCGAAAGCCTGTGAGGCGGCAGAATTGTGGGCCTTTGCCGCCCTTGCCTACGACGCCGCGGCGCACGCCTACCGGGCCGCGGGCGACACCCTCAGGGAGCGCATGGCCAATTCCCAGCGGAAGCGGTGCCTGGACCGGGCCGATGACCTTCCCGGCGACGAAGCGGCCAAGAACGATGACTCGCTCGGCATACTGACCCGCCGCGAGCGCGACATTGTGGCGCTGGCGGTACGCGGCCTCACTGACCGGCAGATTGCCGCAGAGCTCCAGGTGTCCGTGCGCACGGTTGAAGGCCATCTCTACCGCAGCTACGCGAAGCTCAACGTCAAGGGCCGTGAGCAGCTTCCCGGTATCGGCGGGCACTAGCGGCAAGCAAGGGAGAGGCCGCGTGGGGCCGTGTCCGCCGGCCGGCCGTGGCGGGGCCGCTTCCCCGGTGTCCGGGCCGCTACCGGCGCCGGACACGTGCGGCGGGATGGCGACTACTTGGTTTGGGCCTTGCGGCAGCGCCGGTCCAACTGAGTACAGCTACGTAGAGCGGGCGGAATACTCGCTAGGTAATCGAGTACTACTTACGCATACCGAAAATACGCGTAGTCCCTACCGTTGAGGTATCACCGCTCACACTTTGATTGCGAAGGTCTCTCATATGTTCCAGCAAGACGCCGGCTTGCCAACGGGCAGCGGCCAGACAGAAGCTATGTTTCCGGGGACTAGAAACGGCTATGGCCGAAACAAAGACAAGCCCTTCACCCGCCAGCAGGTCGCTGCCGACATCGTTGAGACCCTGACTTCGGGTTCCGGCTGCGGCATAGTACTCGTGGGCGACCACGGGGCCGGCAAGTCCTTTATCGCCCAGCGCGCCCTTGAGCAGCTCGGCGACGAGTACCTGGTAGTCCAGGTCAGGGGCAGCTCCATTTCCTCAAAGCTTCCTTACGGGGCCCTGAGCGTCCTGCTCAACGACCTCGACGCCTCCCACCTCGAGCACCCGCTGATGGTGCTCCGCGGACTGACCCAGCTGCTCCACAACAAATCCGGGGGACGGCGAATCGTCCTCTTCGTGGACAACGCCCACGATCTCGACGAGCTCTCGAGCATGATGGTAGCCCAGTTGAGCGCAGGCGCCCACGTCACCCTGCTGGCCGCGTGTGTGGACATGCCCCACGTCGGCGGCGACATCATGGGTCTGTGGAAGGATGACTTGCTTCAGCGCGTGGACCTCGGACCGTTCGACTTCGCCGAAACGGCCGCAACCCTGCATCACGAATACGGCGGCCGGTTCTCCCTGACCGCCGCCCGTGAGCTTTGGAGCGCGAGCGGGGGCAACGCCTTGTTCCTCCACTCCCTCGCCCGGGAACAGATCAAGCTGGGCACCGTGGTCCGCCACGACGGCGTATGGTTTCTGGGCGGCGGCCCCATTGCCCTGACCGGCGAGATTCGGGATGTTGTGAAGGCCCGCCTCAACCGGCTCGGCACCGGCCAGCGCGACGTCTTTGAACTGCTGGCACTTGCAGGCGCGGTCCCGCTGCAGACCCTCATGCTCATAGCCAACCCCCAGGACATGGACGCGCTCCAGGAGCGGGCCCTGATCCGCGTCACCCATGAGCATCCGCCGATGGTCAGCGTCGCCAACCCCGTGACCGCCGGAATTGTCGCCAGCGTGGTCCCACCCGGCCGCAGCGCCGAGCTCCGCCGCCGGCTCACTGCCGTGCTGCAGGAGTCAGACGCCCTGGACGCCGGCGGCGCGACGGGTGTCGCCTGGGCGCTGGACTGCGGAGAACAGGTGCACCCGCAGGTGGCACTGGCCGCGGCCCACACCGCGAACGGCGACTCGGACCCTGCGGCTGCCCTGCGGTTCATCCAGGAGGCGGAAGGAAGCGAACCCGCCGTCCTGACCGCCATCGAATCGGTGACTGCCCATATTTTGGTGAACAACCTGGAGTCCGCGCGTCGGGTCCTGGAGGCGTTGGATGATGCCGCCTGCCGGGAGCTTCCGCTGGCCGAGTGGACGGATTTGCAGCTCCTGCGGGCAGAGCTGGAAAAGCGCAGCCCGGCACCGGGCGCCGAGCCCGAGGGGCCGCTGCGGGAGCTCGCGGAGCGACTGGCCTCGGAACCGGAGCAGCACAGTGGCACGGTGGGCGCGGCCCGTGAGCAGCTTCGCCTGGCCGAGGCCAAGCTCGCGGCGTTCCAGGGACGCTACGCCGATGTCCTGGCCGCGACCGATGCCGTGGACCCGACGGACCTGGGCAGTGAATCGCGCATCGTGGCCGCTAGCGTGCGCGGCGAGGCCATGGCCGTCACCGGGAACGTCGCGTCGGCCATGGCCCTGGGCAAGCAGGTTCTGGCAGCCGCAGCCAACGTCCACCTCACGGACCGGGCAGTCCGTGAGGTCAGGGGCAGGTTCCTGCTCCTCCTCCTGCTCTCGGCAAAGTTCCGGGAGGCGTCCGCCTATCTTGACGAGACCTATGGCGGCGCTGAGCCCCAGACCCGTCTGGGCGGGATGTTCGAGATTGGGCACGGCGTCATTGATCTGCACGCCGGTCACCTGGACGACGCCGTGTCCCGGCTTCAGGCCGGCAGATGGCAGCTCCGCGCCCAGGACTCCGATGCCTTGGCCGGCCTGGCCACGGCAGTCTGTGCCTATGCCGCCGCCCTCCAAGGCGAAGAAGACACGGCAGGCGCCCTGCTGGGCGAGCTGGACCAGCCGCGGCCGCCCGCGGCCTGGCTGGCGGAGCGACTCACGCGTTATTTCGAGCTCTCGGCTCAGGCCGAGCTCGGTCAGCGGGCAGCATCCGTCCGCGCTCTGGCAGCCGAGGCGGAGAATGACACGGAATCGGCCGCCGCACCGGCGCTCCTATTCCAGTCCGCCGCCACCAGGTTGGGAGACCGCCAGATGGGCCACAAGCTCGGCAGCCTCGGCGGCCAGGTAACGGGGCAATTCGCGGCCCTGTGCTCGCGTCTGGCCGAGGGCATGCAGGAAGCCGACAGCGAACTACTACTGGGGGCGTCAAAGGACGCGGAGGCGTGCGGCAATGCCGTCTTCGCCCGCGATGCGGCCCGGAAGGCCGTCAGCTGCGCGAACGATGCCGGCAACCGGATCGCCCTGCGGATCGCCCAGCGGGCGCAACAGTCGCTCGATGACAAGTTCGGCAGTCCCAAGAACGGCCTGCACTCGCTCACAACCTCAACCCTCACGGCGAGGGAATGCGAGGTGGCGGTCCGTGCCGCTGCCGGCACGTCGAACCGCAAGATCGCGGAACAGATGCACGTATCGGTCCGCACTGTGGAGGGACACCTCTACCAGGTGTATTCGAAGCTGCACGTCGCCAGTCGATCGGAACTCAAAGATGTCATCTCAACTCCGGCAGACAGCGTCCGGCTCGGCTGACCGCTGCGGAACCCGGACGGCTTCCCGGGCGGACTTCCAGCACGGGCAGAGGGCGGCAGGAAGAACCGGCTATGGAAAGCCTGGCTGAGACCGCCCCGCTCGTCGAGCGGTCCACGCTGGTCAAGGACCTGGTGCGTTGCCTGCGCGACGACACCCGCTCAGGGGCGATCGTCGTCGGCGGGGCAGGGACGGGCAAGACCGCCGTCGTCAAAGCCGCTCTTCGCGAACTAGGATCCCGCAGTCACCTCATTCGGCTGACGGCCACACCGGCGTTGGCCGCCGTTCCCTTTGGTGCCCTGGCGCCGTACCTGTCCCGGCTTCCGGACCGGGAGCTGGATTCGTACGCCGCCGTTGTGGAGGCGATGGCAGGGAGCCTGAGAGCCGAGGCCGACCGCCCTTTGTTCGTCGTCGACGACGCGCAGTGCCTCGACCAGGGGACCATCCGGCAACTCGCGCAGGCCGCTGCGACCGGCGCAGCGGGCATCTTGGCGACTTGCCGGCCCGGGCCGATGATCCCGGGAGAATTCCTCTCCCTTTGGGACGACGGAATTATTGCCAAGTTCGATCTCGCCCCGCTCAGCCGGGCGGGGACCCACCAGCTGTGCGAACAGGTCCTGCGGGCAGACGTCTCACCATGGGTCAGCGCGGTGTTTCATGACGCCGCCGACGGGAACCCGCTCATGCTGATGTCCCTGATCCAACATGCCCGCACCACCGGAGCCCTGGGCTGCCGGAACGGAGTATGGTTCCTCCTGGCTAACCCCGACATGGCCCAGGTTCCGGCCGCCGACGTCGTGGACCGCCAGCTGCGCTCCATGACGCCGGAGGAAAAGACCGCCGCCACCATCGTTGCCCTGGCAGGACCGCTCTCCTTGGCCCAGATCTTGCGGATCAGCGGTCCCAAAGCCGTCGATGCGCTGGACACGGCAGGCATCATCGCTGTCTCCGGCGGGCACGACCGGCTCGTCCGGCCCGCGAGCCCGATAGTCGGCGAGATCATCCGGCACCGGGTCCCGGCCGGCCGCAGTTCCGCCCTGCGCTCGAGCGTGCTGTCACTTCCCTCAGAACGTGCCGCAGTGCCGGGGGCCGACCTGAACCGGCTGCGCTGGTCCCTGGACTGCGGTGTGGAAATCCCGCCCGTCCAGCTGCTCAACGCCGCTGTCGCCGCGAACACGGCGCTGGATCCCGCGACAGCTGCCCGCGCCGCCGAGGCCATCCGAGACGACCGCTTCCTCTCCGAGGCTCGAATCCAGCTCGCTTATTCCCACTTCATTTCCGGGCACCCGCAGGCCGCTGTGGTGTTCCTGGAATCGGCGCGGCCTGCGCGGCCCGGCCGACCGTCGTACCTGGCCGCCCTGCTCGCCGGCCGGCTCGGGTCCACTCCGCCGGCCCTGGATCCCGTGACCTCCATGAACCCTGCGCGACGTGCCCCGGAGGACCGGCCGTGGGCCGGGCCAGCCGCTGCAGGACTGGCCGCAGAGCTTCAGGGCCGCGCGTGGGACGGCAGATTCACGGCCGTCGAAACCGGGTTGCGCCAACTGGTCGACAGTGCCGGCACCCCTCCCGACATCCGGGTTCCGGCCGCTTCCCTACTCGCCGAGCTCCTGACCGCGCAAGGACAGCTGCGGACAGGCCTGCGCCTGGACCGGGAAGCCTGGAACGGCGCCGGCAGCGGCAGCCTGGGTCTTCCCCTGATGTTCGAGGACCTTGTGGTGCGCCACTGCCTGAACCTAATCCGGGCTGGCGACTGGGACGGGCTCGGCACGGTCCTGGAAGATTACGCGGCCCGCGAGCCGGGACGGCTGCTGTACAGCGGCGGAATGCTTCACCTCATGCGGGGATACTCCAGGCTCCGCCAGGGCAGGATGCGCGAATGCCTGGCCGAAGTGCGGCTGGGCGTGGAGGAACTTGCCATCGCCGACCCCTTGAACCTGCTGCCGTTTGCGCACGCAGTGGCAGCCTACGCCGCTTCCGCCGTCGGCCGGCACTATGAGGCAAGCCAGCAGTGCCTGGCGTTCCGGCGTTCGGTCTACCGGGAGCCCAAAACCCTGCGCCTGCTGGCCGAGGCGTATTGTCAGGCGGCGGAACCCGAGAGCGGCCCGGACCGGAACGGTGCATCCGCCTTGGTGCGGCTGGCTGACGAGGCGCTGCGCGAGGGCCTGCGGGGCGTCGAAACGGATATCAGGCGGCTCGCGTTCCGCGCCGGGGACGTCTCGGAAGCCGATGCCCTGGCCCTTAGCAGCAGGGCAGTTGACGGCCCGGAGGCGCGCCTGCTGGAATCATACGCGCTGGCCGTATCGGCGTCTGACGCCGCCGACCTCATCAGCATCAGCGACGACGCGCTGGGCGGCGGGCACGGGCTCCTGGCCCTTGAATCCGCGCAGCAGGCGGAGCGGATCCTGGCAGATGACCCGGACCGGTGGAGGCTCACCGCAGTCCAGCGCCGGGTCCATCACCGGCTCGTGGAGGCCGGCATGTCGGCGCAGCTGGAGATCGTCCACAGCGATCACGGCGCTGCGCTGACCGGCCGCGAAGCCGAGGTCCTCGATCTTGTGTCCCGCGGCGCCACGAACGCCGAGATCGCCTCGGAGCTCTGCGTCTCGCAACGGACTGTGGAGGGGCACCTTTCCCGGATCTTCGCCAAACTCGGCGTTGGCCGGCGGGCGGACCTGCTGGGCCGCGGCTCCCTGAACCCCGAGCCCTGAACGCCGCGCCCAGGGCCCCCGAAGCCCCGCACCCTGCCCTCGTGACCGCCGCCGTCGGGGGCGGCTGCGTACAGCACGGGTGGCGCGAGTGACCGGCGGGAGTATCCCCAAGTAGTGCCATTGCAAGTGGGCCCACAGAAGTCGGGTAAACGCTACTCGTGCGCAAAACCGGCCCCGGGCATTGACTTAAGTCAGTCCCACGAACAACTCACAAAGGTCTCAAAATGAGGAACTTCAGGGCGGTAATCGACCGCGGGCATGACCTGCAGGAAAGTTTGGTCTTGCAAACCATCTTGCTTGCTGAAGCAGCCACTGCCACCATTAGAGGTGGTCGTGCCGTAACCTCCCTACACCGAACTCCTTCATTGGAATCGTACGGTGCCATAACTGGCAGCCGTACGCCAAGGTCGGAGCCGGCGGCGTCAGAGCCTTCTGAGACCGAGGCTCTCCCCCCAGCCGCCGCCGGCTCCCTTAACCGGTCTACTCGCGGGTCCGCGCCGATAGGAAGCGCGAACCCGACATGAGTGCCGTCGACGAGCGCCGCAGGGGGGACCGGGCGCGGGCAAGACGTTTGACCGGCCGCGCCGCGCCGTTGCTGGCCTCGAGCGCCGGTTCGCTCGGCCGGCCATGGCCCGTCGCCCCGGCCGTGGGCCACGAGGCACCGGACGCCGTTGTGGACTCAGGCAAATCCTGGGCCAAGCGCTATCGTCGCTGGCTCCGGCTCACGGACACCGCCATTATGGCGGTCGCCGTTGCAGCCGCCTACGCTTTCCACCTCGAATCCGGCGAACCCATCCTGACCCACAGCAGGGAAGGCGGTTCGTACCTGGCCGTAAGCATTGCAATCCTCCTGGTCTGGGTCCTGGCGCTCGAAGTGCACCGCACCCGCGAAGAGACAGTCCTGGGAATCGGCTCCGAGGAATACAAACGGGTCCTGGACGCGACGCTGGGCGTTTTCGGCGGGATCGCGATCACGGTCATTGTCCTGGGCATCGATGTGGTCCGCAGCCATTTTGCCCTCGCGCTCCCGGCCGGTGCCCTCCTGCTGCTGGTCAACCGCTGGCAATGGCGGGCCTGGCTGAACCGCCAGAGGCTCTTTGGCCACTACCTTTCCAAAGTGATCGTCGTAGGGGAACCCGCGGACGTCGAGTACGTGATCCGGCAGTTCGACAAAGTGTCCGGAGCCGCCTACGAAGTCGTGGGGGCCGCTTTGCCGGCGGGCTACACCGAAAACCACCTGCAAATCTCCGCCGGGCGCGTGCCCGTCCTGTGCGACGTCGACTCTGTCGCGGGAAAGGTCGCCGAAACAGGTGCCAACGCCGTCGTGGTGGCCGGGCCGCTTCAGGGCGGCACCCGGTCCATCCGACAGCTGGGGTGGGCCCTGGAGGGCACCCGGGCCGGCCTCGTCCTGGCCTCGAGCCTGACCGACGTCGCCGGCCCCAGGATCCACTGGCGGCCCGTCGAAGGCATGCCCCTCATGCACGTGGAACTGCCGCGGTTCACCGGCTACAAGCACACGCTCAAGCGCCTCGTTGACATCGTGGCCTCGGCCGCGGCCCTATTGCTCCTTTCACCCCTGCTTTCCGCCCTGGCTTGGATCATCGTCCGCGACAGCAAGGGGCCGGTGTTCTTCCGCCAGGAACGGGTTGGACTCAACGGCGAGCGGTTCAAGATGGTCAAATTCCGCTCCATGGTCACCACCGCAGAACAGGACCTGGCGGCGCTGCTGGGCCTCAACGAGGGGGCGGGACTGCTCTTCAAGCTCAAGCACGATCCCCGCATCACCACCTGCGGGCGCTGGCTGAGGAAGTACTCGCTGGACGAGCTGCCGCAGTTCTGGAACGTCCTGAAGGGAGACATGAGCCTGGTCGGGCCACGGCCGCAGCTGCCCGGCGAAGTCGAGGGCTACGAAGGCGATGTCAGCCGGCGACTCCTGATCAAGCCCGGCATTACGGGTCTGTGGCAAATCAACGGCCGGTCCAATTTGGGCTGGGACGAGAGCGTCCGCTGGGACCTCTACTACGTGGAGAACTGGTCACTGACCGGCGACATCATGATCCTGTGGCGAACGCTCAGAGTCATTCTCCATCCGGTGGGGGCCTACTAGACACACGAAACGCCGGTACTGGGCCGGCGTCAAAAAGAAGGGCAGCAGAAACACAATGGGTCTCAAAATTGGATATGCCCCGGGGGCTTTTGACCTTTTCCACATCGGGCACCTGAACATCCTCAAGCACGCCAGGAGCCAATGCGACTATTTGATTGCCGGGGTCGTGGCGGACGAAATCCTCGAACAGGTCAAGGGCAGGTTGCCCCTCGTCCCCCTCGCCGAACGGATGGAAATCGTCGGCAGCATCGGCTACGTGGACAAAGTATTCGCTGAGGTCGTCCCGGACAAGCTCCAAGTCTGGGAGGAACTGCGTTTCAACGTTTTCTTCAAGGGTGACGACTGGAAGGGCACCCCGCAAGGCGACCGGCTGCAGACGGCTTTTGGCGCCGTCGGCGTCGAGGTCATCTACTTCCCGTACACCGTCCACACCTCAAGTTCGGCACTGCGCACGGCCCTGGAACTGATCAACCAGCCAGCCTCGCCGTCGCACGTCAGGCAAGGAGCTAGGCGGTGAGCGGCATGCACGTGGCCATGGTGGGGACGCGTGGCGTCCCGGCCCGCTATGGCGGCTTTGAAACCGCGATCGAGGAAATCGGCCAGCGCCTGGTGCAACGCGGCCACCGCATCACGGTCTATTGCCGCGACACGGGGGACGGCGCGGACAAGCCCACCGAGCACTTGGGCATGGAACTTGTCCACCTCCCGGCGATGCGCAAACGGTCCCTGGAGACGCTGAGCCACACAGGACTATCGGTTGCCCACCTGCTCCGGCATCGTCCGGACGCAGCAATCCTCTTCAATGCCGCCAACGCGCCCTACCTGCCGGCTTTCCGGACGGCGGGCATTCCGGTGGCCACCCACGTCGACGGGCTGGAGTGGAAGCGCGCCAAGTGGGGCAAAGGCGGCCAGCGCTACTACCGGGCCGTGGAACGGCTCGCGGTCAAGCTCTCGGACGCGCTGATCGCCGACGCCGTCGGGATCCAGGCGTACTACCGGCAGAAATTCGACGCCGACACAGTCTACCTCGCGTATGGCGCACCCCTGCTGGCCGCGGGTAACGCGGACAAGCTCGGGCAGCTGGACCTCACGCCGCAGGGCTACCACCTAGTGGTGGCCCGCTTCGAGCCGGAGAACCACGTCCACCTCATAGTGGACGGCTTCGTCCGCAGCGGTTCGCAGCTGCCGTTGATCGTCGTGGGTTCGGCCCCGTACTCGAACCGCTACACGAGCGCGGTCCACGCCCTGGCCGACGCCAGGGTCCGCTTTGTTGGCGGAATCTGGGACCAGGACCTGCTCGACCAGCTGTACGCCAACGCACTTGTGTACTGGCACGGCCACTCGGTTGGCGGAACAAACCCCTCGCTCCTGCGGGCCATCGGCTCCGGAACGGCGACCAACGCGTTCAACGTCAGTTTCAATCGTGAGGTGTTGGAGCACTCCGGCCGGTATTTTTCGGACCCGCAGGGTGTGGCCGGATTGGTCGCGGACGCCGAACGGCCCGACTCCGATGTGGCCGCGCGGGGCGAACAAGCCCGGGTGATCGCACACCGCTACAACTGGGACGTCGTCGCCGACGGCTATGAGGAGCTCTGCCGCGACCTCGCCCGCCTGCGCGTGCGTTCGGCCCGCAGCGCCTACCGGAGCCTCCCCGCTTCGGCCCGGCAGAGCCTGGGAGCCGGCCAATGACTGCCATCGATCCGCACGTCGAACGTGCCGCCGCGGGCTATTGGGACACCGTGAGGGCCCTGGCAGTCGGTCAGAAGGGCGCCGCACGCAGCGCGCCGGCGTATTCGCGCTACATCAACCGTCGGCTGGGACGGCTCCTGGCCGCGGCCGCGATGCGGGCAGGGCTGAGCCCGAACGCGGTGACAGCCATCAGCGCGGCCTTCACCTTCGCCGGGATCGCCCTGCTGGTCATCTTCCCGCCCTCCGGCGTGCTGGGCATCGCCGTGGCACTGTGCCTCGTGGCCGGCTACGCCTTTGATTCGGCCGACGGTCAGGTGGCTAGGATGACCGGCGGCGGGTCGCCCGCGGGGGAGTGGCTGGACCACATGGTCGACGCCGTCAAGACCTCCACGATGCCGCTGGCGCTCGCCGTCGGACTCTACCGCTTTGGCGCCGTGGACCGGGGGTGGCTCGTGGTTCCCCTGGGCGCGGCGATCGTGTCCGCGGTCCTGTTCTTCGGCATGATCCTGACCGAACAACTCCGGCGCCAGAGCGGACGGGTGTCCGTGGCGGACCCCGGCGGCCGGTCCTGGATCCGTTCGCTGCTGGTGGTCCCGATGGACTACGGCGTCCTCTGCCTGTCCTTCCTCAGCTATGGCGTGCTGCCGGTGTTCCTCACCGTCTACACGCTGATCTTCGCTGCCACTGCCGGCTTCCTGGTGTTGGCGTCAGTGAAGTGGTTCCGTGAACTCTCGGCTTCCCAGCCGCTATCCCGCCCGGCAGAACAGCCCCTCACGCAGCGAGGCCGGCGATGAACAAGCAGGTCAACACCCCGGCGGACAAGCGCCGGAAGCCCGGCCGCCGCACCCGCCTGGTGGCGACATCGCTCGGAGTCTCCGCGCTCCTGGCTGTTGGCGGCGTCGCATGGGCTTCGGGGCTCAACCACGCCGGGAACGCTCCGGAGCCCGCGGCCCGGGCGGACAGCACGGCGAGCGCTTCGGCCAAACAAGGCACCGCCCAGCCCGGTGCAGTCAGCCCCAGCGCCGGCGCCGCCGGTACGCTGGACCCGGCCGCCGCTGCCGCCGCTGCCGGCGCGCCGGCAACGGCGCCGAAACCGTCCGGCCCGCCGGAGGTCAACCCGGCACCTGTGGACCGCAAGGGCAAGTCGGACCAGGAGCTCGCGGCGATCGCCCAGCCAACCGCCGCCCCGGTGGAGCTGACGGCCAAGAAAGCCGTCAAAGGTGGCGTGTCGGCGACCATTGCGGACATGACGGCGGTCCAGGGCGTGGCAACCGGCATAGGGGAAGTGGCCGGACCGGCAGTACGGTTCAAGGTCAGCGTGGTCAACAACACCGCGACGCCGCTCGCGCTTGACCGGGCGGTCGTGGACGTCAGCTACGGCAAGGACGATGCCCCGGCCAGCCAGCTCAGCGGGCCGGAGCCGGCCGCCTTCCCGGCAAGCGTCGCACCCGGGGCCACCGGCGTCGGGGTGTTCATCTTCGCCGTGCCGCTCGACGCACGGGACACCGTGAAGATCCACTTCAACCTGGAAGCCGAGACGCCCATTGCGACGTTCGCCGGCCGTGCCCCGGCAGGGAACAAGCCATGACCCCGGCTCCGGGCGGGCAGCCGGTTTCTGTTCCCCGCCGGGTGGTCCGGCGGGCGCGCAAGTTGGGCAAGCGGCTCCGGGCCGCCTGTGCGGTGGCGTACCTGAGTGTCCGCAACCTGGTGGCACGCGGGCCCGTCACGGGATCCGCGCCGGTGGTCGTCTCCCTAACTAGTTACGGAGACCGGATCCGCACGGTGTCGCTCGGGGTGGAGTCGATTGCCCGTGGCACGGTGCGACCGCAGCGCCTTGTGCTGTGGCTGCAGTCTCCTGAAGAGATGGCGGCGTGTCCGGCGTCGCTGCGACGCCTTGAACGCCGCGGCCTGGAAATTCGGGCGGCATCCAATTACGGACCCCATACCAAGTACTACCCCTACGTCTCATCCACGCCACGGCACACCGTGCCGCTCGTGACGGCCGACGACGACATTGTCTATCCGCCGAAGTGGCTGGCGCTGCTGGTGGACGCAGGCGAGCGCCATCCAGGCACTGTGAGCGCGCACCGGGTCAGCATCATGGGGATCGAGGGGGACCAGGTATCCGGCTACGCGACCTGGCCAAGGGCCCGTGACACCGCCGTGCGGGCGGGAAACTTCGCCACCGGCGTGTCAGGCGTCATCTACCCGCCGGCGATGCTGGAAGCGCTGCGGCTGCACGGGGACGGCTTCCTGAACTCCTGCCCACGCGCGGATGACATCTGGCTGAAGTGGGTGGCCCTGGGCGCTGGAATCCCGGTGCGCCAGATCGGGCCGGTGCCCCGGCACTTCCCGATCATTCCCGGCAGCCAAGGCCAGACCCTCATGAGCACAAACGTAGGAGAGAACCAAAACGATCACTGCATTCGAGGCCTCTTTTCGGCCGAGGATGTGGCCGCGCTGGGTGCCAGCACGGCCAGTCATCAACCGAACTAGGGGGACAACAAAATGCTCAGGAAAGCAACGCTGGGGAGCGCCCGGGGGAGAGGGGCACGGCCGCCCGCCGGCCCGGCACCAACTTTGCCCGCCCACACCACTGCCTACAAGACCGTCCGGAGGGGTGCGCGAAAGCTGCTGGCGCTGCTGCTGGCCGCCGCGGTCGCCCTGACGCTGGGTTTGGTCGGCAGCCAGCCGGCCGCGGCGGATACCGCTCCCGCGGATCCCGCCAGCCCCGCCACACCCGTGACCGTCTCCGCCGACGGCCTGCCCACCGCCCAGATCAACGGCGTAGCCTGGGCCCAGGTGATCATCGGCAACACGGTGTTCGTCGGCGGCAAGTTCACCGAGGCACGGCCCGCCGGCGCTGCCGCCGGCACCGGCACCGTCCCGCGGAACAACATCCTGGCCTACAACCTCACCACCGGAGCGCTGCTGAGCACGTTCACGCCCAGCTTCAACGGCGAGGTGACGGCACTGGCAGCGTCCCCGGACGGGTCGCGGCTGTACGTCGGCGGCGCGTTCACCGCCTACAACGGCTCCACCGTGTGGCGGGCCGTAGCCCTGAACCCCACCACCGGTGCCCTGATCACCAGCTTCCTGCCGCGCATGTCCGCCTCAGTCCGCACCATTGTGGCAACGTCCACCACGGTGTACCTTGGCGGCCTGTTCAACGCCGTCGGCTCCGTGACCCGCGCCGGGCTCGCCGCCGTGAGCGCCTCCAACGCCGCGCTCCTGCCCTGGAACCCGGTTGCCGCCGGCGGCCGGGTCAACGCGATGGCCCTCTCCCCGGACGGCGCCAGCATGGTGGTGGGCGGGGCGTTCACCACGATCAACGGTTCCAGCAACCCCGGTTTCGGCCTTGCAAAGGTTGATACTGGCCTAGGTGCCCTGCAGCCTTTCCAGATCAACAACACCGTCCGCAACGCCGGCACCGGCGGCTCCATCACCACGCTCGCCACCGACGGCGTCAACGTCTACGGCGCAGGCTACTCCTTCAAGGGGACCGCCACCTTGGAAGGAATGTTCTCCGTCAAGTGGTCCGACGACTCCACCACCTGGGTCGAGGACTGCCACGGTGACACGTACTCCATCCAGCCGATGGGCGACGCTGTCTACCTCGCCGGCCACGCCCACTACTGCGGCAATGTCGGAGGATTTCCGCAGGCCGAACCCTGGCAGTTCAGCCGCAGCATCGCTTTCAGCAAACAAGCCACGGGAACGGTGACAACGGAAAGCCACAATTATCCCACCTTTGCCGGGACGCCGTCGCCGTCGCTGCTGAACTGGTTTCCGATCGTGAACTCCGGCACGTTCACGGGCCAGGACCAGGGTCCCTGGACCATTGCCGCCAACGCGGACTACCTGGTAATGGCGGGCGAATTCACGACCATCAATAACCAACCCCAGCAGGGACTGGTCCGATTCGCCAAGAGCAGCATCGCGCCTGATCTCCGCGGCCCCCGGGTCACAGGGCTGAACTTCAATCCGACCCTGTCCACCCCTGCTGCCGGGGCGGTGCGTGTCCGGTGGCAGGCGAACTGGGACCAGGACAATGAGAACCTGACCTACGAGGTGCGCCGCAACGGCGCCGTCATCTCCACCGTCAGCCAGGCCTCCACCTTCTGGAAGCGGACCGGCATGACGTTCCTGGACACCGGCCTGACCGCCGGGCAGAGCTACGGCTACCGCATCTCCGCCCGGGACGCATTCGGCAACGAGGCCCGCAGCGACATCGTGAGCATCACCGCAGCGGGATCCGCAGCGGCGCCAGGGAACTACGCGCAGCAGGTCCTCGCGGACAAGCCGGGCAATTACTGGCGCCTCGGCGAAACCGGCGGGGCCACCGGCGTGGACCTCGCGGGCAAGGACGACCTGATCATCCGGCCCGGCGTCAGCTTCGGTGCCGCCGGGGCGGTCACCGGGGACGCGGACACCGCCGCCACCTTCAACGCCACCACCGACGCCGTGGCCAGCAGCCCGACGCTCGCCAGCCGGCCACAGGTCTTCAGCACCGAGGCCTGGTTCCGGACCGGCACCAACCAGGGCGGCCAGATCATCGGCTACGGCAACTCGCAGACCGGTGTTTCGGCTGACTTTGACCGCAACGTCTACATGGACAACACCGGCCGACTCTTCTTCGGCGTCCGTCCCACCGGCATCAGCGGGACCGCCTCCCGGATCACCGTCAATACCACCAAGACGTTCAACGACAACCAATGGCACCACGTCGTGGCGACCCTTGGCCCCAACGGGATGCAGCTGTTCCTCGACGGCACCCTGGCGGCCGGCCGGACCGACACCACGTCCGCGTGGCCAATCGACGGCTTCTGGCGCCTTGGCGGCGACAACCTGACCAGCTGGCCCAGCCGTCCGACCAGCCGGTACCTGAACGGCCAGATCGACGACGTCGCCATCTACCCGGCCGTGCTTCCACTGTCGCGGGTGCAGGCCCACTTCGTGGCCTCGGGCCGCACGGTTAACGCCCCTCCCGCGGCACCGGTGGCCGGCTTCACGTCAACGGTCAACGGACTCACGGCATCGGTGGACGGGACCACGTCCTCGGACGCCAACGGGCCCATCGCCGCCTACGCCTGGGACTTCGGCGACGGCGGCACCGGCACCGGGGTCACGGCGGAGCACGCCTATGCGGCAGGCGGCACCTACACAGTTCGGCTGACGGTAACGGACAACACCGGAAACACCGCCACTGTCGTCCATTCCGTGACCGTTGTGGCGCCGCCGGCGAACGTGGCCCCGACGGCTGCGTTCACCTCGACTGCCACCAACCTCGCCGTTTCCTTCAGCGGCACCGGATCAGCAGATTCGGACGGAACCATCACCGGCTACGCCTGGAACTTCGGTGACGCAAGCACTGGAACCGGGGCGACGGCGTCGCACACCTACGCCAGTGCCGGCAGCTACACCGTCACCCTGACGGTGACCGACGACGACGCCGCCACCGGCACAGTCAGCCGGGCGATCACCGTCCAGGCGCCGCCGTCCAACACAGTGGTCGCGGCGGACGCATTCGGGCGGTCCGCGGCTGGCGGCCTCGGCACCGCAGACGTCGGCGGTGCGTGGACAGTATCGGGTGGCACTACCAATTTCGCGGTCGAAAACGGTGCCGGTGCGGTCACCTTCGGGGCCGCCGGAGCCGGCCGGAGCGCATCCCTCAACGCCGTATCGACGGCAGCGTTCGACGGACGGATCACGGTTTCTGCCGATAAGGTTGCCGGCGGAGGCGGCCTGGACGCATCCCTGTTCGGCCGGCGGTTGAACAACAACGACTACCGGGCCAAGATCAAGATCGCCAGCACGGGGGCGGTTTCGCTATACCTCACCAAGGCGGTCAACAACGTCGAAACCAACATCGCAGGGCCACTGGCGATCGCCGGACTGAAGATGGCCGCCAACGACCCCTTGGTCATCAGACTGAAGCTGGACGGCACGGGCCCCACGGTTCTCAGCGGGAAGGTCTGGCGGGCTTCCGCAGCAGAGCCGGCCGCCTGGCAGCTGAGCGCCAGTGACTCGACGCCGGCCCTGCAGACGGCGGGAAGTGCGGGACTCTTGGCGTACCTCTCCGGATCCGCGGCCAACTTTCCGGTCGTGGTGCGCTTCGATGACTTCTCCGTAAGGATTCCGTAGGCCGGGCGTGGAGGAGGGAAGATCATGTTCTTCAGGAAGGAAAACCGGGGGAGCGCCCGGAGGCCGGAGGCAGCAGCGCTCCGTTACACGGCGCCGGCCGGTGCCACGCGCAGCGTCGCGAATAAACTGATCACCCTCCTCCTCGCTGGGGCGGTCTCAATGCCGCTGGGACTCCACAGCGGCCTGCCGGCATCGGCTGACACCACGCCGGCTGATCCACGGAATCCCGCCACCCCCGTGACAGTCTCCGCGGACGCCCTTCCGACGGCGCAGATCAACGGAGTGGCCTGGACCCAAGTCATCATCGGCAGCACGGTCTACGTGGGCGGCAGATTCACCCAGGCCCGCCCCGTGGGTGCGGTCCCAGGCTCTAGAACGGTGGTTCGCAACAACATCCTCGCCTACAACCTGACGACCGGCGAGCTGCTAAACACCTTCACGCCCAGCTTCAACGCCGAGGTCACCGCGCTGGCAGCCTCGCCGAACGGATCGCGGCTATACGTGGGCGGCGCGTTTACCACTTACAACGGCTCCACTGTGTGGCGGGCCGTCGCCCTGAACCCCACCACGGGTGCCCTGGTTCCCGGTTTCCTGCCCCGAATGTCGTCCTCGGTCCGTGCCATTGTCGCGACTCCGACCACCGTCTACCTGGGCGGGCTTTTCAACGCAGTTGGCTCCGCGGCCCGAGGGCGGTTGGCGGCGGTCAGTGCCTCCAACGGCGCGCTCCTGCCCTGGAACCCGGTCGCGGCCGGCGGCCGGGTCAACGCCCTTGCCCTCTCGCCCGACGGCGGCAGCATGGTAGTGGGCGGCGCCTTCACCTCGATCAACGGCTCCAGCAACCCCGGCTTTGGCCTGGGTAAAGTGGACACCACAAAAGGGTCACTCCTTCCCTTCCAGATCAACAACATCGTCCGTAACGGCGGCACCGCCCCAGACGCCGGTGGAAGACCCTCCAGCGGCGGGATCACCTCGCTGGCCAGCGACGGCGTCAACATATACGGTTCCGGCTACACGTTCCTGCGGGTGAGCACGCTCGAGGGGATGTTCTCGGTCAAGTGGTCCGATGACTCCACCACCTGGATCGAAGACTGCCACGGAGATACCCATTCGCTCCAGCCCATCGGGGACGTCGTCTATGCGGTGGGCCATGCGCACTACTGCGGCAACGCCGGCGGCTTCCCGCAGTCGGAACCCTGGAGCTTCAACCGTGGAATCGCGTTCAGCAAACGAGCCACGGGAACACTGACAACGGAAAGCCACGGCTACACCAACTTCGCCGGCACCCCGTCGCCCTCGCTGCTGAACTGGTTCCCCACCCTGAACAACGGGACTTTCACCGGCCAGAGCCAGGGCCCGTGGACCGTGACCGGGAATGCGGACTACGTGGCGATGGCTGGCGAGTTCACGACGGTTAACAACCAGCCCCAGCAGGGGCTTACCCGATTCGCCAAGAGCAGCATCGCGCCGGACCGGCGTGGCCCTCAGGTGACCGGAGCGGGCTTCAACCCTTCACTGTCAATCCTCGCCGCCCGAACCGTCCGGGTGCGGTGGCAAGCGAACTGGGACCAGGACAACGAGAACCTCATTTACGAGGTGCGGCGCAACGGCGCCGTCATCTCTACAGTCAGCCAGGCATCCACGTTCTGGCGGCGGCCGGGCATGACTTTCGTGGACACCGGCCTGGTGCCGGGGCAAAGCTATGGCTACAGGATCTTCGCAAGGGACGCCTTCGGCAACGAGGCCCGCAGCGACACCGTCACGATTACGGCGGCAGGATCCGTCGCGGCTCCGGGGAGCTACGCCCAGCAGGTCCTCGCGGACAAGCCGGGCAACTACTGGCGCCTCGGCGAAACCGGCGGGGCCAAGGGCGTGGACCTCGCGGGCAAGGACGACCTCACGGTGCGGCCGGGTGTCACCTTCGGCGCCCCGGGAGCCCTGAATGGTGAGTCCAATACTGCCGCGGCCTTCAACGGGACCGCCGCGGGCGTGGCCGGCAGCCCGACGCTGGCTGCCCGGCCCAACACGTTCAGTGCCGAGGCCTGGGTGCGTACCGCCACGAACGGGGGAGGCGGGATCGTCGGCTACGGAAATACGCAGACCGGAGTTTCCGCGGACAGCGACAGAAACGTCTACATGGACAATACCGGACGGATCTTCTTCGGTGTCCGGTCTCGTGGCAGCGTGGGTGTCCCCACCACCGTCAACACGACGGCGACCTACAACAACAACCAGTGGCACCACGTTGTGGCAACTCTCGGTCCCAACGGCATGCAGCTCTTCGTTGACGGCACCTTGGCGGCCGGTCGAACCGGCACCACAACGGCGTGGCCCTTCGACGGATACTGGCGCATCGGCGGCGACAACCTGACCAGCTGGCCCAGCCGTCCGACGAGCCGTTACCTGAACGGCCAAATAGACGACGTCGCCATCTATCCGCGTGTGCTTTCCCTGCTGCGGATCCAGGCGCACTACGCCGCCTCGGGGCGGATCCTAGTCCGGTGAACAACCAGTAGGCCAAGGCAACAGGGGGAAATCCATGACTACGTTGAAATCATCCAAAAGGGCACCGCCGGGGCACCGCCGGGCTCCGTCCGAGTCGGGCGCAGAAGGGCCGCAACGAACCGGGTCTGGTAAGTGTCCGGTGCAGCACGGATGCGGCTTTGAGGAGGTTTTCCAGAAGTCGATCGGGTTCCTTTCCAAACCAGAAGCCGCTGGCTAGACTTCGACTCACGCTAAGGGGATGCCAGCTGCATCGTCCGACGGGGCGGCCGGGCTGGTGTTCCGGCGCCCCAACTGGCGGATCCCTCTCACCGAGCGCTACCCATTGTCATCACGTCCGAGGAGGGTCCCATCCGCTCACTAGACTCCACGACTTCCGATGCCGCCGCACCAACCCCGATTGTGGGCGCTGCCCGCCCGCCGCGGGCGAAACCCTGGACCCTGGGGCGACTCAGCGATCTCCGTCTCGCGCTCCTCAGTGCTGCGCTGGCATGGGTGCTGTCAGCCGCGGGCTCGTGGAACGCGTCGCTGTGGACCGACGAGGCAGCGACGATTTCAGCGGCGCGTCGGAGCCTGCCCGAGCTGTGGGCCATGGTCCAGAACATCGACGCCGTGCACGGGCTCTATTACCTGTTCATGCATTTCTGGGTGGAACTCACTGGCGAATCGGCCTTTTTGCTTCGCATGCCCAGTGCCGTGGCCATCGCGGCGGCCTCCGCAGGCGTCTTCCTGATGGCCCGCACCCTGGGGGGCCGCGTACTCGGGCTGACGAGCGCCGCAGTCTTTGCTGTCCTTCCACGGATCACCTGGGCCGGCATGGAGGCCCGGCCGTACGCTTTTACCGCCGCCGCTGCCGTGTGGCTCACCATCGTGCTCATGGTGGCTCTCCGCCGTCGAACGCCCCGTTGGTGGTTGGCCTATGCCGGACTGGCAGCCATCGCCATCGGCATCAACCTGTATCTCGTGTTCATTCTGGCCTCACATGCACTGACGGTGATGGCGCTGCGCGGTACCGCCTGGCGAACGCGCATCGAGTGGGCGTTCGCTGCGGTCCTCGGTGTCCTCATATCCGCGCCGGTCGTTTACCTGTCTGCGATGGAGCGCGGACAGCTCAACGATGACGAACTGGGGTGGTCGCGTTGGCTGCGCAACGTGGTCGTGAACCAGTGGTTTCTGGGTGATACTCCGACCGGCGGCTATCCACAGACGGGGGCAGCAGGGCTCTGGAAGATAAGCGCGGTCCTTCTGGCGGGGGTGTGCGGGCTGGTCATGATCTATGCCCTTGTGGTTATTCTTCGTACCCGCAGCGAGGGCAGCCAACGCAACTACCTGGCGTGGATCGTTCCCCAGATCGCGTTGCCGACCTTGGTGATCGGCTTGTATTCACTGTATGTCCACCCTATGTACAGCCCCCGCTACCTCACCTTGAGCGCCCCGGCCGTCGCCGTCCTGATCGGAGCCGGGTTGATCTGGCTGCGGCCTGCCTGGCTGAGGGGAGGTGCAGGGATTGCGATCATCCTGCTCGCGATCCCGGTTTATGTCTCCCAACGAGATGTAAACGCCAAGAGCGGCGCTGACTGGAGCGCCGTGGCCGGCTATATCCAGGAACACAAGGCCAGCAATGATGCCGTGTATTTCAGTCCGCGCTACCCGCCCGGGGGCGGCCAGGTCCTTCTGACCCTCCGGCGGATTGCAGTCGCGTATCCTGACGCCTTTGCCGGACTGCGCGATCTGACTATTGATACTCCCGGAGCCCTGGACGGATCCCTGGACGGAACGTCACGGCTTCTCGCAGCTTCAACGGCGGGCCTCGAAGGAGTGGACAGAATATGGGTTATCCGCCGCCTCGATTATCCAGTCGAAGCGGGCCGCCTGGATGACACCCTTCTCAAGGCGGTGGGATACCAATCAAGGGCTGCTTGGGCGGGACCCGTCAACTCAATTGTTGAATTCTCTCGGTAGAACTATCAGGGCAAGAAAATACGCCCCGGTCCGAAGACCGGGGCGTATCTTTTGGGGCTAGCTGTTGTACTCGATGCCGAGGCCCTTGCCGACCTTCAACGGTTGGCCGGTGTTCGCCCAAACATTTGTCTCCAGGCCGTGCACGATCGTCCTCGCCTTGACGTCGATGCGGATCACGTACTTGCTGACCCTGGGCGGCGCAAAGTAGTTGTACTGGTTTTGTCCGAAGCGATTCTTCTGGAAGGTGATCTCGCCTGGTTTAATGCAGGCCGAAGCCAGCCCGTCGTCGAACCAGTTCTGCTCAACGACAGTGTTTTTCAACGGTGCACCAGTGTTGTTCTGCAAAATGATCGTGCATCCGTGTCCGTGGGGAAACAGGCGTGGTTTCGCGGGATCGGCACTGGACCCCGAACCGAGGACGCCATCGTTGACTATGGTGTTGCCTGCGATACGGATGTTCGTGCCGCCCTGGACCTGGATGCCGTCATTGTGCGTACCGTCGGCCGAAGGCCCGGGATCGTGCGCTGCGTCATGGTAGACAGTCGTGTGGATGTAGTTTCCTTCAATCCGAACGTTGGCGTTAACGCTGCCGCCGGGCTTATTGAAGACACCCATCCCGTCGTTGGTCCCGTAAACATGGTTCCGTATCGCGTTGTACTCGTGGCCCACGATGCCGTCCCGCAGCGGGTTGGGCATGATGGGGTGGATCGTGCTGTCCTGAACAGTCAACTTGAAAACGTTCGCACTGTTCGCGTCGATGCAACCCGTGTTCGTGCTGGGCTTGTAATTTCCGCAGTGCAGAAGGCTGTTCTTGATAACAACGTTCTTCGCTTGGACTTTGACGTCACCGAAGATTTCTTTGCCGTCCAAGACGGTGCCGTCAACCGTGATCACGTAGGGCTTATCGTAGCTGCCGACCTTGGTAAGAGCCGTTCCGGACGGGACGCCTGTAGTGGACGCATCGGGTTTGTAGCTGCCGGCGACGAGCGCCGCGCGCGGTGTCGCAGCCTGTGCCGGTGCGCTGATCATGGCGCCGGCACACACCAGCCCGAGCAGGCCGAGTATGGGAGCGATTCTCTTTCGGATAAGCAAAACATTCCTTCGTTTGCCGCGACATCGTGTTGGAAGCCGATGACGTCGCATGGAAACAACAGCGACAACGTCGGATAACGTTGTTGCCGCATCGGCGGATCAAGTCAATAAACGGATGACCGAGGGTCGCTATCGGATGATGGCCTGAAAACGGCGCCGACGGAATGTCGTCGACGGCGACAAACCCTGCGTGCCAAAGCGCGTCCGCTGCCAGGTCCTGTCACCGGCGTCCCTGGCGCCAGCAGCCCAAGCGCGGCGCACCCGCGGTACCGGGTGACTCACTTCCGGCAGGCGTTCGGCCCCTCTACTGATCCAACACCGTAGTCGACGTGCCGAAAGGTTGCAAATCGGTAACGGTCAGGTCTGGGCGAGCGCGCCTGTGTGCCGGCTTACGCCAAAGGGGTGTAGTCGGCTAGTTCAAAAGAGGGCGGGCAAACAAACCTCCTTCTTCGCAATCTAACTTCTTCGGTACTCGCTGTACACATATCCAAACGCCCCTGTCGTCATGCCCAGGCCCCTCGCAGCAGTTCTCAAGCCAAGCGCTTTTTGCGCCGGCGATCCGCTCACCAGGCCGGCCGCCACCCGCACGGAGCCGCCCACCAGCCGGACTGTCCCCGAAGCCAGCGAAACGGCCCTGGCCGTGAGGCGGGCCCGAGAGCTGCCGGCGAGTTCCAGACCGACCCGGGCCGCCGAATTGCCGCTCCGCAGGGCGCGGCGCAGCACCCATCCGCGGGTGAGCCGGGAAGCCGGAACGCGGTCCACCACCACGGCCTCGTCGCACCACAGCATCAATCCGCCGCGCTGGATGAGTTGCCGGGTGAAGAGCGTGTCCGAGCCGCCGCTGAGGCCGAAGCGTTCGTCAAACGCGAGCCGCAGCGCCCGGACCTGCCGCAGGTCCAGGAGCAAGTTGTTCGTCGCAGCCACGTCTAGCCGGGTCCCGGTGGCGAGCCTGCGGCGGTTGAAGAACTTTCCGGCTTCGATCCAGGGCTCCGGCTCGTGTTCGTATTCGCTGATAACCGGACCCACGACGGCGGCGGCTCCGCTGGAGCGCTGCAGGTCCACAAGTTGCTCCAGCCACCGCTCCGACGGTACTTCGTCGTCGTCGATGAACACGAGCAGGGCACTGGATGCCGCTTCCGCCAGGGCGCGGTTCCGCGCCGCCGCGATGCCGGGCTTCGGCTCCTGGACGTACCGGACCAGTCCCGGCCGAAGCGTGCTGGCGAGCCGTTCCACGATGGGGCGGGCGCTTGCCTCGGGGTCGTTGTCGATCACCAACACCGTAGTGGGAAGATCCGCGGCCGGACCGTCGGACCCGTCGGGGCTTCCCTGCCCGGCCCTTCCCTGTCCCGGTCCGGCCTGGGCCGCCAGCCGGGGCAGCGCCAGGGCGATGTCCTCTGGCCGGCGGTAGGTCAGCACCGCAATGACGAGGCCGCCCGCCGGGATCCCTACGGCGAGTTCGCCGCCGGAGGGGCGGACACTGGGGTGGGTGATGTCAGGCATTTTGACCTCTCGTTGTTGTGGCGGCTTGCCGCGGGGCAGGCCGCCCAATGAGTGCCCGCGCCTGCTCGACATAGCCGGAGAGCATGCGCCGGTGGAAAATCCGCAGCGCGGCGAGGGCGAGGGCTGCAAAGAGCGCCAACCCGCCGAACAGGTGCCATGGCCCGTGCACGTTCGCCAGGGACAACGCCCAGTATCCGGCCGCGCCCCAGGCCGCGGCGTGGACTGCCGGGAAGATGGCCGCCAGCTGCGTCATCGCCGTCACGCCCGTCAACCGGGACTGGATGCGCAGGAGCACGGGCGTGAGGACGAAGCCGGCCGCGGAGTATCCGACGGCGACGCCCAGGACGCCGAACTGGAGGCCGATCACAATACCGCCCACCTGCACGATGGCGGCCAGGATCTCGTACCTCACTATCAACCCGCCCTGCCCCAGGCCCTTCATCAGGGAGGGGGTGACATAGAAAACCGTTTCGCGTGCGCCCCCGATGGCGAGCACACTGACCAGCCCGGCTGCGGGCAGCCACTCGGGGCCCAGGACCAGGCCTACGAGTTCGGGGGCGGCGCAGGACACAAAGACCATCAGCGGGACCGCGGAGATCGCCAGCAGCCGGGTGGCGGACACGAGGCTTGCAACCACCTTTTCCGGGCTGCCGGCCGCGCGGGAGAAAGCCGGAAACATGACCCGGTTGACCGTCTGGCCAATCAGCTGGACCGGGATGACGAGGATGCGGTAGGCCATCCCGTACAGGGAGAGGGCGGCGACGCCGAGCATCCGGCCCACCAGGATGTTGTCCAGGTTCCGGGAGAAGTAGGCAAGGCAGTCGGTGGCAAAGACGCTGAAGCTGAACCGGAACAGGGGCGCCACGGTCCGGAAGGCGAGATTGGGGACTGGGCCGCGGCAGGCGGCCAGCAACAGCGAGCTGCAGACGATGTCGGTGGCGACCACCTGGTACACCATGGCCCATGGGCCGGCGCCGGCCATCGCCGCGCCGATCCCGGCCGCGCTGCCCGCGGCCGCCGCCGCAATGTCCGCCGCGCCGATCCTGTGGAGGGCCAGGTTCCGGGACAGCATGGCCCGCGGCGCGATGGCCAGTGCTTTGACGGGAATCGCCAGAGCCAGCAGCCGCAGGATCGGCTCAAGCTCAGCTACGCCGAAAAACTGCGCGATCCAGGGAGCGGCGCACCAGGTCACCACCCCGAGCAGGACCGCCACCAGGATGTTCAGCGTGGCGGTGGCGCCTGCCATGCGGCGGGTGACGTCAGGCCGCTGGACGAGCGCCGCGGAGAGGCCCTGGTCCAGCAGCAGGGCCACCAGGCTGATGCACACCGTGGCCGCAGCGATGACGCCATAGTTTTCCGGCCCCAGGATCCTGGCCAGAACCAGGGCGCAAAGCATCTGGAATCCCTGCCGGGCCAGCACTGCCCCGAAGCTCCACCGGACGCCTCGAGCCGTTTTCGGTGGCTCGGCCGGTACGGTGGCCGTATGGGGGGCAGGGCTGCCGGTCACGGCAGCCTGCCCGCAGCCTGCGCCAGATGCCCGGTCATGAGGGTCCCGTAGCGTTCCGGACTGTGCCTGCGGCCCGCCTCGGCGGCGTCGAGCCTGGCGCTGGACTGGTAGTGCTGCCACCGGCCGGCGACGCGGGCGAGTGCATCGGCGAGCTCAGCGGGATCACCGGGTTCGACGAACTGTGCCGAGCGGTAGCCCGCCGCGGCCTCCCGCAGCCCCGAGGTGTTGCTGACAATGACAGGCCGGGAAGCCAGGACAGCCTCGACAGCCGTGTTGCCGAACGGCTCGTCGAGCCGGGAGGGCACCACGACGACGTCGGCGTCGGCAAGGAACGGCCAAACCACGTTCTGGAATCCATGGAACGTGACATGGTCTTCGGCGCCCTGGGTCCGAACCTGGTTGCGGAGGCCGGCCTCGTAGTCCTCGTAGCCAGGGAAGACCGCCCCGACCACGGACAGGCGGGCCGGCACGCCGTCGCTGCGGAGCCGCAGCAGGGCGTCGATGGCCACGTCCACGCCCTTGCGGTGGGACAGCCGCCCGACGTACAGGATCCGGAGCCCCCCTTGGAGAGCCGGCCGGGGCGGGACCGGCTCGGCAGGCCCGGGGACACCGTTGTAGAGCACTCGTGAGCGGCCCTGGAGCGCAGGCAGCGCAGAGGCCAAGGTGTCGGAGCTGAACTGGCTGTTCGTCAGGATGCCGCGGGAGAGCAGGAGCGGCAGGGCCAGGGCCTTACGGAGGGCCCGCGGGGCGTTGGCCTCCGCCTCATGGACGTGGGTGACCACCGGAACCCCTGTCAGCCGTCCCGCGGCCGTCCACACCGGGACGGTGATGGTGTTCGCCAGAATGACGTCGGGGCACGCACCCCGGATCACCCCTATGCTCCGGAGCAACCCGTGCACGGACGTGGCCGCGAGCCTCGCTAGGCCCGGTGGAGTGAGCAGGCTCTTGCGCAGCACCGGAGTGGGCGACAGAATTACAGCGGCGCCCCGGCGCTTGAGTTCCGCCACGAGTGGCCCCGGCGACGGCAATGCCACCAGAACGCGCGCACCGCTGCGGCGCAGCCCCTCAATGGTTTCCAGCAGCACCCGGTCGGAGCCGTAGAGATCTGCGCTGGGGTGCGCCACCAGTACCGAGAATTGCTCCCCGTCCGTCCTCATCGTGCCCCCCTCGAATCGGTACCGCGGCGGAAGCCAACCCTGAAGGGGACCGGGCCACTGCTGACGCAGGAACACCGGTCCGGCCACCGGGGCCCTGCCCCGGGACCCTTGCTGGAACCCCGCCACTGAGACCTGCTGCTGAGACCTGCCGCCAGGGCCTGAGTCCAAAACCTGTTTCCTGGCCCTGACACCCAAAACCGTTGCCGGACCTGAAGGTCCGCCTGACTTAGGGAAAGACTACGGCCAGTGCCGGAATTTGGCTATGATTCAGGCCCGCAGGCAGGCCGTCCGCCGCCAAATCAGCCTTCTTCGCGGCACCGCGAGGCGTGGTCCCCGGGACCGGCCCCCAAAAGACACAGAAGCAAAAAGCTTCCGCACGGCACGGCCGCGGTCAATAATGGTGCGTCAGGGACCATGAAAGGACCGTGCCGCGCCAGGCACGGCGTGGTGGCCGCATGGGGGGTTCGCTTGGAACTGTCTGAATACGGGCGCGCAATTGCGCGGGGCTGGCTGATAGTGCTCTTGTGCCTGCTGGCGGGCGTAGCCGTTGCCTGGGGCGTGACGGAGAGGACAACGCCGGTGTACCAAAGCACCGTCAAGTTCTATGTCGTGTCGCCACCGGCAACAGGACAGTCGTCGCTGCAGTCCCTCGAGCTGTCGCGGGGACGCATTGCCTCCTACGCGAGCCTGGTCAAGAGCGACAAGTTTGTGGAAAAGCTCGTTAGCAGCAGTTCCACCGGCCTGTCGGCCACGGACATCACGCAGAGCGTCAGCGCCTCGGCGGACCAGGACACCCTGATGTTGACGGTCGTCGTAAGCCTTCCGGACCAGGTCAAAGCCCTCGAGATTGCCCGCGAGATCGTCTCCGGCCTCAACTCGGCACTGGATGACGTCGAGGCCGGCCGGACGCAGAGCGGCGGCGGGCAGACCGTCCTGAATGTGGTGGCCGGACCCACCGACGAGACGGAACCGGTGTCCCCCCGGTTTTCCTTGAACTTGGGCCTGGGCGCGCTGCTTGGCCTCGGCGCCGGCATCGCCATCGCCGTCGGCCGCCGGATGACGGACCACACGCTGCGGACCCCCGAGGAGGTCGAAGACGCGTCCGGGCTGCCGCTACTGGCCCGAGTTCCGGTGAGTGCGGAGGCGCGCAAGTTCTCCGGCGTCCTGGAACGCCGCCCGACCTCGCTGCTCGATGAGGCGGCACGCCGGCTCCGCACCAACATGGACCATATCCCCGCACTGCCGGCGTCGGGCGTCGTGCTCATTACCTCGGCGCGGGCAGGGGAGGGCAAGACCACCATGGCACTCATGCTGGCCCGGTCCTGGGCAGAGGCGGGGGAGAAAGTCCTGCTGGTGGAGACGGACCTGCGCCGTCCGCGGCTGGCTTCAGAACTCAAACTCGGCAACTCCATGGGCTTGGCCGCAGTCCTCGCGGGCCGGTCGGGACTGTCTAGTGTCATCCAGAAAACGGCGAGCGACCGACTCCACATTGTGGCCGCCGGCGCGGCTCCCGAGAACCCCACCGAACTGCTGGCAAGCCAGGCCATGACGGCCGCGCTCGGCGAGATGCGGGGCAGCTACAGCCGTGTCATCCTCGACGCGCCGGCCATGCAGCCGTTCAGCGACGCCGCCTTGCTGGCGGTGCAGGCGGACTCAACGGTGCTGGTGGTCAGGTACCAGAGCGTGACGCGCGAACTGCTGGGGGCGTCCCTGCGGAACCTGGAACTGGTCAAAGCCACGGTGGCCGGGGCCGTGCTGAACGCCCTTCCGCTGCGCCTGTCCGAAGGGCGCAAGCAGCCCCGGGCAAAGCTTCGCATGCGGGGCCAACGCGTCAAGGCGACGCCCCCGGTGGTGCCAGCGGAACCGGCGCCGGTCAAGCACTCTGCCAGCCGGCGGTGAGCATGGACGACGTGGTTGTTCCCGGCCGGATCGTGAATCCCGGCCGGGTGGCCTAAATGCAGCTGGCGGCCTGGGCCGGGGCGTGTCTCGCGGCGGCCTTCCTCTTCCGAAAACGGGCCAGGGTGCCGTTGGCTGCGGTCCTGGGCCTGTGGCTGCTGGTGCCAGCGATAGGATCCGAGACGCTCACCGGGGTGTCCTCCGGCCCCATATCGGTCCATCCCGCGACCTGGCTGGTGCTTTCGATTTTCCTGGTGCGGCTGTTTCACGATCCGGCCAGCATCCGGATGGTCCTGGGCCGTCATTTCCTGCTGTTCCTCGTCCTTGGAGTGGTCATCGTGGCGGCGTTCCTGGCCACGTCGACGTCCGGCACCCGGGGCGGAATGGTGCTGTTGGTGGACCAGGTTGTGGTGCCGGTCCTGTTTTTCCTGCTCCTGCTCGCCGAAGCCGTTCGCGGCGCGGGACTGGTGGGGATGCTGCGCACCGTGCTCCTGGCCCTCGTTGCGCTCGTGTGTGCAGTGGCCGTCGCGCAGTGGCTGAGCGGCAACGTCCTGTTTTACGAGGCAGGGTTCAAAACCCAGTACTGGTTCGCCAGGTTATCCGGACGCTGGATGGGGACACTGGACCAGCCGTTGGCTTTGTCGCTGTTCATCTGCCTGGTGGCGCCGCTCCTTGGCGGGGTGAAACGCCGGTGGCTGCAGTTCCTCCTGATGGCGCTGATGGCGGTGGGTATCCTCATCACCCAGTCGCGAGTGGGGATCGCTGCCCTGGCCGTGACGGTGGTGGCCACGGTGATCTTCGTCCCCTGGCGGACCAGGACCAAAACGGCCATGCTGCTCGTGATGGCCGGAGTCGGCGGCGCCCTTATGGCCTCACCACTGGTGGCGGGTGTGGCGGGGAGGGTCGCGGACGACGCCGGCTCCGCCGAGGCCCGGGGCCTGGCCTTCGAGTATTTCCTGGGCCGTTGGAGCGACTATGCCGTGGCCGGCGGAGGCAGCGGCGCCAGCTTCCTGCTGGGCGCCCGGGCGGGGCTGGAAACCAGCTTCGAGAACCCCACAGTAATGTACAGCGTTGACTTCGGCGTGCTGTTCGCGCTGCTCTACTTCGGTTCCATGGCTTTTCTCGTGCTGGGCGCCGCACTGAGGACTGGAATCCGAATCGGATATCCGGGGCTCCTGCTGGCCGGCCTCATGGCCGTGGTCATCCCGCAGACATACAGCTCCCTGGCCACCAGGTCCGCAGCCGGCATTCTTGTCTGGACGGTGCTGGCCATGGTGGTCGTCGCGGCCGAGGAGGCGCGGCGTGCGGCGTCCACGCCCGCACCCGTCAAAGCACGCGCCCAGGCCCAAGCCCCTGTCCTAGTCCCCGGCGCGAAGGCCCCGGCCCCCGCGAAGGCCCCGGCCCCCGCGAAGGCCCCGGCCCCCGCGAAGGCCCGAGTCCCTGCCGCCGTCAACCTCACGGCCCCTGCCGCGAACCTGCCGGGCGCAGGATCGCCATGATTCTCCGGAGGCAGTTCCTGGGCCTCGCCGCGGCCGGGGCGGTGCTGGGGGTGGCCGGCTGCTCTTCCTGCCCCGGAAACACCGCGTCTGGGGCCACGGCCCGGCCGCAGCCCCCGAGCGTCCCGGCGGCGGCCGCGGCCAAGGAATTCGTCACGACCGGCGCCATCGCCGCGCCGGGGGCCACGGGGCCCTTCACGGTCGGCGCGCTGTTGGACGCGCCGTCGTTCTTCGTCGCCCACCGGGGCTCTGGGGACAACTGGCCGGAACACACCATGCGGGCCTACAAGGGAGCGGCGGCCGCCGGCCTGAAGGCGATCGAAGTATCCGTTTCCGCCACGAAGGACGGCGTGCTCGTCTGCCACCACGATTTGAACACCCGGCGGCTGACCGGAATCGACCTGACCATCGCCCGGGCGCCATACGCCGCGCTGGAGCCGCTGCGCAATGACGCCCGTGCCTGGCTGGGCCCGGACACGCCGCTGGAACCCATCCCGCTCCTCACCGACGTCCTGGACACCTTCGCCGGCAGCCATGTGATCTTCCTTGAGGACAAGCCCGGGACTAACGCCGACCAAATCCTGGCCCTGCTGGAGAACTATCCCGCGGCTCGGGACCATGTCGTGTGGAAGCAGCCGGCTGCCTCGCGGGGACACGAGCTCGCCGCGGCCAGAGGCTACACCACGTTCGGCTACCTCGTCGCGCGGGAGCAGGACAAGGCGGCCGGGCTCATCCCGCGGGCGGACCTGCTCGGCATCCACCACAACGCGCCGGAGGCCATGATCCGCCAGGTGGTGGCGTCCGGAAAGCCGGTGCTCGCCTGGGAGCTGCACCGGCGCAGCGAGCACGCACGCCTGCAGGACCTGGGCGTGCGGGGCTTCATTTGCTCCAACATCCGCTATGTCCTGCACCAGGAGGAACCGCTCCGGCAAGACGTCTTCTCCACCGGCCGCCGCGGAACCGGTGATCTGCCGTGGGCTGCCGACGCTGTTTGGGACGGGCAGCCGGCGTTTGCCAACGGGGCTATCAGCATCTCCGGCCCGGACCAGTCCGGCTACATCCTGGGCTCCATGGCCGGGGCGGTCGACTCCCCGAACCGGGAGTTCGAGTTCGAGCTGCGCTGGCCGGCCGGGCTCCCGCCTGCCGGCCCGGGCGCGGGGGTGTCCTTTGGCCAGGACTCCGATGCCCCCTACCGTCCGGGGTCCGCCCCGAAAGTGTCCGGCTATTTCCTGGACGTCGCCGCGGACGGCACCATGACGCTCTACCGGCACGACGCCGGGACCCCGGCCCCCGTCCGGCTCGCGGCGGCCGGCAGCCCGGCGCCGCGGCCCGGGGAATGGATGAAGTTCGTGGTGTCGCTCGGTCCGTGGCACATCAGCGTCCGCCGGGACGGCGACGGGGCCGGCGCCAGCCTCTCTGCCGAGGACACCCGCTACGGCGGGGCATGGCTGACCCTGTTGAAGAATTACGACGCCGGACCTCCCGTCGAGTTCCGCGGTGTGCGGGTCCGCGCGGTGGCCGCGCAGGAGGGCTGCGGGAACGTGGGATAATTAGGTTTAATCTGTGTGACGTATTTTGCGCCGCTGGCTACCCGGCCGGCGCGGGGTGCGCCGCAGCGAACGCCGATCCAGGAGTCCCCGCCATGGTTGCCACCCCAGCCCACCTCCGCAGCTCTGCCGCCGCGCTCGGAAACGATGAGGTCCTGAGGATCCGCAACGACTTCCCGATCCTGCAGCAGCACGTCAACGGCCGCCCGCTCGTCTACCTGGACTCCGGGGCCACCTCGCAGAACCCGCTCAGCGTGCTCGAGGCCGAGCAGGAATTCTATGAGCAGCGGAACTCCGCGGTCCACCGCGGGGCGCACCACCTCGCCGTCGAGGCCACCGAGGCATTCGAAAACGCCCGGGAATCGGTCGCCGACTTTGTCGGGGCGGAGTGGGATGAGCTGATCTGGACCTCCAACGCCACGGAGGGCCTGAACCTTCTTACCTACTCATTCCTCAACGCGTCCCTGCCGGGCGCCGGACCCGAAGCGGCCCGCTTCGCCCTGGCCCCGGGCGACGAACTCGTCGTCACGGAGATGGAGCACCATGCCAACCTGATCCCCTGGCAGGAGCTGGCGGCCCGGACCGGCGCCGTCGTGAAGTTCATCCCGATTGACGACGCCGGCGCCCTTGACCTGGAGGCCGCCGCCGGCATCATCGGCCCGCGCACCCGCGTCCTGGCGTTCACGCACGCGTCCAACGTCCTCGGCACCATCAACCCGGTGGCCGCCCTGGTGGCCCTGGCCCGGTCCGCGGGGGCCCTCGTGGTGCTCGACGCCTGCCAGTCCGCACCGCACCTGCCCCTGGACGTTAAGGCACTCGACGTCGACTTCGCGGTGTTCTCCGGCCACAAGATGCTTGCCCCCACCGGCATCGGCGCCCTCTATGGCCGCTCGGAGCTGCTCAACGCGATGCCGCCGTTTCTGACCGGCGGCTCCATGATCACCACCGTCACGATGGAACGGGCGGGTTTCCTGCCCAGCCCGCAACGCTTCGAGGCCGGCACCCAGCGCATTTCGCAGGCCGTGGCACTCGCCGCGGCGGTAAACTACCTCAGCGAAACCGGAATGGACCGCATCCACGCCTGGGAAGCCCAACTCGGCCAGCGCCTCGTGTGCGGCTTGGAGTCCATCCCCGGGATCCGGGTGCTGGGTCCGGCGGCTGGGCAGGAGCGGATTGGCCTGGCGGCATTCGACGTCGCGGGCGTCCACGCGCACGACGTCGGCCAGTTCCTGGACAGCCGCGGCATCGCCGTGCGGGTCGGCCACCACTGTGCCCAGCCCCTGCACCGCCGGCTCGGGCTGACGGCCACGACGCGCGCCAGTACGTACCTTTACAACACCACGGACGATGTGGACGCGTTCCTGAACGCGGTCGCCGATGTCCGTGCCTACTTCCAAGCCTAGGACGGACATCCATGAGTCTTGACCAGCTCTACCAGCAGATCATCCTCGAACATGCCAAGGCCCGGCACGGCAGCGGCCTGGCCGCCGCGGACGCGCCCAAGGAGGCCAGCTGCGGCCAGTCCCACCAGCTGAATCCGACCTGCGGCGACGAAATCACGGTCCGGGTGTCCGTGGCCGGCGGGAAGGTCAGTGAGCTGCGCTGGGACGGCGACGGCTGCTCGATCTCGATGGCGTCGGCGTCCGTGCTGACAGACCTAGCCGAGGGCATGACGGTCGAGGAACTCAGCACCGTCATTGACAGCTTCCGCGAGGTGCTGCGCTCGCGCGGCAAGGTGCCGGCCGACCCGGAGGTGCTCGGCGACGCCGCGGCGTTTGAGGGCGTGTCCCGTTATGCTGCCCGGGTCAAATGCGCCATGCTCTCCTGGGTGGCCGCGGAAGATGCCCTCGGCCAGGCGCTGACAGCCTGACAGCCTGACAGCAGAACCTTAGGGCCGGCCCAGGCCCTTGTAGGTCCAGCCGGCCGCCCGCCACTTGGCGGGGTCCAGAACGTTGCGGCCGTCCAGGATGCGCGGCGCGGACACGAGCGTTTTGGCCGCGTGCGGATCCAGTTCCCGGTACGCCTGCCACTCGGTCAGCAGCAGCACGGCATCGGCCTTGTGCAGCGTCGACTCAAGATCCGGCTCCAGCTGGAGATCCGGGAAGCGTTTGGCGGCGTTGGGCAGGGCCTGGGGGTCGGTGACCGTCACCACAGCGCCCTGCAACTGCAGCTGCGCGGCGGCACTCAGCGCGGGTGAGTCCCGGACGTCGTCGCTGTCGGGCTTGAAAGCGGCGCCCAGGACGGCGATCCGCTGTCCCATCAGGGTGCCGCCGCAGAGTTCCCTCGTGAGTTCCACGACCCGGGTCCGGCGCCTCATATTGATGGCGTCAACCTCCCGCAGGAAGGTCAACGCCTGGTCTGCGCCCAGCTCGCCCGCGCGCGCCATGAAGGCTCGAATGTCTTTGGGCAGGCAGCCGCCGCCGAAGCCGATGCCGGCGTTCAGGAATTTCCGGCCGATCCGCTCGTCCAGCCCGATCGCATCGGCCAGCCTCGTGACGTCGGCCCCCGTGGCTTCACAGACCTCGGCCATGGCATTGATGAAGGAAATCTTGGTGGCAAGGAAGGAGTTGGCGGCAGTCTTCACGAGTTCTGCGGTGGCGTAGTCCGTGACAAGGCGGGGTGTCCCGCGGGAGAGCGGGGTCTCGTAGACCCGGTCCAGGACGGCCACCGCGGGATGGTCTTCGCTGCCGTCCGGAGTTCCGTAGACAAACCGGTCAGGGCTTAGGGTGTCCGTCACGGCGTGGCCTTCGCGCAGGAACTCAGGGTTCCAGACCAGCATGGCCCCGGGCTCTGTATCGGCCAGCACCTCGGCCAGCCGCGCGGCGGTGCCTACAGGCACGGTGGATTTCCCCGCGACGACGTCGCCGGGGGATAGATGGGCGGCGAGGTCCGCGACGGCGGCGTCTACATAGCGCAGATCGGCGCCGTTTTCGCCGCGTTTTTGTGGGGTTCCGACGCAGATGAAGTGGACCTCGGAACCGCGGGCGGCGGCCATGTCGGTGGTGAATCGCAAGAGCCCGGATTCTTCCACCTCAGAAAGGAGATCATCCAATACAGGTTCATAGAATGGGGCATGGCCTGCTGACAATTGCGCCACTTTGTGTTCATCGACGTCGATGCCAACAACCTCATGACCCAGCTTTGCCATGCAAGCGGCATGAACCGCGCCCAGATAGCCGCACCCGATAACCGAAATCCGCATACTTTCGTTGTCCCCTTGTCGTAGCCTGTTCACAGGTTACGCGGTGGACCCCGGAATCGCACAACAGCGGGGAGCGTCATTAGCATCAGGGCTGCGAGGGCGCCGACCATGGCTCCGAAAGTGTTCGCGGCGACGTCGGAGAGGGAGGGAAAACGCTCCGGGAGGAAGAGTAGCTGGGTGAGCTCAATCAGGACCGAGACCGTGAAGCCGACGGCGACCCCGCCCCACCACAGCCGGCGACCCAGAATCCAGGCCATGAGGGCGCCTAACGGAATGAACAGGACCATGTTGGCGGCCAGCTCGAGCACCGGATAGTCGAACCATCCAGGGACACCCCAACGGTGCAGCTTCCGCAGCGACCGCAACAGTAGATCGGAAGCGGCCTGGTCCACGGGGACGGGCCAGAGGGCAATGAGGCCAAGGACCAGTACATAGGTCCCCAGCGTCGACAATGCCGCACGGCGGGGTAGCAACTGGCGTCCCCTTTCAGCGGTCCACCTTTTTGCTGATTCTAGCGGCCGGCGGCGGCAGGCGCAGTGTGCGCGTGCCGCCGCCGGTGTGCCGGATGCTAGCTGAGCAGCCCGGCCACGCCAATCGCCGCCGTCGCGGCCCCCAGCAGCATGGAGATGCTGACCAGGACCACATGGACGGTCAGGAAGCGCGTGGCCTTGCCGTTGGCGTCGCGGGCACGCGGATCCTTCATGACCCGGCGCAGGAACTGCGGCCAGACAACAAGGGACCAGACGCCGGCGACGATCAGGACGACGGCGAGGACCGCGGGCAGTTCCACGGGGTCAGTGGCTTTCGAGCCAGGCCTGGGCCTGCTGGGACTGCAGGTTCAGGGCCTTGCCGACCATCGGTTCTGCGGCGTCGGCGATCTTGCCGCCAAGGAACGGCACCGAGGAGGTCACGTCGCCCTCGAGCTCGATCCGGGTGCTGCCGCCGTCGGACACGAGACGCTGGACAGCTTTCACGTCCAGCGGGGCGCCGGAGACTTTCAGGGAGATCTTGCTCTGCCGGGAGCCGTCGGCGGCGGGGGCCTCCCAGGCCTCCAGCTGCGTCACCTTCAGGCTTTCGCCAACAAATTTCCGGGCAATGTCGGGCATCCGGGTGGTGGGGATGGTCCGCACGGTGGTGGTGTTGAAAGCGCCGGCGGTGTCACCGTCGATGGCGAAGGATTCCAGGGTGCCGCCGACGAGTTCGCTCGTGTGGCGCAGGAAGTCTTCATTGACGAAAACCGCGGTAACGCGGTCGACGCTGTGCGGAACGGTGGTGGATGCACTCAGGGCCATAGGGGGGTCCTCCGTGATGTGGAAGTGGACGTTTCGGGCTCCAACATCCTACGTGGTGTGCCGGGCTGGCTCCGATTCGAGGTTTTCCAGATCCCGGGCGGCGGCGGTGATATTCCGCGACATGGCGGGAAAAATGACGCTGTGGAACGGCAGCACTGCGAGCCAGTAGAGGCGGCCGCTGAGGCCCTTGGGGAAGAAGATGGCGCGCTGGCGGTAGCGGCTGCCAGTCCCCTCCGGCTCCACGGAAAGTTCGAGCCAGGCCCGGCCCGGGGCCCGCATTTCGGCCCGCAGCCGCAGCAGCCGGCCACGGTCGATCCGCTCGACCCGCCACCAGTCCACCACCTCGCCCTCGGCCAGCAGGTGCGGGTGCCGGCGGCCGCGCAGCAGCCCCGCCCCGCCGGTGAGTTTGTCCAGCCAGCCGCGCACCTGCCAGGCCAGTGGCAGGGAGTACCAGCCGTTCCGGCCGCCGATTCCTTCGATGACGGTCCACACATATTTGGGGTCCACGTCGCTTTGGAAGCTTCGCTCGTCCACGTACACGGCGTGTCCGGACCAGTCCGGGTCGCTCGGCAGGGGATCGGCGTCGACGCCGGCGCTGGCCCACGTGGTCTCCACCTGGCCGTCGCGTTCCTTGCCCAGGGCGAGGGCCACGGCCCGCCGGTAGGGGGTCAGGCCGCCCTCCGGCGCAGGGATGTACGCGTCGATGTCGTGCTCGGCGGCGACGGCGTCGTGCTGGAGTGATTCGACGAGCGGCAGGGACATGGAGAGCGGGATGGGGGTGGTCAGTGCCACCCACAGACCGGCCAGTTTGGGGGCCGGCACCGGCAGCGCCAGCACCACCCGGTGCGGCAGGCGGGCCTCTGCGGCGTATTCCTGCATCATTCCGGCGTAACTGAGCACCTGGCGGCAGCCGATGTCGAAGGTCCGGTTGATGGGTCCTTCCAGCGACGCTGCCGCCACGAGGTAGTACAGGACGTCACGGACCGCGATCGCCTCGATCTTGTTGCGCACCCAGCTCGGGGCGGGCATCAGCGGCAGCGTCTCGGACAAATGCCGGATCATTTCGAACGACGCCGAACCCGAGCCGATCACGACGCCGGCCTGGAACACCACCGCGTCCACCGGGCTGTCCAGGAACACCTTGCCCACCGCCTCGCGGGAGCGCATGTGGGTGGACAGTTCGGCCCCGGCCGGGTGCAGGCCGCCGAGGTAAACGATCCTGTCCACACCGGCGGCGGCCGCGGCCCGGGCGGCCGTCCCGGCCATCGTCTTTTCCTTGGCCTCGAAGCCGGCCCCGGCCGCCATGGAATGGACCAGGTAGTACAGGACGTCGACGCCGTCGAGCGCCGCCTGCAGGGCGTCCCCGTCGTCGAGGCTGCTGTGGATCACCTCGACGTCGTCCAGCCAGGGCACGCCGGCGATCTTGGCCGGGGTGCGGACCACGACTTTGACCCTGTGCCCGGCTTCCAGGAGCCGGGGGACAAGCCGGCCGCCGATGTAGCCGGTGGCCCCGGTGACGAGCACGGTCTTAGGGGATGAGGCCTTCGCGGTGGCTGCCTGCGGGGCTGGAGCAGGGGTTCCAGCGGGTTCGGGGGTT
Source organism: Arthrobacter sp. 01L42 (assembly GCF_056400005.1). NCBI lineage: Bacteria > Bacillati > Actinomycetota > Actinomycetes > Micrococcales > Micrococcaceae > Arthrobacter > Arthrobacter sp. 01L42. The sequence goes on along the minus strand of NZ_JBFTSL010000002.1, from coordinate 32,625 downwards.
GCGGTTGTGGCGTTCATGGTGACTCCTTGTCAGCCAGCAGTTGGCGGGTGGCCTACCAAGCCATTCGGTGCGCGGCCCGCGTTGGATGGGCCGCCCGCTCCTGAAGCCAGCCTAGCCCCGTCGGCGGCGCCCCGGGCAGGTCCCGCCGGCCGGGCCCGTCGGCGGTCCCCGAGGCTCCGCGGTAGGCTTGGAGGGCCCGGGATTCTCGCGAATTTCGGCTATTCGTGTTGCCTGCACCCCGTGATCCCATCAGGAGCAACAGCTATGAGCCTCAACGGCCCCTCTCTCACCGGTTTGCGCCGTGTCCTCGCCGAAGACCGGAACTACGCGCGGATCCAGGCCGAGGCCGCCCGCGGGTTCGCCGCCCGCAGCGAGGATTACCAGATCAGCGCCCCGGCCGGAATGCGGTCCACGTTGCTCGCGGAAATGGCGGACGGACTCGCGACCCTGGCGGGAAACGAAACCGGCTCTGCAGGGGCTGGCCGGGGAGTGCCCGTGGTCCTGGCCGTCACCGCGACCGGCCGCGAGGCCGAGGACCTGACCGAGGCCCTGCGCGCCTTCTTGCCGGCCGAGACGATCGCGGAGTTCCCCAGCTGGGAGACGCTGCCGCATGAGCGGCTCTCCCCGCGCTCGGACACCGTGGGCCGGCGGCTGTCTGTGCTGCGGCGGCTCGCGCACCCCGAATCATCCACCGCAGGTGCGCTGCGCGTGGTGGTAGCCCCCGTCCGCGCCGTCGTGCAGCCGATCGTCGCCGGACTCGGCGAACTGGTGCCGGTCACCCTGAAAGTCGGCCAGGAGGCCCCCTTCAGCGGTGTCGTCAAGAGCCTGGCCGACGCCGCCTACGCCCGGGTGGACATGGTGACCCGCCGCGGCGAATTCGCCGTTCGCGGCGGCATGCTGGACGTCTTCCCGCCCACCGAGGACCACCCCATCCGGGTCGAGTTCTTTGGTGACGAGGTGGAGCAGATGCGCTGGTTCGCCGTCGCCGACCAGCGCTCGCTGACCGCGCCCGGCCTGCACCATCCCACCGAACTCCATGCCCCGCCGTGCCGCGAAATCCTGATCACACCCTCCGTCATGTCCCGCGCCGCGACCCTGAAGTCCCAGCTCCCGGCCGCCGCGGACATGCTGGAGAAAATCGCCGGCGGCATCGCCGTCGAGGGCATGGAATCGCTGGCCCCCGTGCTGGTGGACGCCATGGTGCCGTTCCTGGACCAGCTCCCGGCGGGTTCCATCGCGGTGGTGATCGAGCCGGAGAAGGTCCGCACCCGGGCCCACGACCTCGCCGCCACGAACGAGGAATTCCTCGAGGCCGCCTGGTCCACGGCGTCCGACGGCGGCACCGCACCTCTTGATCTGACCTCTGCGGCGTCCGAAGCGCTGCACTCGGCCAGCTTCCGCTCGCTGACCGAAACCCGCACCGCGGCCCTCGAGCACGGCGTCTCCTGGTGGTCCATCACCTCGCTGGCCAGCGACGAGGAGCTGCTGCCCGACGTCGACGTGCTGAACCTGCACGCCCGCGAACCCCGCGGCTACCAGGGCGACGTGGCGGAAATGATGGACTTCATCGGCTCCCGCGTCCGGGACCAGTGGCGGATCGTCGTGGTCACCGAGGGCCCGGGCCCGGCGCAGCGCCTCGCCGAACTCTTCCATGACAACGACATCCCGTGCGCGCGGGTGGACACGCTCGAGGCCGATCCGCAGGCCGGACTGATCGAGGTGACCACCGCCGCCGTCGGCCGCGGTTTTGTCCTGGATCCGCTCAAGCTGGCGCTGCTGACCGAGGCTGACCTGCTGGGCCGGACCTCTGCCGGTTCCACGAAGGACATGCGCCGGATGCCGTCCAAGCGGCGGAATGCCGTGGATCCGCTGCAGCTCGTGGCCGGGGACTCCGTGGTGCACGAACAGCACGGCATCGGCCGGTTCGTGGAACTGATCCAGCGCAAGGTTGCCGGTGGCGGCGAGGGCGTGCGCGAATACCTGGTCCTGGAGTACGCCCCGTCCAAGCGCGGAGCCCCGGGCGACCGGCTCTTCGTGCCCACCGACCAGCTGGACCAGGTCACCCGGTACGTGGGCGGCGACACTCCGGCGCTGAGCAAGATGGGTGGCGCGGACTGGGCGAGCACCAAGTCCAAGGCCCGCAAGGCGGTCAAGGAGATCGCCGGCGAGCTGATCCGGCTGTACTCGGCCCGGATGGCCTCCCGCGGCTACGCCTTCGGCCCGGACACCCCGTGGCAGCGGGAACTGGAGGAGGCCTTCCCGTACGTGGAGACCCCGGACCAGCTGACCACCATCAACGAGGTCAAGGCCGACATGGAGCGGGAGATCCCGATGGACCGGCTGATCTCGGGCGACGTCGGCTACGGCAAGACAGAGATCGCTGTCCGGGCCGCGTTCAAAGCGGTCCAGGACGGCAAGCAGGTCGCCGTGCTGGTGCCCACCACGCTGCTCGCCCAGCAGCACTACGAGACGTTCACCGAACGGTTTTCCGGCTTTCCCCTCGTCGTCAAGCCGCTGTCCCGCTTTCAGACCGGCAAGGAGGCCAAAGAAACCGCCGACGGCGTCAAGGCCGGTTCCGTGGACGTCGTGATCGGCACGCACCGGCTGCTGTCCAAGGACTTCGGCTTCAAGGACCTCGGCCTGGTGATCGTGGACGAGGAGCAGCGCTTCGGCGTCGAACACAAGGAAGCGCTGAAGAAGATGCGCACCAACGTCGACGTCCTGGCCATGAGCGCCACCCCGATTCCGCGCACCCTGGAAATGTCCCTGACCGGCATCCGCGAAACCTCCACCCTGGCCACCCCGCCGGAGGAACGGCACCCCGTGCTGACGTATGTGGGACCGTACACGGACAAGCAGACTTCCGCCGCGATCCGCCGTGAGCTGATGCGCGAAGGCCAGGTGTTCTTCGTCCACAACCGGGTGTCCACGATCGACCGCACCGCGGCGAAGATCCGCGAACTGGTCCCTGAGGCCCGGGTGGAGGTGGCGCACGGGCAGATGTCCGAGAGCCGGCTGGAGCAGATCATCGTGGACTTCTGGGAAAAGCGCTTCGACGTTCTGGTCTGCACCACCATCATCGAGACCGGCCTGGACATCTCCAACGCCAACACCCTGATCGTGGACGGCGCGGACAAGTACGGCCTCTCCCAGCTGCACCAGCTGCGCGGACGTGTGGGACGCGGCCGTGAACGCGCCTACGCCTACTTCCTCTACCCTTCGGAAAAGCCGCTGGGCGAGGTGGCGCTGGAACGGCTCAAGGCCGTCGCAACGCACAACGAGCTCGGCGCCGGCATGCAGCTGGCCATGAAGGACCTGGAGATCCGCGGCGCCGGCAACCTGCTCGGCGGCGAGCAGTCCGGCCACATCCAAGGCGTCGGCTTCGACCTCTACATCCGGCTGGTCGGCGAGGCCGTGGCCGAATACCGGGGCGAGGCGGAGGAGAAGGCCGCCGAAATGAAGATCGAACTGCCGGTCAACGCGCACCTGCCGCACGACTACGTGCCGGGCGAACGGCTGCGCCTGGAGGCTTACCGCAAACTCGCCAGCGCCATCACCTACGAGGCGATCGAGGAGGTCCTCGCGGAGCTCGTGGACCGTTACGGCGAGCTGCCGCTGCCGGCCACCAACCTGATCGACGTCGCCCGGTTCCGGGTGGGCGCCCGCGAGGCCGGATTGTCCGACGTCGCGCTGCAGGGCAACTTCATCAAGTTCTCCCCGGCGCAACTGCCCGAGTCCAAGCTCATGCGCCTGACCCGGATGTACCCCGGCGCGCAGGCGAAGCCGGCCCTGGACGCCGTACTCGTTCCGAAGCCCAAGACGGCCAGGATCGGCGGCCGGGACCTGCAGGACGCCGAGATCCTGGAGTGGGCCAATGGCGTGATCCGCAACATCTTCTCCGACGCCCCTGTCTCTGCCACACCGGCGGTGAAATAAAAGAATGATGGGAGGACATCACGCCGCGTCGGGAGCCGCGGCGTGGGTAGCCATTGCCTCGACCGGCCCGTATGCGCTCGGCTGGTACCCGCTGGATCCCACCGGAATAGTGATCGGCGCGATGGCGACGGCGGGGACCGCGCTGGTCTGCGACTGGGACCACCGCGCCAGCACGGTGGCGCACGCGCTGCCGCCGCTGTCCAACCTGGTGGCGCGCGGCATTGAGAACGCCAGCGGGGGCCACCGGCAGGGCACTCATTCGGTGCTGGGCGCGGCGTTCTTCGTGCTGCTGGCCACGATCGCCGGGCAGTGGCAGGTGCAGACCCAGTGGGGGCTGTTGTCCGTCGGAGCCGGCCTGCTGTGCATGTTCATGATCAACATCGCCGCGAAGGCACTGAAACTCTTCCCGAAATTCGGCTGGATCAGCAACTGGATCGTCGGGCTGCTCATGGCCGGACTCGTGACGTGGTTCGCGCCGCACCAGTGGACCTGGCTGCCGGTTTCGATGCTTACCGGGGTGCTGGTGCACATTGTGGGGGACATGATCACCACCGGGGGAGTGCCGCTGCTCTGGCCACTGGTGATCAAGCCGCCCAAGGTCCTGCGGAAACTGCCGCTGCTGAAGAACATCTGGAGGGCCAACGGGGCGTTCTCCATCCCGCTGCTGGGCCGGGCGGGTTCGCGGCGGGAATGGTTCGTCCTGATCCCGGTAAGCGGCTACGCCATGGTGGGGATGTTTGGCGCCGGGCTGGCGGTGGCCAAAGCGCACTTCCCCGCGGCCCTGGCGCTCGGCACGGGGCTGGTCAAGGGCCTGTTCGCACTGGTGCCCGGCTAGGACTGCCACCGGTTAAATGACTGAAGCTCCGGATGAACCGGAGCTTCAGTCATTTAAGGGTCAGGAGAGGCCTAGTTTTCGCCGGCCGAATCCGAGCGGCCCAGCAGGGTCTGCGGGATCCAGAACGCGGCCGCGAAGAGAATCAGGCAGACGGCCATCGGCCAGGTGTTTTCCAGCGTCAGGAAGGACAGCGAGTAGATCGCACCGAGGAACAGGACCATCATCGGCACGAACAGGGCGATGCTGGATCCGAGGCTGTTCTCGACGCGCCGGGACGGGGTGGTGTTGCTGGACATTCGTTCCTCCTCGGCCCCGGGGGGCTCAAAACTGTGGGCGGTGCCGGCACGGTCAGTACGCGGACGAACCCTGTTCACCCTTGACGATCGCGATACCGGAGCTGGCGCCAATACGTGTTGCACCTGCAGCAATCATAGCCTGAGCATCGGCCAGGGAACGCACGCCGCCGGAGGCCTTGACACCCAGGTCCGGGCCGACGGCGCGGCGCATGAGAGCGACGTCCTCGGCAGTGGCCCCGCCGCCGTTGAAACCCGTGGAGGTCTTCACGAAGTCCGCCCCGGCTTCCACCGCGGCCTCGCAGGCGAGCACCTTCTGGTCATCGCCCAGCAGCGCCGTTTCGATGATGACCTTCAGGATGGCTCCGCCCTCGTGCACGGCGGCCGCGACGGCGGCGATGTCGTCCACGAGCGCGCCCTTGTCATTGGCACGGGCCGCGGCGATGTTGATGACCATGTCCACTTCTTCGGCACCGTCCAGGACCGCGCCGCGGGCCTCGAAGGCCTTGACGTCGCTCGGCGTGGCGCCCAGCGGGAATCCCACCACGGAGCACGTCAGGACGCCGGATCCCTTGAGCGCTTTCTTGACGGTCTTGACCCAGACCGGGTTCACGCAGACCGACTTGAAGTGGTACTCCGCCGCCTCGGCGCAGACCTTGAGGATCTCCGCCTCGCTGGCCTCCGGCTTGAGCAGGGTGTGGTCGATGTAGGAGGCGATGTTGGGCGTCCCCCCGGTGGCGGCTTCTTGGCTCATGGTGGTCCCTTTCGTGGCGGGCCTGGGACGCGGCGGTCCCTTCCCGGGCCTTGTGGGCCTGCGGGCCCTGGCGGCGCCGCGTGGTGCGCGGCTTATCAGGGAACCATCTTGCCATAGGAATGTGCCCGGCGGATGCCCCCGGCCGGGCCTCCCCGGCACGTCAGGCGGCGGCCGCCAGCGGCCGGCCCATGGTGGCCTGAAGCAACTGGGAAGCGCACACCGACGCCGCGGAACCGGAGGCCACGAGCAGCCCCAGCCGGACGCCGTCGTAGGCTGCCGCGTCACCGATCGCCCAGATGCCCGGCACGGAGGTGCGGAAGTCCTGGCCGATGACGATCCCGCCGCCGGCAGCGGTCGCGAGCCCGGCCGTGGCGGCCAGCTCGTCGCGGGCGATGCGCTCCTCGGCGAGGATCACGAGGTCACCGTTCATGCTGGAGCCGTCCTCGAAGACGATGCCCGACGCCGGCAGGGCGGACCCGGCGGCGGTGGGAACGACGGCGGCGGGACGGACGGTGGTGCGGACCGGGCGGACGCCGCGGGACCGGAGCACGGCCTCGGCCTGGCCGGCGGCCGAACCCGTGCCGACCAGGATGCCCAGGGGGCGGCGGCCCAGGACCCGGGTGACGTCCTTGACGGCCTCGCCCAGCCCGGCGGCGTCGTCGATCGTGGAATAGCTCAGGCAGCGGGCGGCACCTTCCACCGGAGCCTCGGCGGGGGCGGAACCGGTGGCGATGACGAGCTCGTCGTAGTCGAACTCCATGCCGTCGGCGGTGGTCACGCGGCGGTTTTCCGCGTCGATATAGCTGGCCGGCTGGCCGAAGCGGACGGATACCTGGGGCAGGACGGCGAGCTCCAGCAATTCCTCGGGGGCGTCGTCCCGGTTGCTGAGGACCGTGATGGCGCCGGCGAACGGGGTCCGGGTGAGCTGCCGGACGAGCGCCTGGGCGGCCCGGCCGGCGCCGGCGATGACGATCCTGGGCCGGGCGGCCGTGGTGGCGGCGGCAGCCGAAGCGCCTGTCAGGGAGGAAGTGGAGATGGGAGACATTGCCGGAGCGGACATGTGCTGGCCCTTTCGCTGGGTGGCCATCGTGTGGCCGGTGTGCTTGATGAACCCCAGCGTAGGCGTCCGATTTTTCCGGGGTGTTTCCCGGGTGTTGCCGCTTCTGCCCTGCCCGTTCGCCAGTATTTACCGGCCGGTAATGCCGTGGGTCACACCGTCGCGAAGGCCGGCAGCAAACCAACGCGGGGTCACTTAGCGCCCATAGATAGCGGTGGGATGGGCGCTAAGTGACCCCGCGTTGGGTTAGACCCTGATCCGGTAGCCGCGTTTCACCACGGTTTCCACCAGCCGGGTGTCCGGCAGCGCGGACCGCAGCCGGCTGACGGTCATGTCCAGGGCATGCACGGAACCGCGCAGCTCCAGCAGGTCCGAGAGCGCCTCGCGGGACAGCACTGCCCCGCCGGCGCCGATGAGCGCGCGCAGCAGCAACAGCGGTGCGGGCGCCATCTCGACCGGCTCGCCGTTGATGCGCAGCGACCGGCCACGCAGCTCCACCCTGCCGGAAACGGTGTCGAGCCGGCGGACGTGGTTGAGTGCCAGGTGCTCGCAGACCAGCCGGATCAGGGCGCCCATCCGGAACCGTTCCGGGATCAGCGGATGCAGCCCGGCATCGAGCAGCGGCTGCGCGGTGATGGGCCCGACGACGGCGGTCGCCACAGTGGTCTTCAGGCTCTCCACGAGCTGTTTGTAGACGCCCATCTCGTGCGCCGTGCTCCACATCGCGTCCACGGCGGGCGCGCTGGTGAACGTCAGGACATCCAGGTTGCCGCTGCACGCGGCTTCGATCAGCTTGGGCAGCCGGTCGGCGCCGTCGGGCTTGACCCAGCGGTACGGGGTGACCGTCAGGACGGTGGCGCCGGACATGCGCAGGCGCTCGAGCTGGCGGACATCGGTGTAGCCGTGCAGCTGCACCGCGACTGTCTTGCCGCGCACACCCTCGGCCAGGAGCATGTCCACGAGCGTGGACGTGGTTTCGTCGCTGCTGATTCCGACGTCGGCGAGCCCCGCGGCGCGCACGGCGCCGCGGGCTTTGGGCCCGCGGACGAACATCCGGGTGGCGGAGAGGGTCTCCAGCAGCCGGTCGCCAATGCCAAACGTGTCCGCGGCCTCGCACCAGCGGCGCATGCCGTAGGCGGTGGTCGCGATGCAAAGATCGGGCCGGGCGGCGATGATCGCCCGGGTGTCCTCGATCAGGCTCTGGTCCTCCCGGACCGGGGCGATCTTCAGTGCCGGGGCGTGAAGCACCTCGGCACCGCGGCGTTCCAGGGCCTCGATGAGGTCCTGCGAACGGCGGTGCGAGGTGACGCCAATCCGGAAGCCGTCCAGGGGAAGGTCCCGGTCGGTCGCGTCCTCGGCGGGTTCGGGCGCGGGGGCGCCGGCGGTCGCGCCGGCGGTCAGTGCGGAGGCGAGGGCGGGGTTCAAGGGGGACAGTGGTGCGCCGGGCTCCGGGAGGGCTGCGGCGACGGCGTTCAGTGCGCTCATGGGAATCCTTACGCCTCCATCAGTGATGCGGCCAGTCGGTCGAGCTCTGCCGTGGCCTCGGCACAGCCCCGGTTGGCTTCGGCCACCCGGACAACGTCCCCGATCACCAGGACGGCGGGGTTGCTGCAGCCCGCGGCTGCGGAGGTGATGGTGCCCAGCTCGGCGATCGTGGTGCGCTGGCCGGGGCGGTAGCCGCGTTCGACGACAGCCATCGGCATGTCGGCCCGCATTCCGGCCCGGCGGAGTCCGGCCGCGAGGTGGTGCAGGGTGCCGATGCCCATCAGGACCACAATGGTTCCGCCGAGCCCGGCGAGGTGCGTCAGTTCGTTCTCGGTCAGCGGGGCATGGCCGGAGACCACGGTGAACATGTGGCTGACTTCGCGGTGCGTGACCGGGATGCCGGCGGCGGCCGGAACCGAGATGGCGCTGGTGACTCCGGAGATGACGCGGACCGGAACCCCGGCCGCGACGCAGGACGCGACTTCCTCGCCGCCGCGGCCGAACACATAGGGGTCCCCGCCCTTGAGGCGGACCACATTGTTGCCGGCCAGCGCGCTTTCCACCATGAGCTTTTCGATGTCGGCCTGGCTGACCTTGTGGTGGCCGGGCTTCTTGCCCACATCCACTAGCTCTGCCGAGGTCAGGGACGGCAGGTCCTGGTACGGGGCGAGCCGGTCGTAGAAGACGACGTCGGCATCGCGCAGCGCGGCGACGGCGGCGACCGTGAGCAGCTCGGCGGTCCCGGGTCCGCCGCCGACTAACGTGACGTGGCCCGCCGGGCCGGCCGCGGGCTCGGCCGCCACCGGGATGCCGGTGGCACGGCACCGGCCGAGGAGGGCCTCCCAGCCGGGCTGGCCGTCGTCGACCGCCGCGACCAGGAACGGGCGCTCGGGCAGCGGGCCGTCAATGCCGGCGCCCTGCGGGGTGCTGAGGCGGAACACGACGGCGCCGGCCGCCTCATAGCGCCGCACGGCCTGACGGGCGGCGTGGTCCGCGCCCGTGACCAGGACTTCGCGTCCGGTGAGGTCAATGGTGAGCTGCATGGCTATACCTCGTTCTCGTCAGGCAGTCCCGGGGTGGTGGCTCGGACCGGAATGGAAGCCCCGATCAGGACCGGCTGCTGCCCGGCCCGCGCCTTCTCCTCCGCTGTCGCGGGGCGCATCTGGCCGCGCTCGTCGGAGACGAAGGTGATCGAATCGTCTTTCTGGTCCGGGGCGTTGACGAAGGAGCGGAAGCGGCGGAGGCGCTCGGGATCCTTCAGGGTGTCGGCCCATTCGTCGACGTAGGTGTCAACGTGCTTGGCCATGGCGGCTTCGAGGTCCTCGGCAATGCCCAGGGTGTCGTGGACCACCACGTCCTCGACGTGCTTGATGCCGCCGTCGAGCTCTTCCTGCCAGCGCGCGGTGCGCTGCAGCCGGTCGGCCGTGCGGATGTAGTACATGAAGTAGCGGTCGATGTACCTGATCAGGGTTTCGTCGTCGAGGTCCTTGGCCAGCAGCTGGGCGTGCGCCGGAGTGGCGCCGCCGTTGCCGCCGACGTACAGGTTCCAGCCGTCGGCGGTGGCGATGACGCCGACGTCCTTGCCCCGGGCCTCCGCACATTCGCGGGCGCAGCCGGAGACGCCCATCTTCAGCTTGTGCGGGCTGCGGAGGCCGCGGTAGCGCAGCTCGAGCGCGATGGCCATGGCCACCGAATCCTGGACCCCGAAGCGGCACCAGGTGGAGCCGACGCAGGACTTCACCGTGCGCAGGCTCTTGCCGTAGGCCTGGCCGGATTCGAAGCCGGCATCGACCAGGACCTTCCAGATTTCGGGCAGCTGCTCCAGCCGGGCGCCGAACATGTCGATCCGCTGCCCGCCGGTGATCTTGGTGTAGAGGCCGTACTGCTCGGCGACCGCGGCGATCACGCCGAGTTTCTTCGGGGTGATCTCGCCGCCGGCGATCCGCGGGACCACCGAGTAGGTGCCGTCCTTTTGCATGTTGGCCAGGGCGCGGTCGTTGGTGTCCTGCAGGGTGCCGCGGCCGGCGTCCAGGACGTAGGCGCTGTTCTGGCTGGCGAGGATGTTGGCGATGGTCGGCTTGCAGATATCGCAGCCGGCGCCGGTGCCGTACTTGGCCATGATCTCCTCGAAGGAGGTCAGCTCCAGGACCCGGATGGCGTCGAAGAGTTCCTGGCGGGAGAGCTCGATGTGTTCGCACAGGGCCTTGGAGACTTCGACGCCGGACTTGGTCAGTTCGGTTTCGAGCAGCTTCTTGAGCATCGGCACGCAGGAACCGCAGCTGGTGCCGGCGCGGGTGCAGCCCTTGAGCTCGCCGAGTTCCCGGACCGGCGCGTTCCCGTCGCAGCTCCCGCAGCCGTTGACGGTGTCACGGATGGTTCCGGCCGAGACGTTGTTGCAGGAACACAGGATCGCGTCATCCGGCAGTTGGATCTCCAAGACTCCGTCCCCGGCGTCACCGCCGCCGGCCGCTGTGAGGTAGGCGCCGGGTTCGGCGGCCAGTTCGCGGCCCAGCATGGGGCGCAGGGAGGTGTAGGGCGAGGCGTCGCCGACGAAGATGCCGCCGAGCAGGGTCTTGGCATCGTCGGTGGTGACGATCTTCTGGTAGACGCCGCGGGCGGGGTCGGCGTAGACGATCTCGAGCGCGTGTTCCGTGCGGGCGAAGGCGTCACCGAAGCTGGCGACGTCGACGCCGGAGAGCTTGAGCTTGGTGGCGGTGTCGAAGCCGGGGAAGGTCGCGTCGCCGCCGTGCAGCCGGTCCGCGACGATTTCGGCCATCGTGTTGGCCGGGGCCACGAGTCCCAAGCACATGCCGCCGAAGTTGGCGACCTCGCCGATCGCCCAGATGCCGGGAACCTCCGTGGAACAGTCGTCGGAGATGACGACGCCGCCGCGCTGGCCGAGCTGGAACTGCTGCGGTCCCTTTTGCCCATCCGGGCCATCCGCCGCCCGGAACAGTTCGTCGCGGGGCCGCACGCCGATCGCGACGATCACGATGTCGGCGTCGATGATCCGGCCGTCGGCCATGAGGACGCCGGTGACCTGGCCGTCGTCGTCAGAGATGACCTCGGAGGGGAACACCCCGCCGTGGACGGTGAAGCCCTTGGCCTCGATCAGCCGGCCGAGCGCCTGGCCGGCACCCTCGTCCAGCTGGGTGTTCATGAGCCACGGCGAGCCGTTGATGACGATCGGGGTGGCGCCGAGCTGTTCGGTGCCGGCGGCTGATTCCAGGCCCAGCAGACCGCCGCCGATCGTGACCGCGTTGACCTTCCGGCCCAGCTTCGCGGTGAGGTCCGCGATGGCCTTGTTGATGGACCAGACGTCCTCAAGGGTGCGGTACACATGGGTGAGTTCGGCGCCCGGGATGGGCAGGCGGGCAGCGTCCGAGCCCGTCGCTACCACCAGCTCGTCATAGGGATAAATGGTTCCCGCCGCGGTCCGGACGGTCTTGCCGGCGGCGTCGATGCTGGTGACGCGCTCGCCGGTCTTGAGGTTCAGGGCCGTGTGGTCCCACATGGAAGCGCTGCCCAGGGTGAGGTCGACGTCGCTGTCGGTGAGTGCCTTGCTCAGCGCGACGCGGTCATAGGGGAGGTGGGCTTCCTCGGTGAGGACGGTAACGTGCCAGCCATCGAGTCCGCGGGCGTGCATGGCATCGGCGAACCGGTGCGCTGCGGGGCCGCCGCCGGCCACCACAATACGGCGCGGGGCGGCGCTGGTTGCGCCCTGGATCGGGTGGCTTGAGGGGTGTCCGGTCACGGTGGGCCTTTCGCATGGGCCGCAGACGGTGCTCTGCAGCTTGTCGTCCCAGACTAGGCAACCGGAATTTCGCTTCAGTTTCCCTTATGTTTCGTGATCTTAACTTCTGCATCACGAATGCATTTCCCGCCGTGTGAGCTCTCTTTTACGCGCCGGACACATCCGGCGCGTCCGGATGAAACACCGCGCGCCTAGCTTGAATATGTGGCCGCAGCAGCGGTTGAGCCCGTAAGGGATGTATCAGAGAGGGGCCGGGATGACCGCCGTACTTGAAACCGCCGTACACGACGTTGAGGACCAAATTACTGAAGCCGCAGCCGGCTGGCACCGGGTGTGCGCCGTGGCGGACCTGGAACCCGCCTGGGGCGAGGCGGCACTGATTGCGGGCCGCCAGGTGGCCGTGTTCCGCACCCTGTCCGGTGAGGTTTTCGCCGTCGCGCAGGAGGACCCGGCCACCGGGGCGAACGTCATGGCACGCGGCATCACCGGATCCCGCGGGGACCGGCCCACGGTGGCATCTCCGTTGCACAAGGAGGTCTACGACCTCGGCACCGGAGAATGCCTCGGCAGCCCGGAACTCCGCCTCGCCACCTTCGGTACCCGGATTGTGGGCGGGTACATTGAGGTGCGGCTCTAGAGGCCCAGTGCCTCGCGGACGTCCGCAAGGACGCCGTCCAGGGCCGTGCGGGCCTCGTCCCGGGCTGCCGGAAGCTCGGCGGCCGAGCCGACACTGCGGATGACTTCCAGGTAGCACTTGAGCTTCGGTTCCGTGCCGCTGGGACGGATGATCACGCGGCTGAGGTCCCGGGTCAGGTACAGCAGGCCCTCGGTGGGCGGGAGGAGTTCGCTGCCCTCGGCAAGGTCCGTGACGACCTCGACGCCGGAGCCGCCAAACGATTCCGGCGGGCTCACGCGCAGCCGGTTCATCATCGCGTCCAGCAGGCCGAGGTCCGCCACCCGGATGCTGAGCTGGTCGCTCGCGTGCAGCCCGTGCACCAGGTACAGCTCGTCCAGGGTGTCAAAGATCGTCTTGCCCTCGGCCTTTGCGGCCGCCGCGAGTTCGGCAATGAGGACCGCGGCCGAAATGCCGTCCTTGTCGCGCACCAGCGAAGGAGCAACGCAGTAGCCCAGCGCCTCCTCGTAGCCGTAGACCAGCCCCGGCACCCGGGCAATCCACTTGAAGCCGGTCAGGGTTTCCTCGTGCGCGTAGCCTGCCGCGGCCGCGATCCGCGCCAGCAGCCGGGAGGACACGATCGAGTTGGCGAACACGCCGGCCGGTGCTTCGCCACTGGCGGCCTGCCGCGCCACGATGTGGGCACCGAGCAATGCGCCTACCTCGTCGCCGCGCAGCATGCGCCACGCGCCGGTATCAGGATCCTTCGCCGCCACCGCTGCCCGGTCGGCGTCGGGATCGTTGGCGATCACGATGTCGGCGTCCTCGCGCGTCGCCGCCTCGAGGGCGAGATCCAGCGCCCCGGGCTCCTCCGGGTTCGGGAAGTTGACCGTGGGGAAGTCCGGATCCGGCTGCGCCTGTTCGGTGACGAGCGTGACGTCGTCGAATCCGGCGGCGTTCAGCACCGCCACGGCCGTTTCTCCGCCCACCCCGTGCATGGGGGTCAGGACGATCTTCAGCCCGCGGGCCGGGAAGTGCTCAGGAACCGCCAGGGCCGCGACGGCGCGCTGGTAGTCGGTCGCGATCGAGGGCTCCAGCACAGTCCACCCGTCCGCGGCCAGGACGATCGAGTCCAGGGCACCGACGGCGTCGATCTTCGCCGCTATCAGGGCATCGTAGGGTGCCACGATCTGTGCGCCGCGGCCGCTTTCCTCCACCGCGTGACGGCCGAGGTACACCTTGTAGCCGTTGTCCTGCGGCGGGTTGTGGCTGGCGGTGACCATGACGCCGCCGTCGCAGTCCAGCGCCCGCACGGCGTAGGCGAGCAGCGGGGTGGGCAGCGCTGCCGGCATCAGGAAGGTCTCAACCCCCGCCGCGGTGAGGATCGCCGCTGTTTCCTCGGCGAAAATGTCGGAGTTGTAACGGGCGTCATAGCCGACGACGGCGCGCGGCCGGGTGCCGGGGGAGGCCTGCCCGACCGCGTTGGTGAGGAAGGCGGTGAAGCCGGCGGCGGCGCGGCGGACCACCACGCGGTTCATCCGGTTCGGACCCGGGCCGAGGGCTGCCCGCAGTCCAGCGGTGCCGAACTGCAGGGTGCCGCTGAAGCTGTCGGCCAGTTCCTGGCGGGCCGCGGCGACGCCCCCGTCGGCGCGGCGGACGAGTTCGGAGAGTGCGGCGGCGGTGGCGGGGTCCGGGTCCTGGCTTGCCCAATCGCGGGCATCGCTCAGGAGGCGGGCGAGTTCGGCATCAGAAGACGTCATGGAACCAAACTATCGCCAATCGTGGGCGATTCCTGCCCAGACAATCGGGAGTTCGGGTTTCAGTTCCATCTCGAGGCTTTTCGCGGGACCTTGACACCCAAATTTCCGGACACGTAACGTCTGGAATATGAAGATGGGCCGTGGTGTCGAATGGGCCGTGCACAGTTGCGTCAACATGGCATGGACACCGCCCGGTGAACCGGTGAACAGTGCCCGGCTGGCAGAGTTCTACAAACTCCCGGCGGCCTATCTCAACAAGCAGTTTCAGTCGCTGGTCCGCGCCGGCGTCCTGGACTCGGTGTCGGGTCCCCGCGGCGGCTTTCTCTTGGCGCGCCGGCCCGAAAATATCACCGTGCTGGACATCGTGCTGGCGCTGGAGGGCCAGGACCCGGCGTTCCGGTGCGAGGCGATCCTCGGAAATGTTCCGGAACCGGACCGGCAGGAGAACTTCGCGCGGACGTGCCTGATTTCCCAGACCATGCGCCAGGCCGAACTCGCCTGGCGGCAGGCGCTGGCCCGCCAGAGCATCGCCGGGATCGCGGACTCGATGGAGCGGCGGTTCCCGGCGGATAAAGCAAAGGTCCTGGACTACCTGGCCGCGGAATAGCCGCAGCCGGGTGGCCCAGGACCTGTCGCGGGGCCCAGCCCAGAGCCAGGATCAGAGCTTGGCGATGATGTCTGCCAGCAGCTTGGAAATCCGCGGGCCGGCGGCCTCGCCGGCCTCGAGGACTTCCCCGTGGCTGAGCGGCACGGGGCTGATCCCGGCGGCGAGGTTGGTCACCAGCGAGATGCCGAAGACCTCCATGCCGGCGTGACGGCCGGCGATCGCCTCAAGCGCCGTGGACATGCCCACCAGGTCGGCGCCGATCCGCTTGGCGTACTGCACCTCGGCGGGCGTCTCATAGTGCGGGCCGGTGAACTGGGCGTAGACGCCCTCGTCCAGCGAGGGGTCCACCTCGCGGGCCAGCCCGCGGATCCGGGAGGAGTACAGGTCCGTCAGGTCCACGAACGTTGCCCCTTCCAACGGAGAGGTGGCGGTGAGGTTGATGTGGTCGCTGATGAGCACCGGCGTGCCGGGCGTCCAGTTCTCGTTAAGCCCGCCGCAGCCGTTGGTCAGCACGAGGGTCTTGCAGCCGGCCGCGGCGGCGGTGCGCACCCCGTGCACCACGGCTCGGACGCCCTTGCCCTCGTAGTAGTGCGTGCGTGCGCCCAGTACCAGGGCGCGCTTGCCCTCTTTGGTCAGGACCGAGCGGATTGTGCCCACGTGCCCCACCACGGACGGTGCGGAGAAGCCGGGGATTTCGGCGGCGGACAAGGTGGCGGTCGTCTCGCCGATGAGCTCGGCGGCGTCGCCCCAGCCCGAGCCGAGGACCAGCGCGACGTCATGGGAGTCGACGCCCGTCTCTGCAGCGATGTAGTCGGCGGCGGCGCGGGCGGCGTCGAAAGGGTCCGTGTTCAGGAATTCTGTTGTACTCACCGGTACAAGTTATCGCGGCCGGGGCCCGCTGCCCAGCATGCACGGCCGGACCCGCGCGCGGCCCGGATTCTTGGTGGCTCCGGTTCAGATGGTGGACAATGGTTGATTGTGACTACGCATCCTGACTTCAGCTCACCCCGCATCGCAATTCTCGGCGGAGGCCCTGGCGGCTACGAGGCCGCCATGGTCGCCGCCTCGCTGGGGGCGCAGGTCACCATCATCGAGCGTGCGGGCCTCGGCGGCTCGGCGGTGCTGACCGACGTCGTTCCGTCCAAAACCCTGATCGCGACGGCAGATCTGATGACCCGCGTCGGCGAGGCCGGCGAGCTCGGGGTTAAATTCGACCTCGACGGCGGCGACTGCACCCCCACGATGCGCGCGGACCTCAAGCACATCAACGACCGCCTGCTGCGGCTGGCGCGGAAGCAGTCGGAGGACATCCAAGTCGGGCTGGAACACCAGAACGTCCGCATCCTGATCGGTTCCGGCAGGCTGCTGGACAACCACACCATCGAGGTCCTCACCGCCAACGGCACCGAGACGGTGGAAGCAGACACCATCCTGCTGGCGGTCGGCGCCCACCCGCGCGAACTGCCCACGGCCCGCCCGGACGGTGAGCGCATCCTCAACTGGGCCCAGATCTACAACATGGACGTGCTCCCCGAAGAGCTGATCGTGGTGGGTTCCGGCGTCACGGGCGCGGAATTCGCCTCGGCCTACAACGGCCTGGGTTCCAAGGTCACCCTGATTTCCAGCCGCGACCGCGTGCTGCCGGGCTCGGACACCGACGCCGCCGAGGTCCTCGAGGGCGTCTTCGAACGCCGCGGGCTTAAGGTCCTCTCCCGCGCCCGCGCCGAGACCGTCGAGCGCACGGACGACGGCGTCGTGGTCACCCTCGGCGACGGTTCGAAGGTGACCGGCAGCCACTGCCTGGTCTGCGTCGGCTCCATCCCCAACACGGCCGGCATCGGCCTGGAGGAAGCCGGCGTCGCGCTGACCGAGAGCGGCCACATCAAGGTCGACGGCGTCTCGCGCACCACTGCGCCGAACATCTACGCCGCGGGCGACTGCACCGGCGTGCTGGCGCTCGCCTCCGTCGCCGCGATGCAGGGCCGGATCGCGATCGCGCACTTCCTGGGCGACAGTGTCATGCCCCTTAAGCTGCACCAGGTGGCATCCAACATCTTCACCTCGCCCGAGATTGCGAACGTGGGCGTCTCCGAGGCCGAGATTGATTCGGGCAAGTACCAGGCCGACGTCATCAAGCTGTCCCTGCGCAGCAACGCCCGCGCCAAGATGCGCAACCACCGCGACGGTTTCATCAAAATCTTCGCCCGCAAGGGCTCCGGCACCGTGATCGGCGGGGTGGTGGTGGGCCCGAACGCCTCCGAGCTCATCTTCGCGATCTCGATCGCCGTGACCCAGAAGCTGCACGTCGACGACGTCGCCAGCACTTTCACCGTGTACCCGTCCCTGAGTGGCTCCATCTCCGAAGCAGCCCGGCGGCTCCACGTCCACATGTAGATTGCGCACGTAGAGTTACAGAGCGGGCCCGCCGCAATCCGGAGGCTGATGCCATGCAGAGTCCCCAGGCGCTGGTTGAAGCCGCCGAGCGGGCCGCCGCGCGCTCTACTGCGCACGGCGCCGCGGGGGACGTCGCGGGGGAAGAAGAAACCTTCACCGGGTTCGGCGTCACCGGGGTTCCGTTCAGTTCAGGCTACGTACTGGCGTTGCGGCGCTTCGCCGGGTCATCGATCGGGCCGGGGTACACCTCGGTCTGGATCCGCGACCCCGCCGGAGCATGGTCAATGCATGGCACCGTGGCCCCAGGACTCTCGTGCCCCCGGTACTTCGGCGCCGCCCTCGATTCGGCGTCAACCTCCCGCATTTCCCTCACGTGGAGCGGCAGCCACGCTTTCACGGTCGACGTCGACGGCGGCGCTGCGCTGCACTGGCAGCTCACGCTGCGCTCCACGACGATCACCAGATTCATGACGGTGGTGTCCGGTGCCGTTCCGGACCGGCTGTGGCGCAGCCGGGCGTTCCTGCGCGCCATGGGTGCCGTTGCCGGACCGCTCCTCGGGGCGGGCCACCTGGGCCTGACTGGCCTCGCCCCCAACGGCCAACGATTTGCCGTCCACCCTCGGCGCATGTGGTTCGTCGCAGACAGCCGGGCCGTGCTCAAGGGACGCGACTTGGGAGAACCCGCTGCCTTGCCAGTCCAGGACAGGTTGGGGGACTTCTGGATACCCCGGCGCGGCATCCTGATGATGGGAACCGCGGTGTTCGAGCCGGGAGATTAAGCACGACGGTTGACCGGCGCCTGAGGTTCCGCGTCCACTGATCCGGGTCTAGCCTCCTGCGCCGCACACATGCGCGGGTGAACGCAGTGTAAATTCTCGCCGCCCAACAGGCATTCATGTCCGCCGGCGGCCCTAGGATGAATCTCGTCATTCGCACTCATTCAAGGGGACTACATGAGTTATCCGCAGCAACCGAATGCATTTCTGCCCCAGACCGGAGAGACTCCGCTTTGGGCGCCGCTCTATGGGGCTACCCTCAAGCAGGCCGTCCAGCGATTCTTCAAGAAATACGCCATCTTCTCCGGCCGGGCAAGCCGCAGTGAGTACTGGTGGTGGGCACTGGTGTCCCTCATCGTCGGGATAGTCATCAACATCATCACCAGCACCGGCACGACGACTAATGCGTCCGGAACCGCCGTGACGGGACCGGGTGCCATTGTCGGCTTGATCCTTGCTGTCATTTGGGGGCTCGGGACAATCGTTCCGTCCGTGGCCCTGCTGGCGCGGCGCCTCCACGACGTGAACCTGAGCGCCTGGCTGATCCTGCTGGTCCTGGTGCCGTTCCTCGGCGGCCTGGCGCTGTTGGTGATGACAATTCTGCCCTCCAACCCTGCCGGCCAGCGGTTCGACCAGCCCTCCGGCTACTAGTGCGCTTCCGCTGAGCGAAGAATCCCTGGCCGGGAATCCGGGCAGGGATTCTTCGTTTTCGGCAGTCGGGCGCACCGCCGTGCGGGGGCCGCGGTTTCGCGTCAACGTCGCAACACCTGACTGGGAAGGGTGCTGTTTTATGGGACGTTCGGCGCGTCGTTTGCGGAAAATGGGACCACCGGCTCCGCGCCATCCGCGGCGGGGAACTCCCGCATTCACCCGGCCTAAAACGGGTACGGCGCGATGTCCGGCCGCACGGTCAGCCACTGGATTTCCGTGAAGGATTCCATGTTGGCGTGATGGCCGCCGATCCGCGAGCCGTTGCCCGAGTTCTTGACCCCGCCGAAGGGCGAGTTGGCCTCGTCGGATACGGTCTGTTCGTTGATGTGGACCTTGCCGGAGTCGAGCCGGTCGGCGATCGTCATGGCCATGCCGACGTCGCCGAGAATCCCGATGGAGAGCCCGTATTCGTTGTCGTTGGCCAGGGCCACGGCCTCGTCCACGGTGGAGAACTTCATCACCGGCGCCACGGGGCCGAAGATTTCGTCCTTCCACGCCGGGCTGGCGAGGTCGAGGTCGGCGAGCACGGTGGGCTGGTAGAAGCGGCCGTCGTGGCTGCCGCCGGCGGCCAGGCGCGCGCCGCCCTGCACCGCGTCCTGAACGATCGTGTCCACCCGGTGGAGCTGCTTCTCGTCGATTACCGGGCCCAGCGCCACTGTTCCGCTCTTCGGGTCGCCTACCGGTAGATGGCGGGCCTGTTCCGCCAGGGCGCTGACGTAGTCCTCGTAGATGTCCTCGTGCACGATATGCCGGCCGGACGCCATGCAGATCTGACCCTGGTGCATGAAGGAGCCAAACGCGGCGGCGGAGACAGCTTTGGGGAGGTCGACGCCGGGCAGCACGATCATTGCGTTGTTCCCACCGAGTTCCAGGTGGGCGCGCTTGAGCAGCCGGCCGGCCGCCTCGCCCACTTTGCGCCCTGCCGCCGTCGACCCCGTGAAGGCGATGACGCGGACCTCGGGTGCCTCTACGACGGCCGAGCCGATCTCGGCGCCGCCGGGCAGCAGGGAGAGCAGGCCGGGCGGAAGACCCGCCTCCTCGAACACCCGGACCAAGGTGACGCCACCACAGACCGCAGTGCGCGGGTCCGGTTTGAGCAGGACGGCGTTGCCAAGGGCCAGCGCCGGGGCGACTGCGCGGATGGAGAGGATCAGCGGGAAGTTGAACGGTGCAATCACCGAAACGACGCCGACGGGCCGGCGCCGGGCGAAGGACCAGCGGCTCTCGTTTGAGGTCAGCACGTCGCCAGCCGGGAGTGAGGGCAGGGCGGAGGCGTCGTAGCATTCGTTGGCCGCGATGTGGGTTTCCAGCCCGGCTTTGGGCGGGATCCCGCCGGATTCGCGGACGATCCAGGCCTGGATTTCCGCCGAGTGTTCCTCCCAGAGTTGTCCCGCGCGGCGGAGCACGGCGGCGCGGTCTTCCGGGTTGCGGGCGGCCCAGTCCTTTTGCGCTTTCGCGGCTACAGCGGCGGCTTCGCGGACATCCTCCACCGAGGCCACGCCATAGCGGCCCAGCGTTTCTCCGGTGGCTGGTTCGACGGCGTCACCGGTCCCGCCGCGCCCGGGCCGCCAGCCGCTGAGGTAGATCTTGCCGTCCCAGAGGGCGGAGTCGAGCAGGGACATGTTGCGTCCTTTCATCGAGGGTTCTGCTTGTGTACCGGCCGGTCGAATCAGAACCGCACCGGGCCTTCGTCCATCTCATGTCGGTAGGCCGCCGCCGTCAAGAGTGCGGGCGTCAAGAGGGCCGTGCGTCGCCGCCCGCGGGACCTTCGGCCGTAGTGCGTCACAGCCGGGCGAGGTCAACTTGGCACATGGCCAAAATCTATATCCCCTACGGGACCGTCGAAGGACAAACCGCCCAGATCGTGGAGTACATCGCCGAGGTGGTCCGGGCGAACGGGCACCAGGCGGAGACGGCGGACCTCAAGCATTCCCCGGACCCTCTTCCGGGCGGCTATGACGGCGTGATCGTGGCGGCCTCGGTGCACGTGGGAAAACACGAGGGGTACGTCGCAGACTTCGTGAAGAAGAACCGCGCTGAGCTCGAACGCTTGCCGTCGGCCCTGGTTTCGGTGAGCATGGCCGCACACGGAGACGAGCAGACCGCGGAGGGCTACGCGGAGAAGTTCGAGCAGGACACGGGCTGGCGGCCCGCCCACGTCGGGTTGTTCGCCGGCGCCGTGCTCTATACCCACTACGGGTTCATCAAGAAGCACGTCATGAAGAAGATCGCCAGCGACAAGGGATCCCCGGACACGGACACGTCCCGTGATTACGTGTACACCGAGTGGGACGGCGTCCGGCGCTTCACGGAGGACTTCCTGGCCCGGTTCGCCGAGCCGCCCGCCCAGCCGTAGGGCTCAGGAGTAGGCGTACGGCGGAACCGTGTCGCCGGGGGTGAAGGGTATGAACCACTGCTCGAAATCCAGACTTGCGGCGTCGTCCTCGAGAACGTCAAGGTTGTCGGAGTAGAGCGCGTCACTGTCGGCATCCTCCAACAGGACTTCCTCGACGTCGGCCCGCCAGTCCTCCGGAAGATCCAGTTCGTAGATGTCCTCGGTGATTTCCGCCTGATCGAGCAGGCAGCGGACGGCTAGTTCCGCTGCAAGGCAGCCGGGGGCGGTCCAGCCCCGGACCAGCGACGCGGTGACGTCGGCCGCGACCACGATGAACTTCTGGGTGAACTTCGCGTCGTAGCTGGCGGCGAACTGTGGCGGCAGCGAGGACAGGACGGAGGTCCCGGCGATGTCGGCCGGCGTGAGAACATCCAGCGTGCTGAGCGTTCCGAGATCGCGGAACAACTGGTCGATCAGAATGCTGGACGAGTTCCACAGGAGTCCGGCCAGCAGACGGGTCTGGCCCACGGCTTTGCGCCGGTCTTCGGAGGAGACGGAGGCCATTTCGGCCAGGTCCTCGGGATCAAACTGGAGCCGCTGCTCGGCTGTCATGTCGTCCGGGTGGGGGTCGAGCCCAAGCAGTTCCAGGCTCAACCCGGTCAGCTTCCGGGCGTCGGCCAGCAGTTCTTCGGTGATGTCGTCGTCGTCGGCGCTCATGGCCCCGATGCTACCCGCCGTTGGCCCGCGGCCCGATTTGCGTTACGCGGCCGGGTTTGGCGGCGGTGCGGCAGCCCTAGGCGGCCGCGGGGTGGATGGTTCCCGACGTCGAACCCGTCCTGGCCATCCGGACGGACAGCAGATAGGCGATCCCGCAGGACAGGGGAACCAGGCTGGCCGCGATCAGCGATCCGACCGCACCCGACCTTCCGATGATCGTGATCAACAGCGGCAACACCCCCAGGCCCACCAGCAGCCAGCCGGCCAGTGCGGTAACTTTCAGGCCGAGGATTGCGGCCGGGAACGCCAGCGCGAGAACGCTGACGGCGATAAGGGGGCCGTTGTCGTTGAGGAAGGCGCTCAGGGCAGCGGGGTCGAAGGCGAGCCACACGCACGCGGCAATGAAGGCCGAGGCGAGGGCGAGCAGCAGGGGAGCGGTTGCCGCCGGCCAGAACCAGGCAGAGACCGCGAGGATGAACATCGGAACCACCCAGGCGAGCGTGATCAGCGTTCCGGTTGTTCCGCCCGGGTCCTGCATCGCGAAGCCGCCGATGAAGATTCCCCCGATGATGGTGAACGCCGCCATGACGGCCGCTCCGGTGCGCGTCAGCGCGGCCGCCCGCCGTTGCGGATCCTTGTCGCGCGACATGACAACGCCCATCACGACGGCGAACACAACGATCGCGCCGAGCGCCAAAATGACCGGGACGTTCATGGGATGCCTCCTGCGGCTGAACGGAACCTACGTTCATTGCAGCCCCGCCCCTCGGCCGTGCCAAGGGGAGAAAGGCCCGCTTCGGAGCTAGTGGAGTTGCTGAGTGCCCTGAACTCCGGGCTTCCCGATTATTGTTCAACCCAGATGGCGTGGGACAGCCGAACCGTATGTGGCAACTTGGCCTGCCCCGCAGTCCGGGGTGGCCGGACGCACTATACCGAGAGGGGAATGGGATGCACCTCGTCCGCAGGGTGACCCGTGCGGTCATGAATGCGCTTCACAGCATCCGCGGCTTTAATGTTCCTCTTCGGGGGAATGGTGACCGCCTGCTCCAAAGTTACGGACGGTTAAACTCCTGCTGCCACCGTGCCTTATCCCACCTCTCCTGCAGCTTTCGGTCCATGGTCCATTTACTCTCCCATGTGTCGAAGTTGGCCTTGAAGGTGGGCACGTAGTAATTGGAGCCCTTGCGGTGGGTTCTCTTCTTGAGTCTCAGCAAGAGGCCGAGCAGGATCCACACTGCGATGAGAATTACGACCAGGAAGAATACTGTCTCCACGGGCAACCAGTCCTCGAAGGGGTTTAATGCCCCCAGTTTAATCCAAGTAGCGCCGGATAACGAAGCATGCCGCTTCCCACCGGCAGTGCCACTGCCCGTACCGTTGTCGCACGAACAGGAGTTCTGTTCGCCGGTAGGGAAAACAGGTGAGACCTTCGTCCTTCTAAGCCCCCAAGTGTCGCAAGCGTGCGTCTGACTGACAATGGCCGGACTCGGACTCGGACTTGCCCGACGTGCGGTTACAGCTGGCGGGAGGTTGGTGCACTGCGTTTCAACAAGGTCCGGGCTCCCCAATTCACGCACGACGTCAAGACCAGGACGGGGATTGCATTGGTAGAGCATGACCGCTTCGAAGTAGCGATCGATATTCCCATGCTGACTATGTCCGGGCTGCCCTGTATGTGTTCGTTCCGGTGTGGTTTGGTAGGCGGCGTACCCCAAGCGGAGGGTCCACGCCAGAGCACTCACGGTGGTCGGGCCTCTCCTCAGTTCCTTCTCATCATCCGGCCCGACATTGTGATGACCATGAGGACGACAACTCACCTGCGGGGCGATCAGGAAAAAAAGACCTCTACCTCCTGGTGCGTCGAAAATGCATAATGGCGTCATGTTCCTTTTCGTGCTAGTAGCCATTTTGCTGCTGGTCTTGTTTTGGCAATACATCGTGGCTGGGATCGGCCTGTGGGTGCTCGTGCTGATCATGCGCACCTTGATCAATTGGACGATCGCCGACCCCAAGCCGAACTACCGCCGGGAGCACGTTCAGACCCGGCCTGTGGCCAGGCCCGTCCAGGCTCGCCCTGTTGCCAAGTCCATCCAGACCCGGCCAGCGGCCAAGCCCAGGCCTGCCCTCGAGTTGCCACGGCCCGACTATCTGCCCAGGTGGACTGCCAGCCGCCGGCTGGATGCCGCCCGCGAGCATGCCCAGTGGCAGAAGAATTTCGACAACGCAGCGCAGTAAACCCCGCCGGCCCGGGGTCTAAAAGGGGTAGCGGGGCCGCACCGGTGTCCGGCGGAGAGCGTATTCCGGGGCGCCGGAACCATGGCCCGGTCCAGCTGTGCCTCGCGGGCATCGATGGCGGAAACCCCGCGGATATAGTTCGCCGCCACGCCCAACACGGCTGCCCGTTCACCGATACGCGGGCAACGTTTCTGAACTGGGCCTCAGGCTTGTTCGACCTTGCCGACCACACGCCCGATTAGCTGTAGGTGGTAAACGTACGACCCACACCTGGTACCGGCAACATTGTTGTTGCGCACGCGGAGTCAGTCGCCCGTCTGCGACGTTGCCGACCAGTACCACGTGTGTGAGGCGGGATAAGGACGCCGCCTCGTTCGTGGGGTGAAGTCCTCGTCCGTGGCGTCGACTATCTTTAGCTGGCCGCCCTCGTCAACCATCCTCGCAAGGTCGGCCCTGCTCAACTGCTCGGCCAGCCTCTGCCGGACTGCCTCGGTCACCTCGAAGAGGCGATCGTCCACTGTTTCGACGAGTTCGCGGAAAAGCTCCACGAGCGGAGGCGGCAGCGTCTGCGACGCGGTCATTGCCGACACATCCCGCACTCGAAGGGTTGAGGCATCGAGGACACCCACCGGAAAAGTTGTCGCCACGTTTGATTGCGAGTGCGCAATCGTGGTGTTCCTGAATGCCCCCACCAGCTGGTGAATGTCTAAGAGCTCATCGGGGATGGCGATGTGGTCGGTCAGTGGCTTGCGCACGTTCGAGTGGAAGTAGGTGCGGCAGTATGCGACGACGGCGAAGGCGATCAGATAGGCGCCCGCGTCCTCGAGCTGAGAGCCCTCCCCACGGGACTTGATCGCGAGATCGAGGGCATGGCGAGCTTCAGCAAGATCCGCCCCGTAGCTCGACAACTCGACGAACAACCGAGCATCTGCGGAGTCCGGTACCGTCACGATCTTTAAAATTGATTCCTCAGCGCTGTTCACCGGACCATCATCGCCGAGATCGACTACCGCGGCCATCGTTGCGACATGTGTCGCATTGTCGGGCGGACGCCAGACACAAGATGCTGACGGCCTTCGTCGGTGTTGGGGCGCAGCAGTGGCCGGATGATCAGGCAGCCGCCCCCTGAAAGTGGGCCTCGATGATGCCCTTGATGTCCTCGTGGCAGCCGCCGCAGCCCGTGCCGGCGCGGGTGGACGCCGATACCTCGGGCACCGTTCCGCAGCCCTCGGACACGGCCGTAGCAATCGCCGTGCCGCTGACGCCGGCGCACCGGCAGACGGTCCGGGCGGGGTCGGCGGCACCCGCGGAAGCGATCTGGTCCGGCCCGTCCAGGCGCAGCAGCAGTGACCTGTCGGCGGGCAGTTCCGCGCCGCGTTCGAAGAGCTGCACCAGCTCGGCCGAGGTTCGCGGCATGCCCACGGCCACGAGCCCTTCCAGCACGCCGGCGCGGGTGGTCATCTTGACGTAGCGGCCGTGCTCGGGATCGGCCCACTGGGCGATCTGCAGCCGGGGCCGGCCGTTCACGGACCCGGAGCTCAAGGCTTCCTCGTCCCAGGGATCTGCGGACACGTCCCCGGCCACGGCCATGTTCATGCCGCGGGCCTTGAGCACGATCACGCCCGGCAGTTCCGCCGGCAGGGACGGCAAAGCCTCGGCCTCCGCCTCGGCGCCGGACGCCAGCAGGGTCAGATAGTCGGCGAGCCATTCGGCCTGCCGCCAGCCCGGGCCGACCAGCCCGGAGGGTCCCTTCGCAGTCCGGCACTGAACGCACTCGGGGTCCGGGCAGCGGACCTCGGCGCAGTCGCCGATCGCGAAGATGTGGGGCTCGTGGTGGGCGCGGAGCTTGTGGTCCACCAGGATCCCGGCACCGGTGGAGAGCCCGCAGCCCTCCGCCAGTTCGGTCCGCGGCCGGACACCGCAGGAGAGGACCAGGAGGTCGCCGTCGATCGCGGAGCCGTCATCCAGCAACAAGGCGGAGAAACCGCCGTCGCGCGCGTTGTGTTCGACGCCGACCGAGCGGGCGTTGCCGGCCACCCGCACGCCGCAGTTCCGCAGGGACGCCGCGAGCACGGCGCCGCCGCCGCGGTCGATGTTCCGGCCCAAGGGATGCGGGCCGTTGTGCACCACGGTCACCGTGGCGCCTTCCTCAGCCGCGGCGAGGGCCGTCTCCAGGCCCAGCACACCGCCGCCCAGGACCACCACGCGCTTGCCGCCGGCCACGGCCGAGTGGAGCACGGACGCGTCGCGGAGATCGCGCAGGGCGGTCACGCCCGGCGGCAGCACCGGCGCGGCCGGGTCCGGGTTGAGCCCGGTCAGGTTGGGGATGACCGGCCGTGAACCGGTGGCGAAGACGAGCCGCTCGTAGCCGGGCGAGGTGCCGTCGCTCAACAAGACCTGCTGCCGGGCGCGGTCCAAGCGGCGGACGCGGACGCCCAGCCGGACATCGACGCCGTCGGCCACCAGTGCCGCCGCGTCCGCGAGGGCCAGTGCGGCCGGCGTCGTCCGCCCGACGCCAAGGTCCGCCACCAGCACTCGGTTGTACGCCGCCTCGGACTCTTCGCCGACCACGGTCAGGTGTGCGATGCCGCTGCGCACGGCCGGCAGCAGCTCGTCGATCAGCCTCGCGGCGACTGGCCCGAAGCCCACCACCACAATCCGCTCAGTCATGAGGTCTCCTCTGCTTGAAGAACGCGGGCTGGAACGCCGCTGTGCATGCCGGCCAGGGCATCCAGGGAAGCTGCCGGGCGGATCCACACTTTGCTGGTCTTGAACTCGGGCATCCCGGAAATGGGGTCCGTGGCCGCCTCCGTGAGCCGGTTGGCGCTCTCGAGCTCCGGGAAGTGGAACGGCAGGAACACCGTCTCCGGGCGGATATCTGTGGTCAGCTCGGCGCGGCAGCTGACCACGCCGCGTTCGTTGGAAATCGAGACGTAGTCGCCGTCGGCGATGCCCTGGGCGGCAGCCGCGGCGGGGTGGAGCTGGAGCCGCGCCTCCGGCCGTGCCTCGGCCAGGGCGGCCACCCGGCGGGTCTGCGCGCCGGACTGGTAGTGCTCCATCAGGCGGCCGGTAATGAGGGTCATCGGCGTGCCGGGACGATCGTCGCCGGCTCGGTCGTCCCGCTGGTCCGCCCGGCGGTCCGCCGCGGACGGGACGCCCGCAGAAGAAGAACGACGCCGGGGCGTCACCGGCGTGAACGCTGCCCGGCCGCCCGCATGGGCGAAGGCGTCCAGGAAGAGCCGCGGCGTGCCCGCGCTCCCGGCGGGGTAGGGCCAGTAGGCGGCCTCGCCGCGGTCCAGCATGGCGTAGTCGATCCCGGAGTAGTCGGCCAGGCCGCCGGAGGAAGCGAGCCGGAGCTCCTCGAACACTGTTTCCGGATCCTCGCTGAAGGTGGAGGGCGCGTGCAGCATTTCGGCCAGCCGGGTCATGATCCACAGCTCGCTGCGGACACCGGGCGGGGGAGTGAGGGCCCGGCGGCGGCGGAGCACGCGGCCCTCGAGGTTGGTGAGGGTTCCTTCTTCCTCGGCCCACTGGGTCACCGGCAGGACCAGGTCCGCCTCGGCGGCGGTCTCGGAGAGGAAGAAGTCGCACACCACCAGGAAGTCCAGGCTGCGCAGGCCCGCGATCACGGCATTCGCATCCGGGGCGGACACCGCCACGTTGGCGCCGTGCACGAAGAGGCACCGGACGCCGTCGGGCTGTCCCAGCGACTTGAGCAGTTCGACGGCGGGAAGGCCGGGGCCGGGAATCAGGGGTTCGGGCACGCCCCAGACCCTGGCCATGTGGGCGCGGGCGGCGGGATCGGTGATCTTCCGGTAGCCGGGGAGCTGGTCCGACTTCTGGCCGTGTTCGCGGCCGCCCTGGCCGTTGCCCTGGCCGGTGAGCGTGCCGTAGCCGCTGCGCGCGGAGCCCGGCAGGCCCAGCAGGAGGGAGAGGTTAATGGCGGCCGTGGCGGTGTCAGTGCCGTCCACGTGCTGTTCGACGCCGCGGCCGGTGAGGATGTAGCTGCCGCCCTTGCCGGCGCCGTCGGCCAGCCGCCGGGCGGTTTCACGGATCAGCCCGGCGGGGACGCCGGTGATCGACTGGACCCGTTCGGGCCAAAAGCTTCCGACGCTGCGGACCGCGGCGTCATAACCCGTGGTCCGGTCCGCGATGTATCGCGCGTCCGCGAGGCCCTCGTGGATCACCGCGTGGGAGATGCCCAGGAGCAGGGCGAGGTCGGTGCCGGGCAACGGCTGCAGGTGCAGCCCGCCGCCGTCGGAGGTGAAGGCGGCGGTGGCGGAGCGCCGGGGGTCGACGACGATCAGGCCGCCGGCGTCGCGCGCCCCCTGGAGGTGCTGGACGAAGGGCGGCATGGTCTCGGCAACGTTGGAGCCGAGCATCAGGATGGTGCTGGCGGTGTCGAGGTCCGCGAGCGGGAACGGGAGCCCGCGGTCCAGGCCGAAGGCGCGCATGCCGGCCGCGGCGGCCGAGGACATGCAGAACCGCCCGTTGTAGTCGATCCGTGAGGTGCCCAAAGCCAGCCTGGCGAACTTGCCCAGCTGGTAGGCCTTCTCATTGGTGAGGCCGCCGCCGCCAAACACGCCGACGGCGTCAGCCCCGTGCTCGAGGCGGGCCTGCTTTACGGCGGAGACGATCCGCATGAGGGCCTCGTCCCAGCTTACCGGGTGGTGGACGCCGTCGGCGCCCTTCAGCAGGGGCTCCGTGACGCGGCCCGGGTGGTCCAGCAACGAGGCGGAGGTCCAGCCCTTGCGGCACAAGCCGCCGCGGTTGGTGGGGAAGTCCCGTCCGGCGACTGTCAGGAGCGGCGCGGTCGTTGGGGTAGTGGCGGGGCCCGGTGCAGCGTCTACGGGGTCTGACCCCGGCTGGACAGCCGGGGTCAGAGCCGCTGGAGATGTGAGCGTCATGGCGCACTGCAGAGCGCAGTAAGGGCAGTGCGTGTCGGCGCTTTTGGTCATGTTAGACGTGTCCCATCGCATTTCGGTTGGCGTTGCGGATGTAGCAGAACCAGCAGACCACCAGCATCAGCACGTAGGCCCCCACGAAGCCGTAGAACGCCGAGGTGTAGGAACCGCTGGCGGTGTTGGAGGCGTTGAGGACCTGGGGGATGATGAATCCGCCGTAGGCGCCGATGGCCGAGATCAGGCCGAGGGCCGAGGACGCGAGCCGCTGGGTGGTGTGCGTGCTGGCCCCGGCGCGGGCGGCCCGGCTGGAGGTGGCGAAGATGATCGGGATCATGCGGTAGGTGGCGCCGTTTCCGAAGCCGCTGGCAGTGAAGAGGAGCAGGAACAGGAAGAGGAAGAGCCAGAAGTTCTTCAGCGGCAGGGTCCAGAGCATGGTGAGGGTGATGACGGCCATGGCGGCGAAGGCGGCGACGGTCATGCGGGCCCCGCCCATCCGGTCTGCCATGCGTCCGCCGTACGGGCGGGCCAGGGAGCCGACCAGCGGGCCGAGGAAGGCCAGGGACAGGGCCACGGTGCCGACGGAGATGGAGGAAAATGCCGGGAAGTAGTCCTTGATGAGCTTGGGGAAGACGCCGGCGAAGCCGATGAAGGAGCCGAAGGTGCCGATGTACAGCAGCGCCATGATCCACAGGTGCGGCTCTTTGACCGCGGCCAGCGAACCTGCGACGTCGCCCTTGGCGCTGGTGAGGTTGTTCATGTACTTCCAGGCACCGAAGGCCGCCAGCAGGATCAGCGGAACCCACATGAACCCTGCGACGGGCAGGTTCACGGTGCCGGCTGCCAGCAGGGTGATGGCGATCGGCACGGCCAGCTGTGCGACGGCGGCACCGAGGTTTCCGCCGGCGGCGTTCAGGCCCAGGGCCCAGCCCTTTTCCCGTGCGGGGTAGAAGAAGGTGATGTTCGCCATCGAGCTGGCGAAGTTGCCGCCGCCGAAGCCGGCCAGCGCGGCCACGAACAGCATGACGCCGAACGGGGTGGCCGGGTTGGCGACGCACAGGCCCAGGCCGATCGTGGGGATCAGCAGCAACAGGGCGGACACGATGGTCCAGTTGCGGCCGCCGAAGCGGGGAACCATGAACGTGTAGGGGATCCGGAGCGTGGCGCCGACGAGGCTTGGCATGGAGATCAGCCAGAAGATCTCGTTGGTAGAGAATTTGAAGCCGGCGGAGGGAAGCTGGACCACCACGATCGACCACAGCTGCCAGACCACGAAGCCCAGGAACTCGGCGAAGATGGACCAGTTCAGGTTGCGCCGGGCGATCGAGCGGCCGGCCGACTCCCACTGCTCCTTGTTTTCCGCATCCCAGTTGGCGATCCAGCGGCCGGGCCGGTGGTCGAGGGTAAGGGTGCCGCCGGTACTGGCGGCGCCGACCTCTGCGGTGCCGATTTCGGCGGTGCGTTCAGCAGTCACTTGGGAGACCTCCTTGGGGGGTGATGTCCTTCAAAGGTAGGGACGCCGCGTTTCCGGGACGGACGCGGTTTATTAACGCGCTGTGACTTTTGCCTATCGGGGCTTTTATGACGATGTGAGAATAGGTGTGACGACCACCACGTGAGACAACGACACGAAGTCCAAATAGCGGACTATTTGTCCATTGACTGGACGGTGGGAACTATTATCAGACGTATACGAATCCCTAGCCGGCGGTCCCGGGCATCGGGCTCTTGGGGAAATATCCGACCGGTCTTCATGAAAGCGTTACTACATGTCATCCACTGCCACCTCCGCGGAGCATGGGTCCACCAAGCAGGTGAATTCGCGCGGCCGCGTGATTGTCGCCAGCCTGATCGGTACCACCGTCGAGTTCTATGACTTCTAC
The DNA here is from genome assembly GCF_056400005.1 of Arthrobacter sp. 01L42. Classification (NCBI taxonomy): domain Bacteria; kingdom Bacillati; phylum Actinomycetota; class Actinomycetes; order Micrococcales; family Micrococcaceae; genus Arthrobacter; species Arthrobacter sp. 01L42. The sequence goes on along the minus strand of NZ_JBFTSL010000002.1, from coordinate 1,579 downwards.
GTTTACGCCACTGCGGCCGTGCTCGTTTTCCCGAAGCTCTTCTTCCCCGGGCAGAACGAGACGACCCAGCTGCTGGCATCCTTCGCCGTGTTCGGCGTCGCCTTCATCGCCCGCCCGCTCGGCTCGGTCATCTTCGGCCACTTCGGTGACAAGTTCGGCCGCAAGGGCACGCTCGTGGCCTCCCTGCTGACCATGGGCGTCGCCACCTTCCTGATCGGCTGCCTGCCGACGGCGAGCGTCCCGGGCTGGACCTTCCTGGCCCCGGCGCTCCTCGTGGTCCTGCGCTTCTGCCAGGGCCTGGCCCTCGGCGGCGAATGGAGTGGCGCGGCGCTGCTGGCCACCGAAAACGCCCCGGCAAACAAGCGCGCCATCTACGGCACGTTCCCGCAGCTGGGAGCCCCGATCGGCTTCATCATCGCCAACGTGATCTTCCTGGTCTTCAGCTACACCCTGACACCGGAAGCCTTCATGGAATGGGGCTGGCGGGTCCCGTTCCTGCTCAGTGCGGTCATGGTCATCATCGGTCTCTACGTGCGCCTCAAGCTGATCGAAACCCCGGCCTTCACCAAGGTCCTCGAATCCAACGAGGTTGCCAAGCTGCCGCTGGCACGGGTCTTCAAGACCAGCTGGCGCCCGCTGATCCTGGGCACGTTCATCATGCTTGCCACCTACGTGCTCTTCTACTTGATGACCACGTTCACGCTGACCTACGGCACCAGGGCATCCAGTCTGGACACGGCGAAGGCCGCCGCCGAAAAGGCCGGCAAGCCGATGACCGAGGCCGCTGCCGCTGCGTTCGTCCCGGGCCTGGGCTACAGCCGGAACGATTTCCTCTGGATGCTGATCGCCGGTGTCGTATTCTTCGGTATCTTCACGCTGGTCTCCGGCCCGCTGGCCGAAAAATTCGGCCGCCGCAAGATGCTGATTGTTGTAACTTTCGGCATCCTCGCCTTCGGCCTGCTGTTCGTTCCGCTGTTCAGCGCCGGATTCGTGGGCGCCATGGCGTTGCTGATCATCGGCTTCTCGCTCATGGGCCTGACGTTCGGTCCCATGGGTGCGCTCCTGCCGGAGTTGTTCCCGGGCAATGTCCGCTACACCGGCTCCGCCATCAGCTACAACGTCTCCAGCATCCTGGGCGCTGCCGTGGCTCCGTTCATCGCCGTCTGGCTCTGGGAACTGGCCGGTGGCAGCACCGTGCTGGTGGGTGTCTACCTCGCCGCCATGGCGGTGCTGACGCTGATCGCCCTGTTCGTGAGCAAGGAAACCCGGGACCTCGACTACACCAACAACGTAGCCTGACGTCCGGCCCTCTTTCCTGACAGAGGAAGCCCGGTGTGTTCATCTTGGGTTCTAGCGGTCGTTGCAACACCCAGAATTTTTGGGAGTTGCAACGACCGTGTCGTCTTTAACGGGTGAACCACGAACCAGCRGGAAATACACGCAGGAGCAGAAGGAAGAGTTCTTCCTCGTGTTTGACCGGCTCAAGAGCACGCGGAAGGCGGCCAGGGAGCTCGGATTGAGCCCCGACACGTGCGCCGGCTGGGTGCGGAAAGCCGGGCTAAGGAGCCATGGGAAACCG